>CAZOIS010000009.1:0-59778 GCA_964579865.1 uncultured Lentisphaeraceae bacterium | reverse complement strand
CGCCGCCGAATTTCGCGTCCAAGACGTCGGGAAGTTCCTTCATGTGGCGGGCTTTGTCGCGGAAGAATCCCACGGGGTAGATGGTCCGTTCGAGTTCGTCGAGCGGGATGCGGCGCAAGTCGTCCGGCGTCGTGACCTTGCCGAACAGGCGTGCGCACGCCGCGGCGGTGCAGGCGTCTTTGGTGCGCGCGCTGAGTATGGTGCCGAGCAGGACGCGGAAAGGATCGCGCGTCTGGATGGCGACGAGATCAATGATCGGGGCCTTCACGCTGTGGAAGGCGGCTTTCAGCAACCGGTTGACGGTGGGAATATCGGAAGTTTTCATGTTCGAAGGCTCGATGGGGCGTCAGAACGAGTCACAGACATTTAGCCACAGATGCGGCCGGGGAGGAAGCGTAAAGTTGCTGTTGAAATCCAGATGTTTCCGGATATCATGAAAGAAAGGAAAGAATGGGGAGGTAAAATGAATCAGAGTCTCGCCTGCTGGTTGGCCGTTGCGGTCGGAATTTCGTTCGGTGCGGAAGCACAGGTCGAAGCGGTATGGTTGACGCACCGTTCGGCGACGCCTGAGAAAACGGTCGTGAATTGGAAAAGCGTGCAGCCGGGACCTTCGCGCGTGTGCTTCGGTCCGGATGCGACCTGCGCTCTCGAGGTCACAGAAGCGGGCGAACGGCGCCTGCATCATCTGGAAATCCCGACGCCGCAACGCGGCGCAGCGGTGTTTTATCGCGTGGAGAGCGGCGGGCAGAAGTCGGAGACCCTACGATTCCAGACCTGCCCTGAAGACGGTGTACGTGTGGCCGTGGTCGGCGATTGGGGGTATGCCGGACATCCCGATTTCACGGCGCTGAAAGCCGATCGTCCGCACATGCTGATGACGGTCGGCGACAATGTCGCCCATATCACCAATCCTAAACAGGCGGGCGACAAGAACTACATCGAGCCTTTCTTGGGGATGCTGAAATCTGAAGCGGCGTTTTTCGAGTCGACGCCGTTCATGCCGATTCTCGGAAATCATGACAAGCAGGTCGGACCGCGTGTCAACAAACGGCCCGGGGCGGGTGCGGAGGTGTATGATGTCGATGCCGCGGCCTATCTCAGCGTCTTCGCGCTGCCGGACGTGGGGTGGAAATGGGCCTTCACGATCCCGCAGGCGGATGTGACCTTCCTGGCGCTCGACCTGCAGCATGTGAGCGATTTCGGCACGACGTTCCAAACCTGCCATGATTTCCGCTGCGGCTCCGAGCAGTTCGCGTGGTACGACGGTCAGACGCGCGCCGCCACTTCGGGATTCGTGGTGACGCTGCTGAATGAGCGGAGCAATTGCCGGAGTCTGGAAAAAGGCGCTTGGCATGCGATGTTCAGCCGCGGCACCATGTGCATCACCGGTTTCGGCTACTTTGCCGAACGCGCGGTGGAAAGTAACGGGTTTCCCTACTATAACACGTGCGCGGCGAAGGCCGGCGACGTGTACCGGGATCCCAAGGCGGTGGTGTGCGAGCCGGTCTCCAATTACATGCTGCTGACGTTCGACCGGGCCGGCGGGAACATGACGGCGGAACTGAAACGTCTGGACGGCCGTGTGATCGACCGGCAGACTTTTCCGCGGCGTAGTCGCTGAGGTGCGCGACACGTCCGGTTCATCCTTCCCAGCGCGTGGCGGTGCGGCCGTACGGAATGCCGAGCTTGCGCATGGGGGGGGGGGGGGCAGCGGCTCCGGCAAAAGCACGAGCATGAACATCCTCGGCTGTCTGGACACGTCGAGCGGCGGCACTGCCAAATCATAGGCGTCGACGTCGGCGGCCTGACGCACGATCAGCGCGCGCTGCCGCACCGGAACCATGTTGGGTTTGTCTTTCAGGATTTCAACCTGCTCACGTGCACCTCGGCGCTTGAGCATGTTGAGTTGCCGCGCCTTTCAAGATTGCCGATGCCGGGGCGCTCGCGCGCGTCATTCCCGCGCTCGTGGCGGCGGTGAGCCTTTTGGTCGGCGGCATCGGTATCATGAACATCATGCTGGTATCGGTCACGGAGCGCACGCGCGAGATCGGCACGCGTCTCGCGATCGGAGCGCTGGAGTGGGAAGTGCTCACCCAGTTTCTGGTAGAAGCCGTTGTGATCTCTTGGGAGGATGCGGATTGACGGGGGAAATAATTACGCGTAAAATTATCACGAAATCGTTCTAATTTGCATTTCAGGAAATCATGGGGCGAGTAGTGGTCCAACAACACGAGGTGGTTATGCGTCGTTCAACGGCCTGTCTGCGGAAGAGTATCGGTGCCCTGCTTTTTGTTTTTTCTCTGGCAGAAAAGGCTTCTGCGACCAGCCAGAGCTGGGACGGCGGAGCCGGTAGCGGCCTTTGGACCGCGAACAACAACTGGTCGGGCAACACCGCTTACCCCGTCACCGATGATACAGCCACGTTCAACGGCACCGGCGCCAACTACACGAATATCAGCGTCGCAGGGCTTTCCGCGATCAAGTACATCACCTTTGACGGAAATGTCAGCACGTATTTCATCGGGTTGGCACCCGTCAACAGTCAGACTTTGGTGATGCGCAACGACGGCAATTACCGGATGTCCCTTTCTTGCCGCAGCAATCAGTTTTTCAACACGGCGATCCAGCTCGGCCCCGACAAAGCCGGTGGGACCTACTATTTTCAGAATGACCACCCGGTCAACATTTTGACGTTGCTCGGCAACGTTTCCGGTTCTTCGACCAGCGGCACGGCGGGCGACAAAGTGATCTCCATCAATGGTATCGGCAGCACCCGCTTCCTCGGTAACGTTACCCGCGGCAACGCCAATAACCTTGACTTCAACATCTACAGCCCCGCCGTCACCACCCTTTCCGGGACCAACGTGATTCGTTTCCTGCGGATGAACGGAGGTTCGGGCAGCGTGCTCGATATCGGGAGCGGACTTGTCATCTTCACCAACTCGGTTTCGACCTCTCTCGGCGGCGAGAATTTCTCAAGTTCCTACGGCGGCACGATCACCGGAACGGGGGCGATGGTGCTGACCACGCGCCCCGGAGAGGACAATGCCGACAACTATGTATCGGACGTCAACTCCACCCTTACGGTCAACTGTCGCCTTACCGGCGGCACCGGTGTCGGATTTGAACTCTACACCGGTAACGGCATCGCCGGAACCTTCGCGCTGAACGGCGCGAATGACTTCCCCGGCAACGTCTTCATGAACGCATCGGGCACGATCAGTGCCAAAAAATTCGGCAACCGTTACGCTACGGACAGCGGTCTCGGAGCGGGCTATCGGGTGCGCTTCAACAGCTGGTACGCCACCGGGGCAAAGCTGAAATACACCGGCGCCGGCGAGAGTTCTGACCGTTTGTTCGAAGTCGCCGCACCGGCCAATTTCGAACAGGCCGGCATGGGCAATCTGAACCTGACCCGCCCCTTCTCTGTCGTGACGGGGTCGGGTGTCACGATCACGTTGCTGGGCTCCTCGGCCGGCACGGGTGAGATCAGCGGCGCCCTCTCTAACGGTTCCAGCAGTGCCGTGTCGATCGCGAAAGAGGGGACGGGAACGTGGACGCTCTCCGCTCCCAACATGTTCACCGGAACACTGACCGTCAACAACGGCGTGCTTGCGCTCACTCAGCCCAATCGCTACGGCGCCGCGACGGCTGTGAACGGCGGCACGCTGTGCCTGACCGGAGCCGCCGGAGCGGTCACCAACACGAGCGGCATCACGCTCGGGTCGGGCAGTACGTTGCTCATCGACAACACGGCCTCTGACAATCACGGGGACCGCGTCCGCAATGCGGCAGGACTGACCCTCAACGGCGGCACGGTGAGATTTGCGCATACCGCAGGAGCCGCTAGCTACAGCGAAACGCTTGGCGCGGTCGCTCTGAGCGCGGGTGCCAATGTCATCGCCGCTTCGCGGGCTGCCGTCGGGCAGACCTCGGCGCTGACGGTTGCGGCCCTTTCGCGTTCAGCGGGCAGCGTCGATTTCGTGGGGGCTGGCCTCGGCGCCGACGACCGCAACCGCATTTTCATTGAGGGTCAGGCCGACGGCCTGATCGGACCGTGGGCAACGGTCAATGGCGCCGCGCTTGCGGCTTACAGCAGCACGCTGGGCGTCTATGCCGCTGCAGGAACGGCCTATACCGACATCGCCGCGCGCGGCCCCTCCACGATTCCGGACATCGGTTCCGGCGGTGCGGTCCGCATCAACAGCGACGGCGTGAGCGGCCCCATCGCGCTTGCGGCCGACACGACCACCATCGGCAGCGTGCTGCAGAACACGGGGACCGAGGCGACGATCGACACGGCCGCAAAAACGCTGCGGGCCACCGGCGTCTATGTCCCTGCCGGCAAAGCCGGCGTAACCGTGGGAGCGGCGGCAGGCGACGGCGCGCTTACCGCCGCCACGTCGGGCGGCGGCCTCACCCTTGTGAACGACGGCGCCACCCCGCTCACCATCAACGCGTCGATCGCCGACAACGGTTCCGCATCCGGTTTGGCCAAGTCGGGGGCGGGGACGGTCACTTTGGCTTCTGCGAATACGTTTTCGGGCGCGACCGTGCTGAGCGGCGGGCCGTTGGTGCTCGCAGACTCTGACGCGCTGCGGAACAGCACCGTCACTCCGAATGCCGCGTCACCCGTGTTCGACGGTTCCGTCGCCAGCCGCGCCTTCACCTTCGGCGCGCTCGCCGGTATCATGCCGCTCGCCCTTGACGACAGCGCGGGGCTCCCTGTCGCGTTGTCGGTCGGCAGGAATAACGCCAACACAACCTTCAGCGGAATTCTGAGCGGCGGCGGCAGCCTTGCCAAGCAAGGCAACGGCTCTCTGACGCTCTCCGGTGCCAACACGCACAAAGGCGGCACTTCGATCGCGGCGGGCGGCGCGCTTTCCGCCGGCAATCTCCAGGCGCTGGGCATCGGGCCGGTCGTGAACAACGGCACGCTGAACCTTACGATGGCCCCGGGCGTTTACTCGGGACTGTCGGTGGCCTTGTGCGGTTCCGGAACCAACAACGTTTCTTTGGTTACGGGCCTCCCGTATAGTACCACGACGCTAAGTGGCGACTACTCGGGATTCACCGGCGTGTGGAACCTCGGCGTCGGCGCGGGCGCCGCCGCGAACCGCGTCCTGATGAACGGTAAGGACAACGCGGCCGCCTCCATCGTTGTCCGCACCAACGCGACACTATACGTCAGCTCCTCCGCCTTTGCGCACAACGCCGCCGTCACCCTGCAGGGCGGCAACACCGGCGAGTCTTACGGGCAGCTCCGCCTTGAGAACAACGCGCTCTGGGCCGGGCCGGTTCTGCTGGCCGGTCTCATGACCGACGGCAATGACGGTTTGCTCGGCGGCAACAGCGGTACCGGTTATATCAGCGGCCAGATCGCGGATGACGGCAAGAATTTCGCTTTGACAAAGGTGGGCGGGGGAACGCTGGCACTTCTCAACACGAACAACACCTTCGGGGGACAGGTCTGGGAGCGCGGCGGGTGGCTGCGGGCCTCGTCGATCCGAAACGTCGGTGAAACCAGTGCCTTGGGCGCGCCTGCGAGCGCCGCCAACGGCGTCATCAAACTGGGTGTCGGAACTGCGGGCGCGGGACTCACGTATGCCGGTTATGGCGATACCTCAGACCGCGTGATCGACATGGCCAGCTCCAACGCGACCATTTATCTGGATCACGCGGGCACAAACCTTTGGAAGCTGACCGGCGGTGTCATCAGCTCCGCCCTCGGAAGCAAGCGGCTCCAGCTCCAAGGCAGCACCGGCGCAACCGGCGAAATCTCCGGCGTGATTTCAGATACCAGCGCCAGCTTCACCAACAACATTTTTAAGACCGGCACCGGTTCTTGGGCACTTTCCGGCGACAACACGTTCAAGGGCGCGGTTCTCATCGAAAACGGCGCGCTCATCCTTCGGCACAGCAATGCCTTGGGTGTTGGCCCCAAGACGGCGGCGACGGGAGGCAATACCGTCAACGGCGTGACGGTGAACGCCCACTTCCACTTGGACGGCTCCGCCGGCGATTTGACCATTCCCGCCGACATCACGTTCCGAACGAGCAACCAGCGCGCGGGCGCGATCATCAACGAGGCCGGCAACAACACGATTCTCGGCCCGCTCGTCCTGACCGACGGCGACGGCGATACCGTCCTGAACTCGGTTTCCGGAAAATTGAGTGTGGCTGGCAACTTAACTCCGGACAGAACCAGCCGCCGGCTCCGCCTGTGGGGCGCTGGCGACGGCGAGCTTTCGGGGGCCATCGAGAACGGTGTGACGGTCGATCTTCCGGTCTACAAAGAGAATGGAGCCGGCACCTGGACGCTCTCTGGCGCCAACACATACAGCGGTGTGACTTACGCCAACCAAGGCATGCTGGTGATCGGCGGCACGGAAGGCAGAATCGTCGGCGGCGTCGATACCGGCACGGGCGGTGCGCTCATCGTGACCAACTCGCCTGACGCGAATAACGGCAACCGGCTTTCAGACTCAGCCGGCGTGGCCCTCAACGGCGGCACGCTCCGGTTCGCCCATGCGGGCGGCGCGGCGGACTACAGTGAGACTGCCGGTGCGCTTTCGGTCGGGGCGGGGGATAGCACGGTTGAAAGCTCTCGGGCGGATGCGGATCAGACCTCGACGCTGACGTTTGCCTCGCTGTCCCGCACGGGGGTCGGTTTCGTGAATTTTGCGGGCGAGGCGCTTGGCGATCCGGACAACCGCAACCGGATCTTATTCACGACGGCGCCGGTGGCTGACAATGCCGTGATCGGCGCATGGGCCCTGTACAACGGCACGAACCTGGCGTCGTACACGGCGGCGAGAGGCGTGATTGCGGCGGACGATTCCGCCTATGCCAACATCTCCGCCAAGGGTCCGTCTCTGCTGCCGAATGATGCGGCCGCCATCGTCCGGATCAACGCGGAAGGCACCTCGGGCGACATCGCGTTGTCGGCCGAAAGCGACAACAGCCTCAACTCGCTCATGCAGGCCACCGGCTGGGATGCGAAAGTCGGCTTGACCAACGGCCAGAGCCTGAAAATTTCAAACGTGATTATCGGATCCGGCATGGCTGGGCTGATGATCGGAACGAACACGGCGGACGGCCTGCTCATGCCGCTGTCGGCGGGCGGTGCGCTCACGCTCGCAAACCACTCCGAGAACGGCAGCCTATCGATTGCGACGCCTATTACAAACAATACGTCCGCTTCTTCCCTCGTCAAGTTGGGCGGTGGATCCGTGAGCCTGAACGGCGTCGTCGCGCACACGGGAACGACACTGATCAACGAAGGTGAGTTGATCTTCGCGGCGAACACGCTGACCCAGGGGCTGGCAGGCGTCATCAGCGGTAACGGCAGACTGGCGAAGGAAGGCAGCGGAAGACTGACTTTGGTGGCAGCCAACACCTATAACGGCGAGACGGTTGTCCGCGGAGGCACGCTCATGCCGAGCAATAACGCAGCTTTGGGCACGGCGCTCGCAGGGACGACTGTCACGAACGGCGGCACGCTCGATGTGGGCTTCAGCGGCTCGGACAATGCCGCCAACTTCGGCGACGAAGTCATCACCGTAAGTGGAACGGGTGTCAACGGGCGCGGCGCGATCATCAACTCGTCTGCCCGATCCCAATACAACACGTTCCGGTTTTTGCAGATGGCGGGTGACGCGACCTTCGGCGGCGAGCTGCCCGGCGGGCGCTGGGATGTGCGCAACACCGCAGCGAACCCCTATTTCGACATGAACGGCTTCACAATGACCAAGGTCGGTTCGAATATGGTAGGCCTGACCTCGACGCCTGTTCTGGATCCCGGAAACATCGATATCCGGGAAGGATCCTTCACTTTGGAGGCCAACACCACGCTCAATGGAGGTCCGAACAACGTCATGACGGTCCGGAACCAGGGGACGTTCGACATTTGGTCGTTGGCCGTGCCGATCGGCTGGAAGATGGTCATGGAGGATGGCGCACGGTTTTACTCACGGGCCGGCTATGGTGTCGGGATCAACGTCTGGGCGGGCCCGATCGAGCTGAGCGGAGGCTCCGCGCGGCTCGATGCCGGAAGCGGCTTCTCGTTGACGCTGGCTGGCGAGGTCAGCGGGCCCGGTGCGCTGGTCAAGATCGGATCGGGTGATTCGATGATCACCGGCACGAACAACACCTACAGCGGCGGCACCTACGTCAGCAATGCCTGGTTGCACGTCTACGCTCCTGGCGGTTTGCCCGAGCATGCGACGCCCGGTAAGGTGCAGGTCGCCGGCGGTGCCGGTCTGAGGCTCTTTAGCGGCGACGGCACGAACGGCTGGACGGTGGAGCAGCTCAACGCGCTCCACAGCAGTGGGGCGTTTGTCGCGAGCAACTCGATCATGGGCGTCGACACGACGTATGCGAACGTGTCCGGTTTGGGCGGCATGAACGGCTTCGGGCTCTACAAGTTCGGCACCAACACCCTGACACTCACCGGTGTGAACACGAACCGCGCCTCGCCTTCGGGGGAGTACAGTCACCTGCGCGTCTACGCCGGCACACTCGTGCTCGACAATTCCAGTTCGAACGTTTACGGGCGGGTGTGGGTGCTCCCCGGTTCGGGCGGCGGTCTGTTGGAGATCAACGGCCCAACGACACTGCAGGACGTCTACATCGGCAACGGTAACACCGACCGCGGCCGCATGATCGTCAACACGAATGTGACCATGAACCGCGCGTGGGTCGGGATCGGCCAAATCGCCAGCGGTTCGCTTGTTCAGAACAGCGGCGCGGTTGAGGTGGCCCCGACCACCGGAAGCACGCAGATCTTCGAAATCGGCCGCGACGGGGCGTACGGCTACTACCGCATGAACGGCGGCACCCTCCGCGCCGGCCAATTTGCGGTGGGCGGCGGCTCCGGCAGCGTGCTGACGTATAATAACGGTGTTTTTGACCTGTTCGACGGGGCCGTCAATGTTACCGCAAGCAGCGGCTGGCTGATCTGGGGGTGGGTTGGCGGTAACGGCGTCGGCAATCTTTTCGGCGGCCGCCTCAGCGCGCCTCCCGGCAACTATCTCAGCATGTCGCACACGGCGAACTGTAATTCGTTTGCCATGCTCAACCTGCTCGGGCCCACGGCGTTCTTGGATTCGCTGGGCAACAGCAGTTCCCGCCAACTCCGCATTGTGAATGCGGGCGGCAACCTGATGTCGGTGATCAGCCTCAACGCCGGCACGATTCTGGCGAACCAGATTTATGCGAACAGCACCACCACGCCCTCGCTCTTCAATTTCGGCGGCGGCCGCTTGTTGGCGAACGGCGCGACGACGTCGGGCAGCACCTTCATGCAGGGCCTGACCGCGGCGACGGTTTATCCCGGCGGCGCGGTGATCGACGTCTCGAACGCGAACGTCACCGTCAACCAGCCCCTGCTTGCGCCGACCGGCTGCGGCATCGCGGCTATCCCGGTGGCGTATGGCGGCGCGGGCTACATCGGAGCGCCGGTCGTCATGATCTCGGGCGGCAGCGGAACCGGTGCGACGGCGATCGCCACGGTCGACCTCTCGACCAACAGCAGCACCTTCGGCCAAGTGACCGGTTTGATCGTCACGAGCCCGGGTTTCGGCTATCAGGCCGGCGATGCGTTGACCGTCTCGCTCGTTCGCGGCGGCTATACGACCCTTGCGCAGGCCGGCGCGCCGACCCTTGCCGAGAATCAGACGACAGGCGGTTTGACCAAGCTCGGAACGGGTACGTTGACGTTGGGCGGAATCAACACCTACGGCGGTGACACCGTCATCAGCAACGGGACGCTTAAGCTGGGCAATGCCAAGGCGTTGCTGACCGGGACTGGAATCGTGCTCGCGGGCGGCATACTTGACTTGAACGGCTATACGGTCACGAACAGCGTGGTCGGACAAGGCACGGTTTCCAACGGCACGCTCTGCGCGGTCATCTCGCCCGCCGGCGAGTACACGGTCGGCACGGAAACGATCGCGCTGAAGTCGGCCTTGTTGCAGGGCACGTATGTGGCGGATGTAACCGAAGACGGTGCATGCGACCACCTCACGATACAGGGCAACGTAAACCTTTCGGACCTCACGCTGCAGATTGTGGACCCGGATCGACTGAATAAGTCCAAGACCTATACGATCGCAACGGTTACGGGCACACGCACCGGGACGTTTATGCCCGCCAACCTTCCGGACAGCCGTTGGCACTTCCTTTTCGCGGCCGATGGCACGGTCAAGCTGGTCTTTGTGGACGGCACGATCATGACATTGCGGTAGAACGCGGACAAATAATGTAAACGGCGGCGCAGGGCGGAAACGCCCTTGTGCCGCCGTTTCAGTATCCCGGCGATAAGCCCGGTGCTCGCAGCTGCACGGGGATGGAAAAAGCGAGGCCGGAAGATTTAGCCTAGACGCGGTGGTTCGTTTTTGGTAAAAATACGCCTTCATTTTTCACCGTGTAGGTGGGAAAAGTGTTCCTGTACGGGCTATCACGGCTGACTGCCCTGCGGGTTCAGGCTTCAAACAAGGAAGAGGTACATCATGCCTACCATGAAGACCAAGAAGTCCGCGACCAAGCGGATTAAAATGTCGGCCACGGGTAAAGTGTTGCGCTCACAGGGGGGCAAGTCCCACCTGAACGGCTATAAGTCGCGCGGGCGTAAGCGTAATCTCCGTGGTACCACCGTTGCTGATGAGACGTTCGCTAAAACTGCGGCTCGCATGCTGCAAGGCAACTAACAGGGAGATTGTGTCATGTCACGAGTAACAAATGCACCCGCGTCCAGAGAGCGCCGGCGTCGGCGCCTAGAGCTTGCGAAAGGTTTTCGCGGCTCGCGCAGCAAGCTTTTCCGTCAGGCGACCGAGGCCGTCGACCGTGCGCAACGGTTGGCCACGGTGCACCGCAAAGACCGCAAACGCGAATATCGCAGCTTGTGGATCGCCCGCATCAATGCGGCGACCCGCAACGAGGGGATGACCTACAGCCGCTTTATGGAAGGTCTCACCAAGGCCGGTATCGCGATCAACCGCAAGATGCTTTCCGAGATCGCGATCGCGGATGCGGAGGGCTTCAAGGGCTTGATCGAAAAGGCGCGTGCGGCGCTCGCGTAAACACGCGAAGTCCTATACGGTTCATGCAAGAAGGCTGTTCCTTTCAGGGAATAGCCTTCTTCTTTTTCACGCTGGACAAATCCGGTCCGAATGGCGAAGATAGGCACCTCAGACTGATTGCGGATGGACGGTTTTAACCTATCACACGAAGGGCAAGGACATTTATGAACAACCAGATTTGGCTGATGACGTCGGCTTTTCCTAAACTTTCTTTCACCCAGGTGATCAAAAAGGCCAAGGCGGCCGGCGCTCAGGGCCTTGAACTGTGCGTGTTCCGTCGCGACGGGACGCGTCGCGACCACGTGGCCACGCATTTGGACTACGAACACTTTTCGCCGGCTGACGCCGCGAAAGTCCTCGACACCTGCGCGGCCCAGGGCGTGCGGATTTCGGTCGGGGCGTACGACAACCTGTTGGGCGGCGATCCTGCCGAGTGTGAGGCGAACCGCAACCACATCCTGAAGCTGATCCGTATGGCTTATTTGCTCGGCGGCGACGCCAACGACGTCTGCGTCGGCACGTTCGTCGGTTACAACCATGAGCTGGGAAAGGAGGACGGAGGTTTCGCCAAGAACCTCGAGCTCTACGCCAAGGTGTTCAAGCCGATCGTCAAATACGCCGAGAGCCTGGGCGTGACGCTGAACTACGAGAACTGCCCGATGGAAGGGTGGCGTCCGGCTTCTGCGCCGACCACCTATAACAACCTGCCCTGTACGCTCGCGGCCCGCAAGTTGATGTACGCGCTGATCCCGAGCAAGGCACATGGCGAGACCTATGACCCGTCCCATGACGCCTGGCAGAACATCGACCCCGTGGCCGTCATCGCGAACACCGATTTCTCGCGCCTGCACCGCGTCCACATCAAAGGCACGCGCAACCGCGCGGACAGCCTTGCCGCGATCCAGTGGGGCCGGCTCTATCCGATGCAGCAGGTCGACGCGAAGCTCGCCAAGAAGGCGGGAGTCTGCCAGCCGGCCTGCGAATGGGACCGCCACCACTACGATCCGAAGTTGCCGGGCTTCGGCGGCTCCGACAGCATCGATTGGTTCGCATTCTTCAAGGCGCTGATGGCCAAAGGTTACGAGCGGCCGTTCGTGATCGAGAATGAGGCCGATAACTCGTCTCACACGGGCAACGCGGCCGCGACCCTGCAGGGCTTCGCCGCCACGGTGATGTCGATGGCTCCGGCCGTCTGGTCGCTGGATGCGGACAAGGGGTGGTGGTTCAATCCGAAGAATCTTCCGGCACTCAGGTCCGCTGCGAAAAAGGACGTTCCGGTCGTGACGATGAAAGACCTCGCTTAAGGGGTGCGGAAGCGCAGCGCGACACGCAGGGTACGGGGGTTTTACGATCTCTGTACCCTTCGTGTTTTATTGATTTCGACGGGGGATTGGCCTAAACTACCCACCTTCGATTTTAAGGAGAGAGAAGAGCATATGACACTTGCAGAATTGGATGCGCAACAGGCGCAGTCGTTGGGTGAGGTGGCCGCCGCAGCCGATGCGGCGGCTCTGGAACAAGTGCGCATCCGATATCTCGGGCGTAACGGTTCTCTGCCCGCCATCATCAAGCAGATGAAGGACGTGCCGCAGGCGGAACGACCGGAGTTCGGCAAGCGCGTCCAGGCTTGGCGCATGGCGCTCGAAAGTGCGCTTGCGGAGAAGTTGCCGGGAGTCGGCGCCGTCAAGAAAGAGGAAAGCACATTCGACTGCACGCTGCCGGGACGCTGGTTTACGCCCGGTGCCAAGCATCCGGTCTCCCGCGTGATCGAGGAGACGGCCGCCATTTTCTCGCGCCTCGGCTTCACCGTGGCGGACGGGCCGGACATCGAGAACCGCTTCAACAACTTCACGGCGCTCAACACGCCCGCGCACCATCCCTCGATGGACGCGTCGGACACCTTCTGGCTCACCGACAACCTGCTGCTGCGCACGCAGACGTCGCCGGTGCAGATCCGCATGATGACGCAGTACATGCCGCCCGTGCGGATCATCACGCCGGGACGCACGTACCGGCGCGATACGACCGACGCGACCCACAGTGCGAATTTTCATCAGATCGAAGGCCTGTATGTGGATACCAAACCGGTGTCGCTGGCCGACCTGAAGTCGACGCTCGCGTACTATGCGAAGGAGATGATGGGCTCCAAGGCGGGGGTGCGCTTCCGTCCGCATTTCTTCCCCTTCACCGAGCCGAGCGTGGAGGTCGATTTCTCCTGCCACGTGTGCGGTGGCAAGGGGTGCCGCGTCTGCAAGATGAGCGGCTGGATCGAGATTGCGGGCGCCGGCATGGTCGATCCTCGCGTCTACGAACACGTCAACCGCGCGCGCGGCGACCGGGCGTACGCCCCTGAAACGGTTTATGGGTACGCGTTCGGTTTCGGCGTGGAGCGCATCGCGATGATCAAGTACGGCATCCCCGACATCCGCTGGCTGTACGAGAACGACACGCGTTTCCTGAGTCAGTTGGCGTAGCCTTTTGTCGAGCAAGCATCTTTTTCTGAGGCATAGCATGAAAGTACCTGTCAGTTGGTTGAACGAGTATGTGGACGTGTCGGATCTGTCGGTCAAAGAGCTGTCCGACAAGTTGACCTTTTCCGGTGTGGAGGTCGAAGCCATCGAAGAAGTCGGCGTGACGCTCGGCGACCTCTTTGTGGTGGGCGAGGTGCTGACCTGCGTGGCGCACCAGAACTCGGATCATCTGCACGTCTGCAAGGTGTTTGACGGCACGCAGGAGTTGCAGATCGTGTGCGGAGCGCCGAACTGCGCGGCGGGCATCAAGGTGCCGTTGGCCAAGGTCGGCGCGGTGGTGCCCGATGGCGGCTTCACGATTAAGCAGGCTAAGTTGCGCGGCGTGGCCTCGTTCGGAATGCTGTGCTCCGCCCGGGAGCTCAAACTTTCGGAAGACCACTCGGGACTGATGATTCTCGATCCTTCGCTGAATGCGGGAACGCCGATGCGCGACGTGTTGCCGCCGCCGGAGACGGTGTTCGACTTGGAGATCACGTGGAACCGGCCGGACTGCCTGTCGATCATCGGTATCGCGCGCGAGCTCGCGGCGATCCTGAAGCGTCCGCTGCGTCTGCCGAAGGCGGATTTCGAGGAGACCGGTGAGCCGGTTGAGTCCTATGCGAAGGTGCGGGTCGAGGATCCGGCGAAGTGTCCCCGGTACACGGCGCGCGTCATGACCGGCGTGAAGGACGGGGCTTCGCCCGAATGGATGAAGCGGCGCTTGGAGCTGTGCGGCATGCGGTCGATCAGCCTGACCGTCGACGTGACCAACTACGTGATGCTGGAGTGCGGCCAACCGCTGCATGCGTTCGATTACCGCACGCTGGCCGAGAACACGGTCGTGGTGCGCTGCGCCCGGCCGGGAGAGAAGATCAAGACGTTGGATGGCGTGGAGCGCACGCTAGACCCGAGCATGCTGGTGATCGCGGACGCCCGGGTGCCGAGCGCGGTGGCGGGCGTGATGGGCGGCGAGGGCAGCGAGATCGCGGCGGGCACGGAGCACGTGCTGCTGGAGAGCGCCCTGTTTGATCCGGCCTCGACCAAGTTCACCGGCACGAGACTGGGCCTTTCGACGGAGTCGTCGCGCCGGTACGAGCGCGGTGTCGATCCGGAATTGGCCGACTGGGCGAGCCGCCGGGCGGTGTCGTTGCTGGCTGAGCATGGTCAGGCGCAGGTTGCCAGAGGCGTGATCGACGTGGACAACCGGGGCTTCAGGCCGGGCGAGGTGGCGCTGCGGTTCAAACGCGCGCAGGACGTGGTCGGCGTCGCGCTGCCGGAAAATGAAATGGTCGGCATCCTGACGTCGCTGGGATTAGAGGCGGTGAAGCGCGACGCGGTTGGCGCCACGTTCAGGATCCCTTCTTTCCGCCTGGATTTGACGCTGGAGGCGGACCTGATCGAGGAGATCGCGCGGGTGCACGGCCTCGACGCGATTCCGGACAAGATGCCGGATTCGACCGCGGTCTCGACGCTGGACGACAGCCCGTTCTATGCGCGGGCGCGCTGCCGGCAGGTCTTGTTGGGCTTGGGTTTTTCCGAGGCGATGCATTACAGTTTCCTCTCCGCGCAGGAACTGGATGCGTTCGACAAACGGAATGCGGGCGCGCGGGCTGTGCTGCCGAATCCGGTCAGCGCCGACTACGGAGTGCTACGCGATTCCCTGTTGCCTCAGCTGGCCGGATCGCTCGGCCGCAACGCGTCCCGTCAGGTGGAGAGCGCGGCGCTGTTCGAGATGGGCCGGGTCTTTTTTGTGGATGCGGCCGGCCAGCCCGGCGAGGAGGAACGCGTTTCGCTGGGGCTGATGGGGCCGTTTGGCCGTGCGGCGATCGACCGGCGGCGCACGGTGACCAACGAAGAGGCGCTGCTGTGGCTCAAGGGCGCGGTGGAGGCGCTGGTCGCGGCGCTGCATGCGGGCAGCGTGGCGTTCGCGCGGTGCGAGCACCCCGCCATGGAGGCGGGCTGGGCGGTCGAGATCCTTCTGAACGGCGAACGCGTCGGCGGCATGGGCCTGGTTTCCGCGGCCTTGCGGCACCAGTGGCGGATGACGTCACCTATGCCGCTGGCCGAGATCCGTCTGGCCCCGCTGCTGGCGGGCGTGTCAACGGTGGCGCCGATCAAGCCGGTTCCGCAGTACCCGGCCGTGCGGCGCGACATCGCGTTTGTTGCCGAGGCGTCCGTGACGCACCGTGATGTGGTTTGCGCGGTCCGCAAAGTGGCGCCGGCAGAATTGACCGGAATCGGGCTTTTTGATATCTTTCAGTCAAAAGAAATTGGCAAAGGAAAACGCAGCATGGGCTATGCCCTCGAGTTCCGTTCTCAGGATCGGACGCTGACGGATCAAGAGGTGAACGTGGCCTTTGCGAAGATCGTTCAGGCGCTGAAGTCGGACCTGAACGTCGAGGTGCGTGAGGGTTAAAACGATTTTGATCTTTGAATGAAGCCGGGCGGCCTGCGATGTCCGGCAAAGGAACGAAGTGGGCCCTGCTTTGTACGCGGATAAGCAGCATTTCTCTGACCTTCAATTTGTACCGGGAGTTTGAATGCGGCGTGAAATGGATTCTGCCTCGTGCAGAGTCCGGAAGACGTCGACTAGAGCACCCACCTCATGGGTGAGGTTCCAGAGATCCTGCATTACGGCAAAGTGGGGCTTTTTTTTAAATAAGGGTGAGGCTTGACAACGAAGAATTGGGGACGATGTTTTATGGCGAGGAAGTTGATTTGCTTTTTTGCGATGCTGATGTTCGGCAGCCGCGTTGCGGCGCAGCTGCCTGAGGTGTCGGCGCAGGCGCTGGACGAACTGGGCTGCACCTACGGCGTGCCTCAGATGAACGGTTTCGTGTTCATCGAAGGACGGTATATCCCGCCGCCCTATACCGTCACACGCAAAGGGAACGGCATTTTCATCAACCGCATTCAGGTCGAGCAGCCGGTACGCTGGCCGGTGTCGGCGGCGACTGGTGCAGACGGGGAAAAGAAAGCCGTGGACGCGGACGGCGATTTCGAGAAGGTCGCGGAACCCGCGGTACCTGCTGTGCCGGCTGACGCGCCCGCGGGCAAAGCGGAGGCCGCTCCGGCGAAAGCGAAGGCGGTCAAAAGCATCGACGACCTGTTTGATGACGGCGAGGCTCCGGCTGCGGCAGACGCACCGGCGGTTCCGACCCAGTCACAGGACGTTCCGGTTGCGGCCCCCGAGGCGAAAGTCGTGGCGCCGCAGATGGACGTGCAGGCGGAACGCGCGCCCGAAGATGCCGAGCGGGAAAAGGCCGCGGCGGTCGCTAACCTTGACCGCATCCGCAAAGGTTACGAGCAGTCGCTGACGCGCGGAGACATGTTCTTTTTCGGGCAACGCCACAACCGCGTGAACGGCAACTATGGTACGGCGTGCGCCCTGATGAGCGTTTTGCCGAAAGCGCTGCGGTACGCGGACTCGCCGAACGATCTTTATCAGCGGCTGACGCAGGGCGGTGTGTACTTCATTGACATCGCGATTTGCTCAGAGCTGTTTCGGAACAAGAACACTTTCCCGATGCTGGAGGACCGCTTGCGGAAGATCGAAGAGACCAAAGCGCTGGAGGCCAAGAAACGCCGGCCGTCGAATGTGTGGTGATGAAACGGCGCCTGCCGCTGCCGATAGGAGAGTGTATGGTGCGCGTGAAACATAAGATCGATGCAAAAGCTTTTGCGTCCGTGACGGACGTGTTGGCTTCGCTCACGTCAGGTGAGGACATGCGTCAGTTTCTCAAGGAGCTGCTGACGCCGGCGGAGATTCGCGATATCACGCTGCGCTGGCGTCTGCTGGAACGGCTGACGGAAGGCGTGCCGCAGCGGAAGATCGCGGAGGAGCTGAAAATCAGCTTGTGCAAAATCACGCGCGGCTCGAAGATTCTGAAACAGAAGGGCGCGGTGACGGCATGCGTCCTGAAAGATCGGGTCAGAGAACGATAAGCAGAGAAAGAGGTCGTGAGATGCAGGTGATTGCGGAGGGGATTCAGAAACAGATGGCGGGTGCTTCGTGGATCCGCAAAATGTTTGAAAAGGGACTTGAGCTGAAGAAACAGTTCGGTGCCGAGAACGTCTACGATTTCAGCCTTGGCAACCCGGACATTCCTGCGCCGGCGCGGGCGGGCGAGGTGTTGCGCGGGCTGGCCGACCGCGCGGTCCAGCCGTTCGGGATGGGGTATTGTCCTAATTCGGGACTGCCCGAGTTCCGCGAGGCGCTCGCCGCCTTCCTGGCTGGCCAGCAGCAGGTGCCGGTGCAAGCCTCCCACATCGTCGTCACGTGCGGCGCGGCCGGTGCGCTGACGTCCTTTTTCAGGGCGGTGCTGGAGCCGGGCGATGAAGTGATGTGCCCGGCGCCTTATTTCGTCGAGTATGGGTCCTATTGCGGACATTTCGGCGGCGTTCTCAAGCCGGTGCGGGCGCTCCCTCCCGATTTCCAGCCGGACATCGCGGCCATGGAGGCGGCGATCTCGGATAAAACGCGCGTGATCATCGTCAACTCGCCGAACAACCCGACCGGCTGCATTTATTCGCACGCGACACTGGAGCGTTTGGCGGCGATGGTGGACCGCGTGAACGCAAAGCGCAGCCGCGCACTGTTTCTGGTGAGCGACGAGCCGTATCGTTTCCTCGCCTATGACGGCGCCGTGGTGCCGCCGGTGTTGCCGCTTTCGCCTTTCACGCTGGTGTTGGGCTCATTCTCCAAGAATTTGTCGATGGCGGGCGAACGCATCGGTTACCTCGCCGCGAGTCCCGCGATGCCCGACGTGGGCCTGCTGGTGAGCGCCGTGACCATGACGAACCGCACGCTTGGCTTCGTGAATGCGCCCGTGCTGGGGCAACGTCTGGCGATGGCCCTTTTGAACGAGGGAGTGGACGTTTCGATCTATGCGCGGCGCCGTGCGGCGATGGCCAAGGTGCTGACCGATGCCGGCATCCGGTTCACGATGCCGCAGGGCGCGTTCTATTTCTTTCCCGAAGCGCCGGGGGGCGACGATCAGGCTTTCGTGCAGGCGCTGCTCGCGCACAACGTGTTGGCCGTGCCGGGCGCGGGGTTCGGTTTCCCCGGTTATTTCCGGTTGAGTTTCAGCGTCGACGAGCAGGTGATCGAGAAATCCGCAAAGGGTTTCAAGGCGGCCGTCGGTTGAATCGGCGTTCCCGTTCCGACCGCGCGACTACAAAGGAGGCTGGACGATGAGGGCGTGGACAATGTGGGCGGCGCTTCTGTTCGGCTGTGTGGCGAACGCGGTTGAATTCACGGGCCCCGCCGCGTGGCTTTTGGTGAACACGAATGCGGTGAACGCCTGGAACGAGAGCAGCCGTAAGACGGTTTCCGAAACGCTGAAGGTTTGGCCGGGGGTGGTGGCGGACAAGCAGAAAGGCGAGGTCCGTCTGCTGGCCGAGGCGGTGGGGCACCGGGCCGGCATCACGGCGGAGTTCCTCCTGGTGGGGCCGCTGAGCGACCGCGCATATGAGGCGGCGGCCGTAACCGTCGCCAAGCCCGGCGATATCGCGAGGGCCGTCGAGTATTTGGGCGTGGCGCGCGGAGGCGGGGTGGGGAGCCGGCCTTTTCGTTACTGGCCGTGCGGCGAACGCGTCACGGCGACGGTGCGGCGGCTGGATGTCATGAACGCGCCGGAGAAACCGCTGCAGACGGTCATTGCGGATAAGGAGTCTTCCGAGCCGCTGTTCGGAGAAGGCGGGCTTGTCTTTACGGGGGGACGTTGGGAGGGGGATGTTTGCCTGACCGACACCAATATGCCTTCTTCGGTCATCTCGCTTTACAACGACGGCAGCTCGGTTTTCGATGTGCCTTTTCAGGTGGGCCAGAGCGAGGTGTACGGGCGCTTGTCCTTGGCCGAGGTTCTTCCCTACGGCGCGCTGCTGGAGATCGTTCTGAGGCCGCTCACGCCCGCCGATGGCGCGGCGCGGGTCCTCCCTATGACGGCGACCGCCGCTTTGGAAGGCGATCAGGTGATGCTCACCTGCGTCGGCGTGGACGGGCGCGTGCTGACGCGCGCGGCGCTCGCCGAGGCGCTGAGCTGGTTGCGCGGGCAGACCGAATCTGGGCGCGAGCCTTTCGTGACCGTGGCGATGGACGATGCCATGCCGCTCAAACGGGCGGTCGATGTGGCGCGGGTCTTCGGCATGCTGGACGGCAAGGGCCTCAAGCTGGACGGCAAAACGGAACAGGGGCTTTTCCCGCGGGCTTTCTTGCCGCTCGAAAAGTGGCGCGAGCGCAAGGACCGCAATCCGCAGCCCTTCGAGCTGCACCTCACACGCGATGCGGATGGCGTGCTGAAAAAGAAGCTGGTCTTCATCGAGGAGGATTGGAATGTGCCAGGCTTGGATCCTAAACTGACGCCGCGCGAGTATCCGTTCTCGACATGGGATGAATTCGGGCCGCTGATTGAAAAGACGGGCGGGCCCGACAGCAAGGTATTTTTGCTTTTCGTTTACGCCCCCGCCGATTTGCCGCTGAGCACGTTCATGCCGGGCGTGCGCGCGGTGTCTGAGCGGCTGCCGCTGGTGTACGTGTTCGGCGAGTGAGCGGCGGGCGCGCTTCGGGCTCAGGGCTTCGGCTCATCCGCGCGAGGCGGTGCGTTTGTCGTGATCTGTTCCTCACGGGCCTGAGCGAGGGATGCCATGAACGCCTCAATCTCTTGATCCCACCTGTTTTCGAGTTGCCGGTTGCGCGGTTCGAGCGGCGCTGAGCCGGGTAAGGGCACGCCTGTTGCGCTCGGTGCCGCCGGAATTTCGGGAGCGCCTTCCAACTTGAACCGGACGCCGTAATCGTATCCCCGGAAAGGGCCGAAGCGGTCGTACGCCGCAAAAGGGTATAACTCGTCCCGTTCGCCGAAAGGCACGGCCAGACCGGCCCCGGCCCAGGGGCGGCCGAACGGCTGTCCCCGGCGGTAAGGGGCGTCGGCATACGGATACGGCGACCAGCTCCACCCCGCGAAAAGATCTACGGACGACGCTTCGTCGGCCTGGAGAGCGGCGGCGGCTGCCGTTGCCAGGACCACGTTGATCCACTGTTTCATGTCCGTATTTTAGCGCATCGAGACAGGGCAAAGAAACGGCGAAATGGAGTTTTGCGCACGCGCCGTTTTTCATCGGAGGGCGTGTTTAGGCTTCTCTGAACAAGCGGCAACGGTTATACTCAACACTCTTTTTTACCGATGATTTTGCCCTGTCTCAGAAAACACGGAGTCTAAAATGAACGTTGAAGCATGGAAGAGTGTCGAAGCCGAAATCGAGGCGACCCGAAATCAGCATTTGAGGGATCTGTTCGCAAAGGATCCGGGGCGGGCGGCCCGGTTTACCGTGGAAGCGGCGGGATGGACGCTGGATTATTCGAAAAACCGCATCACCCCGGTGCTGATGAAGAAGCTTGTCGCGCTGGCCGAGGCGAGCGACCTGAAACGGTGGATCGACGCCATGTTCGCGGGCGAAGCCATTAACGAGACCGAAAATCGTGCCGTGCTCCATACGGCGCTGCGCAACCGCCCCGACCGCCCCGTTTACGTCAGCGGTAAGGACGTGATGCCGGACGTGCAGGCGGTGCTGGACGCGATGGCGGGATTTGCAGACCGCGTCCGCAAAGGTGCATGGACCGGCTTCACGGGCAAGCGCATCAAGTATGTCGTGAACATCGGCATCGGCGGTTCCGACCTCGGCCCGGCCATGGCGTGTCAAGCGCTGAAGCCCTATTCGAAGCGCGCGATCTCGATGCATTTCGTCTCGAATGTCGACGCGACGCATTTGGCTGAAACGCTGAAGGAAGTGAAGGCCGAGCAGACGCTTTTCATCGTCGCGTCCAAAACTTTCACCACGCAAGAGACCATGACGAACGCGATGAGCGCACGCGAATGGCTGATCGGGAAGCTGGGTGACGCCAAGGCGGTCGCAAAGCATTTCGTGGCCGTTTCGACCAACGCGGAGAAAGTGGCCGCGTTCGGCATCGACACGGCCAACATGTTTGGCTTTTGGAGCTGGGTCGGCGGGCGCTACTCGTTGCCCTCCGCGATCGGGTTGCCGCTGATGGTTTCGATCGGCCCCCGCAACTTCCAGAAGATGCTCAAGGGATATTTCAAGATGGACCGCCATTTCGCTACAGCGCCGTTCAACCGCAACCTCCCGGTAATCATGGGGCTTCTGGGCGTCCTCTATTCCAACGGCTATGGAGCCGAAAGCTATGCGGTCCTGCCGTACGACCAGTATCTCGCGCGTCTGGCGGCGTATCTGCAACAGCTCGACATGGAGAGCAACGGCAAGTCAGTGGACCGCCAGGGCAACCGCGTGCCCTATTCGACAGGGCCGATCGTATGGGGCGAACCCGGCACCAACGGTCAGCACGCCTTCTACCAGCTTATCCATCAGGGGACGCGGATGATCCCCTGCGACTTTATCGGTTTTTGTAAGACGCACAACCCGGTCGCGGACCATCACGACAAGTTGATGGCGAACTTTTTCGCACAGACCGAGGCCCTGGCGTTCGGCAAGACGTCCGAACAGTGCCGCACCGAAGGCGTGGCGGAAAAGTTGGTGCCGCATAAGACGTTCGAGGGAAACCACCCGACCAACACGCTGCTCGCGGACGAGTTGACGCCGGAGACGTTTGGCGCGCTGATCGCGCTCTACGAGCACAAAGTTTTCACGCAGGGCATCATCTGGAACATTTTCTCGTTCGACCAGTGGGGCGTTGAGCTGGGCAAGGTGTTGGCGTCGAAGGTGCTGGGCGAACTGACGCTGGAGTCGAAGCCGCTGCTGCGCCACGATGCTTCCACCAATGCCTTGATCGAACGGTATCGCAAGGCGCAGAACCGCGCGTAAGACGGTTTTCAATTATGCCGGTCAAGTTTGAAAAGACAGAACTGGAGGGGGTGACGTTGTGCATCCCCGAAATTTTTTGCGACGCGCGCGGTTTTTTTCTGGAAACTTACCACGCCGCCAAATACATGGAGGGCGGCGTGCGTGCCGTTTTCGTGCAGGACAACCGCTCCTGTTCGGCACGGGGCGTTTTGCGGGGACTGCACTACCAGTTGCACAAGCCGCAGGCCAAATTGGTGACCTGCATCCGCGGCGAGATCTATGACGTGGCGGTGGACATCCGTCGCGGTTCGCCGACCTTCGGCAAGTGGTCGGCGGCGGTGCTCTCGGAAACGAACCATCACCAGCTCTTCATTCCCGGCGGCTTCGCCCACGGCTTCTGCGTGGTGTCGGAGACGGCCGAGATCATGTACAAGTGTTCGGAGTTCTATGATCCGCGCGATGACCGAGGCGTGCGCTGGAACGATCCTTCTTTTGGCATCGGCTGGCCGGTGGCTGAGCCGGTGCTTTCGGCCAAGGATGCTGTTCAGCCGTTTCTGGGTGATCTCACGGAAGCGCAGTTGCCTAAGTATGGTCACGAAAAGAATAAGGGGGCTTGAGATGAAGGGTATCGTGCGTGTGGCCGCGGCGCTTGTCTGCGGTTTGGTGATGAGGGCCTCGGGGGACAGCCCGCTGGTTCTCGTCAGATGGGACTTCGACAAGGAGGCGGACACGGAGTGGGCCCGTCATGCGAACTGCAGCAAGGATGTCCGCATCGAGGACGGTGTGCTGAAGGGCGCGATGACCGGATGGGACCCGTTTGTCACGAGCCCCGCCTTTTCCGTCGACGCGACGGCGGGGCAGGCGGTCGAGATGCGCGTGAAGACGACGGCGGGCGGCAGCGGCAATATCTTCTGGGTGCCGGCGGGCGCGAACGGACCGCAGCAGAAGTGGTCCGCCACGACCGAGTGGATCGGGGACAACGAATGGCACGAATACCGCGTGCAACCATACTGGCAAGGCGAGAAGAAGATCTCGCGCTTCCGGATCGATTTCGCGGTGCCGACGAACAACGCGGGTACGTTCGAGGTCGACTGGGTCCGCGTGGTGGACACGTCGGCCGCCGCAACGGCTGAACGGGCGTGGTGCGGAACGGCATTAGGCGCCTGGTCCGCAACGGATGGCGCGACGGCGGATGTGCGCGACGATGCGTTGGCGTATGCTTCGTCGGGTAGCATCGGCACGCTGACCAGTCCAAATCTGAAGATTCCGACTGACGAGACCTGTGTGGTCGCGGTCGAGATGGCGGCCAGGGAAGGGGACTCCGGATGCGTCACATGGGCCTCGGATGCCGTGAGCGGGCTGCAGCGTAAGACTTTCCGGATCAAGCCGGACGGGCGTTTCCATACCTATAACATTGATCTGGGAACGCACAAGAACTGGATCGGCAACATCGTGCTACTCAAGTTGACACCCGTGTTGCTGAAAGATGCGCGCGCGACGGTCCGTTCAATCCGCGTTTCAGATGAACCGCTGGGCGGTGCCGACGTGTCCGTGACGCAGGCGCGCTTGGCGGATGCCATCAACCGCGCGGGGAAGCCGGCTCAGTTGCTGATACAATTCAGCAATGCCGGCGGCATGGACGCCAAGGACGTGGCGCTCGCGGTCAAGAAACTGCCCCGCGGCGTGAGTGTCGTGACCGTGTCGGGATGGAACAAGGTCCCCGAAATTCCCGCCTCGGGGTCGGTGACGCACACGGTTTTGCTCGATGCGAAAAGGGCGGTCTCCGGCGATGTCGTGTTCGCCGTGACGGGCGCGGGCACGGACGGCGCGACGGTGAAGGCGCGCATCGAGATCCTGCCCGACCTTAAACTCGCGAAGGCGACCTACGTGCCGGTTCCCAAACCGCTCAAGAGCGATTACGAGATCGGCGCACTCTATTTTCCGGGCTGGTCAAAAACCGAAGCTTGGGCTCGCATCTGGCCCGTTGCGCCGGAGCGCAAGCCTGTGCTGGGGTGGTACGACGAGGCGAACCCCGAGGTGGTCGATTGGCAGATCAAGTGGGCGGTCGAAAACGGGCTCAAGTATTTTCTGGTGGACTGGTACTGGCATAAGGGATCTCAGCACCACGACCACTGGATCAAGGCTTTTCAGCAGGCGCGGTACAGGTCCTACCTTAAGTGGGCCATGATGTGGGCGAACCACAACGCGGCGGGCAGCCACTCGGAAGAGGACCAGCGCAAGGTGACGAAGTTTTGGATCGAAAACTACTTCAGTATGCCGGAGTATTACCGCATTGACGACAAGCCGGTGGTGATGATCTGGAGCCCGCAAAACATGAATCGCGATCTGGGCGGCGGCGAGGGATGCCGGCGGCTGCTGGAAATGTCGCGCGCGATGGCGGTCGAGGCGGGATACAAAGGTATCTATTTCATCGCGATGAAGTGGCCCGAGGCTTCATGGGAACCGAAGGTGGTGCAGGGGTATAAGGACATGGGGTTCGACATGACCTCGATCTACCACTACATGGATCACGGCGGCAAGGCCGCGAATCCGCGCCGCTTCCCTTTCGAACTGGTGGCGGACTCGAACTACGCGCACTGGAAAGGCCTGCACGAGACCGGCATCCTGCCTTTTTTGCCGAACCTGTCGACCGGTTGGGACGACCGGCCGTGGCATGGCGATAAAGGCATCGAGATCTACGGTCGCACGGTCAAGGATTTTCGGCGCATCTGCAGGGATGCCAAGAAATTCGCGGACGAGACGGGGGTCAAACGCCTGACGCTCGCGCCGCTGAACGAGTGGGGCGAGGGCTCCTATGCCGAGCCCTGCGCGCAGTTCGGCTTCGGCATGTACGAGGCGGTGCGCGACACGTTCTGCCAGAAGCCCGAGGAGGGCTGGCCGTTGAACTACGGGCCGCAGGACGTGGGGTGTGGACCTTACGATCTGCCGCCGCCGGTGAAGGACGATTCGACGGAGTGGTTCTTCGCTAAGGGTGCGCTGGGCTGGTACGGCATGATGGGCATCGAGGGCTTCAAGACCGGCGACGCGGGTTTGGACTTCAAGACGGCCTCGGCCGATCCGGCCATCGAACGCGGGCTCGACGCTGTGCGCGCGAAGCAGGTCGCCAAGATCGCGGTGCGCATGAAAGTGTCGGACGCGAAAGCCGGGGACGCGTGCCAACTCTTCTGGCAGGTCGGGGCTTCCCCGGCGAGCGAGGCGACGATGCTGCGGCTCCCCGTGACGCCGGACGGCCAGTTCCGCGATTATGTTTTTGAGGTTGGACAGCACAAGCAGTGGCGTGGCCGGATCAACAAGTTGCGGTTCGATCCGGTCAACCAAAAGGGCGCGGCGGTCACGGTCGAGAGCGTCCGCATGATCCCTTCGGCGAAGTGACGGAATTTAACGGAGAAAATGATGAGTCAGAAAGTACTGTTGTCAGCGAATGAGGCGGTCGCGTGGGCCGCATGCAAGGCCGGTTGCACGGTGGCATCGGCCTATCCCGGGACCCCGAGCACCGAGATTCTGGAGAACGTGGCCAAATTCAAGGACGCGATCAACTGCGAATGGGCGGTGAACGAGAAGGTCGCGATGGAAGTCGCGATCGGCGCCTCCATCGCGGGTGCGCGGGCCCTGACGGCCATGAAGCACGTGGGCCTGAACGTGGCGATGGACCCCCTGATGACCTACACCTATGTGGGCGCGAACGGCGGTCTGGTGGTCATCTCGGCCGACGATCCCGGCATGCACAGCTCGCAGAACGAGCAGGACTCGCGCAATCTGGTCAAGTTTGCGCGTGCGGCGCTCTTTGAGCCTGCGGACAGCCAAGAGGCGTTCGACATGGTCATCGCGGCGTTCGAAATTTCGGAAAAGTATCAGGTGCCGGCGTTCATCCGCCTCACGACGAGGACCTCGCACACCTCGACGGTGGTTGACGTGGGCGACGATTTCGGCCCCGGCAAGGTTGAACGCAAGCCTTACGTCAAAGAGATCAAACGCTACATCCCCGTTCCGATGTTCGCGCGTCCCCAGCGGCTCAAGGCGCAGGACCGCACCGCGGCGCTGCGCGCGTTCGCCAACGAAACGCCGTTCAACCGCATCGAGGCGGGGGACCGTCGGCTGGGCATCATCACCGCCAGCGTGACCTACCAGTACGTGAAGGAGGTCTTCCCCGAGTTCGGCGTCCTGAAGCTGGGTTTCACCAACCCGCTCCCCGCCGAGTTGGTCAAGAAGTTCGCGGCGAGCGTGGACCGCGTGCTGGTGATCGAAGAGCTGGATCCTTTCATGGAGGAGCAGGTGCGGGCCTTGGGTGTCCCGGTGGTCGAGCACACAACCGAGCTGAACATGTTGGAGATGAATCCCGCCCGCCTGATGGCGTTGCGCAAGGAGTTGCTGGGCGACGTCGGCGTGCCGGAAGTCCGGCGCGCCGACGCGGGGCTCCCGACGCGTCCGCCGGTGCTTTGCGCGGGCTGCAGCCATCGCGGCGTGTTCTATACGCTGGCCAAGCTGGGCGCGACGGTGACCGGCGACATCGGTTGCTACACGCTGGGCGCGTTTCCTCCTCTCAACGCGATGGACACGACCATTTGCATGGGCGCGAGCATCGGCAATGCTTTCGGCATGGAGAAGGCCGGGATGAAGGGCCGACTCTGCGCGGTGCTCGGCGACTCGACCTTTTTCCACTCCGGCATGACTGGCCTTCTGAATGTGCTGTATAACGGAGGCAAGATCACGACGGTCGTGCTCGACAACCGCATCACGGGCATGACCGGACATCAGCAGAATCCCGGCTCCGGCAAAACCCTGTGCGGCGAGCCCGCGCCGGTCACGGACATCGGCGAGGTCGCGAAGGCCATGGGTTTCAAGCGCGTGGTGAAGGTGGACGCCTATGATCTGGCGGCGCTCGAGCGCGTGCTGAAAGAGGAGCTGGACGCGGATGAGCCGTCGGTCGTGATCGCGGGCGGCCCGTGCCGCATCGCGGCGAAACTGATGAACGCGGGCACCTACGAGGTCGACGCCGCCAAGTGCAAGGCCTGCGGCGCATGCTTCAAATTGGGATGCCCGGCCATCGAGCGTGGCGAGGCCTCCGCAGACGGCAAGCGTTTCAAGTCGCACATCGACCCCGTGCAATGCTCGGGTTGCGACCTGTGCCGGCAGACGTGTAAATTTGACGCGATCAAAAAGATCCGCTAACGGAGCGAGGACTTTGAGATGAAGACGATGAATGTTTCTTTGGTCGGTGTTGGCGGTCAGGGCATCCTGCTCACCAGCGACATTCTTGCGAAAACGGCGGCGCTGGCCGGGCTGGACGTCAAGAAGAGCGAGATCCACGGCATGGCCCAGCGCGGCGGCAGCGTCATCAGCCAGGTGCGCTTTGGCGAGAAGGTCTATTCGCCGATCATCCGGGACGGCGCGAGCGACCTGCTGGTCTCCTTCGAGCGTCTGGAGGCGCTTCGCTGGCGCCACCTGCTCGCCCCGAACGGCCGGGTGCTGATCAACGACATCAACATGACGCCGATCACGGTTTCGAGCGGGCAGCAGCCCGCCGTGGCGGACCTGGACGCACGGCTCAAGGACGAATATCCTGGCGCGCTTTACATCGATGCCATGTTGCTCGCGAAAAGCGTCGGCAACACGCGTGCGATGAACATGGTGGTCGCGGGCGCGCTTTCCAAGCTGACCCCGTTCAGTGTCGAAGTCTGGGAACAGGCCATGCGCGAGCGCATCCCCGTCAAACTCATCGACATGAACATCAAAGCGTTCGAGACCGGCCGGGCCGCCGTCAATTTCTAGGCCGGCCGCAGCGGGGGCGCCGTGAGCCGGATGTTTCGGCACCGGGAAGCCCGCTTCCGGTAACGGCGCGACAGGGCTTCCCGCGCGATGTGATTTCCGAACTGCAATTCGGTGGAATCTGTCGCGCGGGAAGCCCTGCGGTTTTTATGTGGGGCCAACGCGATCCGCGGATGCCGGTAATTTGTTTTCATCTCTGCCCCGGTTTTGATAATTTATATAAGAAATGTAAACGTCTTTTTATTTGCGTTGAGGAGATGTCGGACATGAAAGCTTTTTTTGCGCGGTTTCGACTGAGGGCGGGATTGTTTTGTGCGGCAGGGTTGATGACGCACTCGGCATGGGCGGCCGATATCTTTAAGGCGGACAACGCACTGCCTTTGAATGATCCGCTCAGCTGGGAGGGGGGGGCTGTTCCCGGGGCCGAGGATGTCGCGGTCTTCGATGAGCGGGTGACCACCAATCGGCTGAATTTTGTTTTGGCCGCCGATGCGGCATGGGCGGGTGTCGTCTTCACCAACGGCGTTTCGCCGACGAATCTCATGATCGGGACGGTCGCTCTGGCCACCAACGGCGCCGATGTGGCGACGCTCTCGCTGGGCACGAACGGCGTGCGGTTGGCCGGATCTGGCTTGTCGCTGACGCTGAATCTGCCGCTCGCTCTCGGCGCGACTCAGACATGGCAGCTGGACCGTCGCAACGTGACGTTCGGCGGCACGGTTTCAGGGACCGCGGACTGGATCCTATGCGCGTCGAGCCAAGTCTTTTGGAACGTGGCGTCCGGTTACAGCGGGAACCTGATCGTCTCCAACTCCGTCTTCAACCAGCGGTTCTACAAGGCTGGCCGATGGGCTAAGGCGCTGACGATCAAGAACAGTGGCAACACGCGTCTTGAAATGGCTTTCACGAGCACAAACTTGTGGTCCGACCTGTTTGCCGACCGGACGGCGACCGTTTATGCGTGGAGCGGCGTCACGAGCGGGGGCGTGCTCACGTTCTCGGAGGGCGATAGCTATATCTTTCCCAACTCGTCGTTTGTGTTCGACAACGGGTACGGGATACAAAACGGCGGCACTTTGAAGGGCGGCGGACTGCAGTCGGGGTATTCGGACAACAACACCCGGTATACGGTGAACGGCGGAACGCTCGCGCTCAGCAGTGGGTTGATGCTCGGCAACGGTCTTGCGCGGCTGGATCGCGAGGCGAAAATCCGCCAAACGGGCGGCACCGTAGAGGCTGCAAATGTTCAACTCGGGTATGCGAACTGCAAATACACCGGCATGCCGACGTACGAGATGACCGGCGGCGTGCTACGGATAACGGGCGCAAGTAGCGCGGACACGGGCATCCACCTCTCGTGGAATGCGTATAACTGGGGGTACGGCAATGAGAATTCGGGCGCCTTCCTGATGCAGGGAGGAAAGGTTGAGACGGACCAGATCTCACTCGGCCGCTCGGACACAAATGCGGTGTACGCCATCACCAACGCGTTCTCGCTCTTCAAGATGACGGGCGGCGAACTGGTGCTCGGACCGCGCGGTTTCTACGCCGGACGCACGTGGAACAACGGCAAGGCAGAGTCAGGGTACGCCTTCAAACTCCAAGGCGGCACGTTGACGGCGGGCGACTCGTGGTCGTCGGCGTTGGACCTTTATCTGAGCGATCGGAACGGCGGCACCGTGCTCAACACACAGGACACGAACGGGATAGGCAAGGCGGTGATCCTGAACGGCGCCGTATACGGGCCGGGACGGCTTACGAAGCGTGGCGCAGGTGTGCTGACGCTGGCAGGGGAAGTGTCGCATGCCGGCGAAACCATAGTCGAGGCAGGCACATTGGCCGTCAGCGCCCCGGTTTCGGACTGCTATCGATGGACGGCCGACAGCTTGACGGACACGAACAACGCACCGGTGATGAACTGGGCCGACCTGAACGCCGGCGTAGCCGCCACGAACGCGGCGTTCGCCCAAGCCCCCCGGCTCGTCCGCAACGAAATCAACGGGCACAATGCGGTGAGGTTCAGCAGCGGCTCATCCCAGTATCTCGCTGTGGCGGCGCAAGACAGTCCCATATCCGCGGCGACATCATTCTCCATTGTCGTCGTTTTTAAGACAGGTGTGGCGGGCGTGGGCGGCAATTCGTTCTGGTATAACAACACGGGACTGATTGATGCGGAGCAGGGCGGATACCAGAACGATTGGGGCTTGGCGTACACGGCGTCAGGGCAAGTCGCGGGCGGGGCTGGTTTTCCGTCTAAGGGCGACGCGTGTGCCAACTCGACGAACAGTATCTCGGTCGTGGACAACCAGCCTCATGTGGTGATTTTTACGTGGCAGAGCACCAACCTGTTGCTCAACGTGGACGGACGCGTCTCCACGGCGGTAAGAAGCGACACGGATACGGTGAATCCGCGGAACGTCTACCGGATGCTTTTCGGGACGATGAACAACATATATTACCTCACCGGAGATATGGCTGAGATCCGCATCTACCGCAACCGCGTGTTGACGCCGGACGAGCAGAACCGCATCGGCATGGAGTTGGCTGCGACGTATGGTGTGCCGAACGCGCAGTTTGCCGTGCCCCCGGAGGTCGCTGTTCCCGGTGAAAGGGTCTCTGTCGTGCCGTCCGTGCCGCCGGAGGCGCTGCCGTATACGGCGACGGTATGGGATGCCGATACGTTGAGCGGCTCTACCGGCAGCACGGTGTCCGCATGGGCCGCCACCAACGGATTGAATGTCGCCACATTGGATGCCGCGACCACGCTTGACAACAACGCTGCCATCGTCGGCCGCTCCGCACCTGTGTTGGTGCCCGGCGCGATCAACGGTCATCACGCGATCCGTTTCACCGGTTCGGACAAGAGCGTGCTCGGCTTGCCAGCCGATCAAAATCCGGTCGCGGGCGTCACGAACTTCTCGGTCGCATTCGTGTTCCGCACGGAGTTGCCGGGCCGCTGGGACTCGAGCCAAAACTGGTGGGGCTGCGAGGGCCTCATCGACGCCGAGCAGCCTGGCGCGCAAAACGACTGGGGCATTTCCTTCACGCTGGACGGGCGTGTGGCGGGCGGCATCGGGAACAGCGATAAAACTGTCTTTTCGAAGCCGTGCGACCTGCATGACGGCGAGCCGCATGTGGTCGTCGTCTCTTACAATACGACCGGAGGGGTCTTGACGGTCATGGTGGATGGTTTGGCGGCTCCCAGCTATTACGGTGCGCGCACCGCTCCCCGCAACAGTAAGCGTCTCTTGCTCGGTTCCGTCAACGGCGAGGCCGGCAAGTTCTACACGGGCGATTTGGCCGCCTTCCGCCTTTATCCCGAATGTGCGTTGACCGCTGAAGAGATGACGTGCGTGTCAACGGAACTGGCTCAGAAGTACGGCATCCGGTTTGTTTCTCGCGACAACACGGTGTCTGCGCAGTCCGCCGGGTTAGGTCGAGGGGATGTTGAGGTGTGCTCGGGCGCCGCGCTGGTGCTGCCCGCCGCGACGAATTCTCCGGTGACCTTGGCTGCGGGACAGGCGATCCGCGGTTCGGGGTTGGTGATGGGGACGCTGGCTGTCGGAACGAATGCGGTCCTCGAGATCGGTCAAGCGAGCGCGCTCACGCTGGAAGACCTGTGGTTGTGCGATGGCGCGGTCGTGCGCTGGACACATGCCGGCGGCGTGGGGAGCATCGCGTGCGTCGACACGCTCAAGACGGCTGGTACAGCGACGCTGGATGTTGTGGGCGGAACGCCGTTGCCGGCCAGAGTCCCAATCGTGCGCTACCAAGTCGGGCAAGGGCTTTCCGGCACGGTGTGGACGGTGACCGGCGCGGAGCGCGATTCGCGCGTGGAGATCAACGCGGCGACGAAGACGATTGATTTGGTGACGCCGAAAGGGTTGATGATTCAGGTCCGGTAGCAGTGTGAAATTTCGCCCTGTGACGGGAAAACGCTTTACGGAATACCGGTGGACACAAATTTTGCGAGATGGCGACGGTTTGTGGGTGTCTGCGTCGTAGCGGCCCTGTCCGGTGCGGGGCGGGGAGCTGAGAACCTGTTGCCTCCGGACCTGGCCTGCGCGTATACCGTACGGCGCTGGACTCTGGACGACGGTTTGCCCGATAGTTTGGTTTGTGGCGTGGCCGCTGGCCGTGACGGCTATCTTTGGTTGGCGACGGCGCGTTTTCTGGTGCGTTTCGACGGTTTGCGTTTTCTGACGGTGCCCATGCCGTCACAGGCATCCGTGGGGCGCAACGAGGGCCTTTTCCGAGATAGCCGGGGTGGCTTGTGGGTCTATGGTTATCTCGGTGTTGTGCGTTATGCGGATGGTGTCTGGTGGCAGAGCGAGGCTTCGGGTTTGCCGAGAGGACGTGTGACGTCCGTGGCCGAAGGGCCGGACGGCGTGGTCTACTTCTCCCAGGAGCGGACCGTGTTCGCGTGGCGTGACGGGCGCGCACGGCCGGTGCTGGAGGCGTCAGCGTTTTCAAAGACGGCGGGGTCGTTTCAACGTCTTGCGTGTGACCGCGAAGGGGGCGTTTGGATCGCATTGGGCGATGGCCTCTACCGGTGGGCGCCGGGCAACGCCGTTCCTGAGGCCCGGGCCACGGATATCCGGGCCGAGTGGGTGCTCTCGGCCGAGACGGGCCGTCCGCTTCTGGCGCACGGCTCATTCGTTTGCCTGCGACGCGCAGGCGAAGCGTGGAGCCGCTATCCGGAAACGCGGCCTGTTTCCGCCCGTTGCCTGCTCGAACTTCCGGACGGCGCTCTGTGGGTCGGGCACGATGCGGGGGTGGATGTTTTCGCGGATGGCGCGTGGCATATCCAGACGCAGAGTGTTTTGTACGGACCGTCCCGCGTGCTGGGCATGACGACCGACCGTGAAGACAACATCTGGCTGGCCACGACCGAGGGCGTGGTGCGTCTGCGGCGGCGGATTCTGCAGAATGTGGTCGTTCGGGATGTGCCGGTTTACGAGGGCGTCTCTGTGCTGTGGACCGAACCGGACGGGCACGTGTGGGCCGGTCTGCGTGCCGGCGGCCTTGCGGCAGGAGACAGCCGCGGCTTGGCCGCCTTGCCCGTCTCTCCCGATTTCTCGGGCGTCACGCTCAACGCGCTTTATCGCCAGGCCGACGGGGTGCTTTGGTGCGGCGGATCCGGCGGCAGCCTCTGGACGATGCAGAGCCAGGCCTTGCAGCGTGTGGAAGGCGTTTACGCCGAAGGGGTGCGGGCGATCGCGGGTTCCGGCGGAATGCCGCTTTGGGTGGCAACGAGCCGCGGACTCCTCGCCCTCAATGCCGAACGGCATGCGCTGGAGGAACTGGCGTGGCCGCTTGACCCGGTCCTCGCGCTGTGGCTTGACCGCGACGGTTTTGTGTGGGTGGGTCATGAAAGTCTGGGGTTGGCCGTGGTGCGCTCCGGTGCGCGCGACGAGTTTCTGCCGGAACCGGAATTGCCCGGACGGACGGTTCGCGCGTTATATCGCGACAGCGAAGGCGTGCTGTGGATCGGCGGGCGGACGGGGTTGGCGCGCTGGACGGACGAACGGCGTTTCGTGTTCCGCCGCGAACACGGGCTATGGAACGAGTCGATCCGGCAGATCGCCGAGGACGCGAGCGGTTGCCTGTGGCTGGGAACCGCCGACGGCATCATGCGGATCGAAAAACGGGAGCTCGCCGAGGTGGCGGCGGGGCGGACGGAACCGCTCGTCGTCAGAACCTTCGGGGTCGAGGCGGGGATGGACTGCAAAGTGTGCACGGGCGGCGTGTTCTTCCCGCAGGGAGAGCCGCCGCGCGACCGGCTCTGGTTCCCGACGGCCGCAGGGCTGCTCACGGTCGAGACGCGGAACCTGCCGCAGTCGCGGCCCGCACCTGACGTTTGTCTGGTCGCTCTGGCGTTGGGACGACTTGCGAAGGTCGGCCATCTTGATGGGGCTGTGCGCGTCGCCCCTCTGGATGACGCGGCCACCCCGCGGGACGTCCGCATCGAATACACGGCTTTGGATTTCACGACCACCGAGCGCATCCGTTTTCGCTATACCTTGACCGGACCGGTCGCGCAGCGCTCCGGCCTTACCGAGGAGCGTCAGGTGCAGTTCTCCCGGCTGCCGCCCGGAAATTATGCGTTTCGGGTGACGGCGTGTAATGGCGATGGGGTTTGGCACCCGGTCGGCGCATCGGTGGTTTGGTCCGTCAAACCTTTCTTCTGGGAAACGGCGTGGTTCCGTTTGTGTTGCCTGCTGTTGGGCGGCGGAGCGGTCGCCGTGACGGTCCGGACGCTGGAACGGCGCCGTGTGCACAGGCGGCTGGAATCGGCTGAACGGGAAGAGGAGCTTGCGCGCGAGCGGGCCCGCATCGCGCGCGATCTGCACGATGAGATCGGCGCCAAACTGACGCGGCTCTCGCTGCTGGGGGCCATGGCTGCAGAGGATGCCGGAGGCGACGCGACGCTTTGCCGGGAAATTGAAGAGATGTCGGATACGGCCCGCGAGACGCACCGGGCGTTCGCCGAAATCGTCTGGTCGGTCAGTCCGCGTAATGACACGATTCGCAGCCTGTCGCACTATATCTGCAAATACGCCGAAGAGTTTTTCGCGGGAACGCCGGTCCACTGTTTCTGCCGGCTGCCGGAAAATGTGCCGGACCAATCGGTCGAACCGCGCTGCCGGCACCAGATGTTTCTGGCCGTGAAGGAGGGACTGAACAACGCGCTTAAACATGCCGCCGCCACGCAGGTGACGATCAGCGTCTCTTTGCCAGAGGGGCGGCTGCGCGTCGAACTCTCGGACAATGGAACCGGTTTCGAGCCCGTCGCCGAAGGCGTGCGGGGCGACGGTCTGCGCAACATGGGGGAAAGGATGCGGGCGATCGGCGGCATGTTTACGCTCGACAGCGCGAAGAACGGCGGAACGCGGCTTGTTTTCGAGATACCCGTATAGGAGGTATGCCAATGGCGAAAGAACGTGCGGCGGAGGCTGGCGGGACCATCCGTGTGGCCGTCGTGGAAGACGATGACAAGCTGCGGCAGACGCTTGAGGCGTTCATCAACCGCAGCGGCGGAATGCGTTTCGCCGCCGGCTACGGCTCCGGCGAAGCGGCGTTGAAAGGCCTTCCCGGCGATCGTCCTGACGTCGTGCTCATGGATATCCGGCTTCCCGGCATGAGCGGCGTTGAATGTGTCGCACGCCTGCGCGAGATCGTGCCTTCGGCGAAAGCGGTCATGCTGACGGCGTACGAGGAGGCCGACGATGTGTTCCGCTCTTTGACGGTGGGCGCCTTCGGATATCTGCTCAAAAGCGTGGAGCCGCAGCGCTTGCGCGAGGCGATCCGTGAGGCGCACGAGGGCGGCTCGCCGATTTCAGGCAGTGTGGCGCGTAAGCTGGTAGAGTTCTTCCGCAGGCCTTCTCCTGCCGGGGATTCCGGGGCTGATGCGCTCAGTCCGCTGTCGCAGCGTGAGGTGGAGATTCTCAGGCTGCTGGCCGAGGGGCACGCCTACAAGCAACTCGCCGCGGAATTGAATATTTCCATCAACACCATCCGCACACACATCAAGCGCATCTACGAGAAACTGCACGTCCACAGCCGCAACGAGGCGGTCCGGCTCTATCAAGGCCAAGGCCGCGCGAGCCTGATCGGCGGGGCGTCACATGCTTATGTGACATGACAGGCAGAATGGTTTCCGCTATGTTGACTGGCGTATAACGGTTTAGACAGCCGTTTCGAGACGCGTGTCCGGTACGGAAACGTTGGGAGAGCCTTGATGAGAATAGCGGAAATCTGTTGGTTTGCGGTCTGGTCTGTCGCGGCGGCGGCGTGCGGGGGTGAATTGGAAGATTATCCTGTCCGCCCGGTGCCGTTTACGGCGGTCAAGGTGGGGGACGGGTTCTGGCGGAGCCGTCTGGAGACCAACCGTGTCGTGACGGTCTGGTACGCGTTCAAGAAATGCGAAGAGACGGGGCGTATCGATAATTTCGCGAAGGCGGCGCGTCTGATGCCGGGCGGCTTCAGGGGTACGCCGTTTGACGACTCGGATGTGTACAAGGTCATCGAAGGCGCGGCTTACTGCCTGGCTACCCGGCCGGATCCCGGTTTGGACGCATATCTGGATGCGTTGATCGCGAAAATAGCCGCCGCGCAGGAGCCGGACGGCTATCTGTACACGGCGCGGACCATTCATCCGGACAACCCGCCGGGGATCGCGAGCCCGAAACGCTGGCTGAACGATTGCGGAGGACTGAAGGGCAACTACGGGGATAGCCACGAGCTTTATAACTTGGGCCATCTTTATGAGGCGGCGGTGGCGCATTACCAGGCCACCGGCAAGCGGACGTTGCTCGACGTTGCCGTCAAGAGCGCGGATCTCGTGGCTTCGGTGTGGGGACCGGGCAAACTCGATATCCCCTCTGGCCATCCGGAGATCGAGCTCGCCTTGGTGAAGCTTTATCGGCTGACCGGCAGGCGGACCTATCTCGACCTTTCGCGCTTCCTGCTGGAGTGCCGGGGACGCGGTAACGGGATCGCTACGCCGCAGTACGCTAACCATCGACCTGTCACCGGGCAGACGGAGTTTGTCGGACACGCCGTTCGTTCGGCTTACATGGCCAGCGCGATGACGGATATCGCGGCGGTGCTGAACGACAAGGCCTACCGGAACGCCGTCGACGCGATGTGGGCCGACATGGCGGCTCATAAAATGGCGCTGACGGGCGGTCTCGGTGCGCGTCACGGCGGTGAAGCGATGGGCGACGCGTATGAGTTGCCCAACGCTGAGTCGTACAACGAGACCTGTGCCGCCATCGCGAATGCGCTGTGGAATCACCGCATGTTCTTATTGACCGGCGACGGCAAATACCTCGATGTGCTGGAACGGGCTGTCTACAACGGCGTATTGGCTGGCGTGTCACTCGGCGGCGATCGCTTTTTTTATGTGAATCCGCTGGCCTCGGACGGGCATCAGCTTTTCAACCATGGCCACAACACGCGCTTTCCGTGGACCGGGTGTGCCTGCTGTCCGGTGAACATCGCCCGTTTCATTCCATCTGTGCCGGGCTTTGCTTACGCGACGCGAGGCCGCAGCGTGTACACCGGTTTCTTTCTCTCCGGTACCGCCGAGATCCCTTTCGAGGGCGGCAAGGTGGCACTGCGCCAGACCACCGATTATCCGTGGAGCGGCAAGGTTCGCGTCGATGTGTTAAGCGACGTGGACGGCGAATGGGAGTTGAATCTCCGCGTGCCGGGGTGGGCCTCCGGCGAGCCGGTGCCGACGGACCTGTACCGGTTTTCCGACAAAGTCGCAGAAGGCCCGGCGATCACCGTCAACGGACAACCTGTAGCGGCTCGCGTGGTGCACGGTTTCGCGGGGGTTCGTCGCGCGTGGGCGCGGGGCGACTCGGTCGAATTGAATCTCCCGATGCCGGTGCGACGTGTCGTGGCTCACGCGAAAGTGGCGGCCGATGTCGGATGTGTGGCTCTGGCGCGCGGCCCCCTGGTGTACTGTTTGGAAGGGGGCGATCACGGCGGGGATGTGCGCAAGCTCTCCATGGCTGATGGGGTCGGCCTGCAGCCTGAGTGGCGCCCGGATCTGTTGGGCGGCGTCACGGTGTTGCGCGGCACCGCAACAGAATCGTTCCGCCGCGAAGACGGGACCGTCGATGTGCGCCCCGCCGCTCTGACCGCTTTGCCGTATCAGGTCTGGTGCCATCGCGGCCCAACCCCGATGGCTGTTTGGCTGCCGACGATGGCGGCGGCCGCAACGCCGCTGCCGTTCCCCTCTCTGGCGGCCCGGGCGCGGCCCACGGCCTCGCACACGTGCGCCGGCGACACGGTTGCCGCACTGAACGACCAGACGGTCGCCTCGAAGTCGGGGGACACCTCGATTCCCCGGTTCACGTGGTGGGATCACAAGGGAAGCTCGGAGTGGGTGCAGTACGACTTTGCGCAGCCCGAACACGTGTCTGCGGCGGAGGTGTATTGGTTCGACGACGAGGGATTCGGCGCCTGCCGCGTGCCTCAAAGCTGGACGGTGACTTACTACGACGGGGCAACGTGGCAGCCGGTTGCGAATGCCACCGCTTTCGGCACGGCGAAAGACGGATTCAACCTGGTGACGTTTGATTCCGTGACGACCACCGCGCTGAGGCTGGAAACGCGGCTTCAAGCTGAGTATTCGGGCGGCATTCTCGAATGGCGCGTGTCGCCATGATGGCCGCACGGATTTCTTGATTCAATGGATCTTGGGTTGCTCGCTGTCTGTCGCAGATGACACGTGGAGCGCGTTGAACGAGGGAAACGGGAGGGAGAAGTCTATGAGTGGTCTGTTACAGGCGTTAAGGCCGTGCAGGGGCACGGGGGTTCTGTTGCTGGCGATGACCGCTGGTTTGCCTGCGGTGGCGGACTTGGTCACTGACGACTTCAATGCGGCGCACGACTTTAGCGCAGGCGACGTCGCTGGAACGGTTTGGGACGGGTTCTTTTATAATGTGGTGGGCGGCAATGCGGTCGTTTCGGCCGCAGATGCCGGCACGTCGAACGCGGGACGCCTCACCTTCCGCTCCGCTTACGGGAATTGGGAGAACGGCGATAACGACGGTATCCTTCTCTACCGGACAGTCGCGGGGGATTTCGATGCCATGCTTCAGGTCGTCAGCATGAACGTGACGGCCTGGCACGACGGCGGCCTGATGGCGCGCGTCGCCGCGATGAACGACGCCGGAGCCGGAGAGGACTGGGTGGCCGTCAAGCATTTCGCGAATTCCAACCAGACCGGTCACCGCAACACCGATAACGGCTCCAGCAGCTCGGTTGCCGTGAGCTCCGCGAAGCCGTGGCTGAGGCTTGCGCGCGTGGGCAACACGTTCACGAGTTATTGGAGCACGAACGGTACGGGCTGGACGCAACTGAGTGCCAGCACGCGAACCGACATGGTGGGTGTGGCCGTTCAGGTCGGCATCTGGCACGCAACCTTCAGTGCCAACGAAGGGGTCGCGCAGTTCGACAACTTCTCTTTGCGTCTGCCTGCCGTATGGAATGCCGGTATGGGGGGGAGTTGGACATCGGCCGCCAACTGGAACAGCGGCGTGCCCGCCGGAGCGGGAGACTGGGCCATGCTGTCCGGGGCACTTCAGAGCAACGGCAGCGTGGTGCTCGACGGGCATCAGACGATCGGCCGTCTCACGTTTGACGCGGCGAATGCGGCCTATAGTGTCGATCCCGGGACGAGCTACCCGGCAAGCGTATTGACAATCGACGACACATATGAGGCGTTCGGGTACAATCCGGGCATCGAGGTCAAGGCTGGCACGCATGCGGTGTCGGCGCCTGTCGCCCTTTCGAACGGTGTCACCGTGACGGCGGCGGACGGAACGGGTCTGACCATCAACGGCGGGATCTCGGGTGACGGCCCGCTGGTCAAAACGGGAAGCGGCCTGTTGACGCTCTCCGGCACCAACACCTACAGCGGCAGCACGCAGGTCAAGGGCGGTTCGCTCAAACTCGCGTCGATCCCTGCCGGAACCCGGTGTTTCTACACCTTCGATAACGCATCGATCCTGGGGCAGGACAGCAGCGGCGCGGGCAATCATTTGTCAGCCATGGGTTCGCCCGCGTACTCCGACAGCGGAAGGTCCGGCGGTGCCGTCTACTTGGACGGCGCCAGTTATTTCATCCGGGGTGCTTTTCCTGCCGGTGTCCCCACCGGCAGCAGCCCCTATACCATCGCCCTTTGGGAAAAGGACAACGGCTCGGCGAACACGGGAGGCTTTGTCGGCTGGGGAAGCAATGCTACCAACCTGTGCAACAATTTCCGTTTCAACGGCAACAATCAGTTGAACAACTACTGGTGGGGCAACGACTGGACGTTGACGGGGCTCAGCGCCAACCCGAAGGACGGCCAGTGGCATCACCTCGTTGTCACGGGAAACGGCACAACGCAGGCTATGTATGTCGACGGCAATCCGGTCGGGACCTACTCTCGCATAGGCCTGAACGCCCAGCCGACGAATTTCTTCGTCGGCAAGACAACCGGCGACACCATGTTCAAAGGATGGCTCGATGACGTTTTTGTGGCCGACCGTGCGCTGTCTCTCGGGGAGATTCGCGCTCTGATGCTGAACGCCAAGCCGGACAACATCCTGCCCGCGACGACCGCTCTGGACGTGTCCGACGGGGCCGTGCTATATCTGGATGGGGCCCGCCAGTCTGTCACCGCGATAGAGGGCGGAGGACGTGTCATCAACGGGACCCAGTCCAATGCGACGCTGACCGTCGGCGGCGGCAATTCCAGTTCGTCCTTTTCGGGGACTTTTGAGGGGCCGATCTCGATCCAAAAGGTCGGCGCCGGCACGTTGACGCTGTCGGGCATGATGGCCCACAGCGGTGGTACAATGATCAACGAAGGAGCGCTTGTTCTGAAGGGTCCTTCTCTGCAGGCGGTGCTGCCGGCTGTCCTGACGAATTGCCTGGCCTGGTACGACGCCTCCGACGCGGCAACGATCACGACCAACGGGGCGGGACAAGTCGTTGCCTGGGTCAATAAAGGGACTGCCGGTTCTGCCTTGAATGCGGTTCAAATCGCGGGGGGCGCGGGGCCGACGTTGGTGGCCGATGCCCTGAACAGTAAACCGGTGCTCTCGGTGGACGGCACGACGGGGCTGTGCACGACCAACAATCTGGGCATCTCAGGCGCGCAGAACCGGACCCTGTTCGCCGTCGGCAGTCGTAAAAACAGCGGCACCATGTGCTTCGCCCATATTGGGGAGGGCAGCAACGGCCGCGCGTTCGGGATAATCAGCCAGCCGGAGTATCTGTTCGCCTACACATGGGGCGGCGATATTCTGTTCAAGGCCCGGCCGAACGATGTGTATGAGATCTATGATTTCATGGTTTCCGGCGGGTATGGAACGGCGAGCCTGATCAGCGGCGGCATGCTCTACAGCGGAGCCCGGAATCTTACGCTGAACACGCTGGATACGCCGCTGTATCTGGGCTCGCGGTTTTCCAGCACAGGACAGGGTAACTTGGCCGAGGTGATGGTCTTCAATCGCGCGTTGTCTCAAGCGGAACGCATTGCTGTGGAAACTTATTTGAGGGCGAAGTGGTTCTTGCCTGACGGAATGACGGCATTTACTTCTGATACGGTGTCACTGGTTGCAGGCTCAGTTTTGGATCTGGGCGGCACAGAACAGATCTTTTCCGGACTAAGCGGATGCGGCCTCGTCACCAACGGTGCGCTGACGGTCAGCGGCGACATCGCGCCCGGCGGGGCAAATACGGTCGGAACCCTGACGTTCGCTTCGGTCGTGCCCCAGAGCGGAACGTTGCTCATCGACGTGGAGGCGGACGGCGACAGCGACCGGCTTGTTGCCTCAGGCGCTTTGAATCTGGCGGGATTGTCGTTGCGGATTCAGAACGCGGATCAGCTCAAGGCCGGCAAACGGTATGTGGTTGCCGCCTGTTCGCCCGGCGGTTTGACGGGGCCATTCTCGTCGGTTGAGATCGGCCAAGGCGGTTGGTTTATCAGTTACAATAACGCTGCGGGAGAGGTCCGGCTGCTCAGCGGCGGGCTTCTGCTCTGTATCCATTAGCGCCGCCGTGCCGACAAGCCGTTTCAGCAGTGACTCCGCTCCGTGGCGTCTGCCATGATGTTTCGATCGTGCTCACGCCGGCGGGGAAAATGATATCTTCGCTTCGTCCTTTTCGGTGTACAGCCGTGTTTAACATGTGTACTATGAAAACACTAATTGAAGAACTTTTTAAGTTGGATGTCCGGGGCGATGAAAATGAGGATACACGGCATATGGGGGCATGCGTGTTTTTGCGGCTTGTCCCTGTGTTGGGGGACGGGTTGCCTGACGCGCGAGGCGTTGTATGACGATCTGTGTGAAACGCGTGACGAGGCATACGCGTCATGGTTGCGCGTCCGCGAAAGTGGCGATATCCCAGTCCCTGCGGAGAACCTGACGCTGGATGAGGCGGTTCGCATTGCGCTCCTTTACAACAAGTCTCTGCAGGCCAAAATTCAGGAGCGCGAAGTCGCACGCGGCCAATTGGTCTCCGCCTACCACTTGGCGTTGCCGAGCCTCGATGCGTCGGCATCGACGGGGTATGGGTCCAGCGATTCCGACAGAACCGAGATTGTGCTGACCCAACCGATCTTCCGCGCCGGCGGTGTGACGGCCGGTTTGCGGGCCGCGAAGCTCTACGCGTTCTGGTCAGACGAGAGCGTGCGCAATACCGTCCAGATGGTGATCCGGCAAGTGACGGCGGATTACTATACGGCTTTGCTGTCGGAAAATCTGTGCCAGGTCAACCGCGATGCCGTGACGTCCGCCGAAGCGCATCTCAATGATGTGCGCATCAAACGCGTGAACGGCGTGGCTTCCAAGTACGATGAACTCCGGGCGCAAGTGGACGTGGCAAATTTTCGCGCCGAATTGATCCGGCAGGAGAACAATCTCGTTTTGTCCAAAACCAGCTTGCTGCGCACGTTGGGGACGGCGACCGACGCGCCGATCCATCTGCCGGACAAGCTGAAGCATGTGCCCATTGAAATGGCGCTGGAAAACGCGGTCAAGACTGCTTACGAGAACAGGCCGGATCTCTATATGGCCGAGCTGAATATCCGCATGCAGCGTGAAAACGTGCGCAAGCTCCGCAGCACCTATCTGCCGGAGATCGACCTCGAGCTGAGCGCGGGATCGGACCGTGAGCGTGACGGCGACGGGGAGTGGGCGGGAACTCAGCGCGCGGCGCTGGAGATGAATTGGTCGCTCTTCGACGGGCTCGAGCGCGAGGGCGCGCTGATCGCCGCCAAAGCGCGCCAGAAACAGTACGAGATCGAGCTCAAGAGCGTCGAAGAAGACGTGTTCCTGGATGTGCAACAAGCGCTGCTCAACCTGAAGAACGCGGACGAGTATGTGGAGTCGCAGGGGCTTAACCTGCAGCACGCCGAAGAGGGACTCCGTTTAGCCATGACCGGCTATCGCGAGGGCGTGAACACGGAGGTCGAGATCGTCGACGCGCGCTCGTCGCTGACAGAGGCGCGAGGTAATTACTATAAGGCGCTGTATGATCACAGCATGGCGCGCCTGTCGTTGGATCACGCGATGGGACTTTTAGGGAAGGATTTTGAGAAGAAATGAAACGAGTTCTGCAGGTTGTTTTTTATTTGGCCGCGCTGGCCGCCATCGCGTTCGGCGCGTGGTATGGCTACAGGCTGGCCGAGAAAAAGGCTAAGCCGGTGGCCGAGGATAAAACCGGCGGCGCCGTGCCGGTGCGGACAACGCTGGTCCAGTCGGGCGGGGTGACAAACGCCATCAAGCTGACGGGGGCTTTGGAGGCCACGCGGGTTGTGGACGTGGTCCCCAAGATCGCTGGGCGCCTGGAGACGCTGGCGCTGGAGGACGGCATGCCTGTTCTGGAAGGCGTCTCGGTCACGAACCGCCAGATCATCGGCGTGATCGACCACCGCGATATCCGTGCGCAGCTGGCCCAGAGTCAAGCGGCGGTCGCGACGGCCCGGGCCGCGATCGATACCGCCAAAGTGGTGCTTAAAGACCGTGACCGGGAGCGCAAGCGCATGGAGAAGCTGTTCGTCGAAGGTTCGACCACCGAACAGCAGCGCGACCTGGCGGTGACGGCGTACGAGCAGTCGGTGACAGGGCTTGCGCAAGCCGAAGCCCAGTTGGTGCAGGCTCAGGCCGCGGTCGAAGTGATTGACGTGAATCTCACCGAGGCGTTCCTTCATGCGCCGATGGCCGGCGTGGTCAGCGCCAAATATGTCGATCCCGGCGCAATGGTCAATGCGACCACGCGGATCGTGCAGATCATCCCGATGGAAGAACTCAAGTTTCTGATCGCGATCCCGGGTCCTTACCTGCATCTGTTGACCGCAGGCAAGACCGTCGTGAGCGTGTATTCCGATGCGGTTCCGGGAAGGGTTTTTGTCGGCTTAATCGCGCGCATCTACCCGGCCGTTGACCCCGTGACGCGCACCGCCACCGTGGAAGTGCGGCTCAAGAATGAGCGGAATGAGGCGGGCGAGTGGCTGCTGCGTCCCGGGCTCTATGCGGAAGGTCGCATTATTCTTGAGGCGAAGAGCGGAGTCGTGACGCTGCCTGCGGATGTGGTGTTGCGCCGCGGTGCGCGTTTCCTGGCCTTTGTGGTGAAAGACGGCCGGGCGGAGACGCGGGAGCTGAAGATCGGCGCGCGCGACGGGAACGTCGTGGAAGTGTCTCAGGGGTTGAGGGTCGGCGAACAGGTTGTCACCATGGGGCAGCACCGGTTGACGGACGGGCTGGCGGTCAGGCTGGTTGAGGCCGAAGGCAAACGGGGGGAGTAGTCCATGCGGTTGCCCGAACTCGGCGTTAAACGCCCGATCTTCACCCTGATGATTTTCATCGCCATCCTGGTGCTGGGGGCGGTTTCATTGGTGCGGTTGCCGGTGGACCTTTTTCCCGAAGTTGAGACCCCTTCGGTGACGGTGATCACGCAGTGGCCGGGGGCAAGCGTCGAGGACGTCGAGGGCCGCGTCACGCGCGTGATCGAGAATCAGCTCAGCATCGTCAACAACCTCGACGAGGTGACGAGCCGCACCCGAGAGGGCATCTCAGCGATCACCTGCATGTTCCAGTGGGGGGCGGATCTGGAGGAGGCGGCGAACGACATCCGCGATCGGCTCAGCGTGGCTCGCCGCTATCTGCCGGACGACATCGAAGAGCCGATCATCTACAAGTTCAACAGCTCGTCGATGCCGGTGCTTGTCTACGCGGCCACGGCGAAAGAGTCATGGGAAAAACTCTATGACATCGTGGAGGACGACCTGGGCGACGCGCTCAAGCGTTTGCCGGGCGTCGGCGCCGTGCAGGTCTACGGCGGTCTGCATCGCCAGATCAACATCGACATCGACCCCATGAAGCTCTCGGGGTACGGGCTGACGCTCGGCGAGATCGAAGAGACGATCGCAAACGAGAATCTGACCCTGCCCGCCGGCAACATCAAAAGCGGGCTCATCGATTACACGGTCCGCGTGCCCGGCGAATACGAGGACCCGGAGGAGGCCAAAGACATCGTCGTCAAGCGCAACGAGGACGGCGGCGCCGTTTATCTGCGCGACGTGGCCGACGTCACGGACGGATTCGAGGAGCCCACGCGCCTGTCCGGGGCGAACGGCAACCCGAGCGTGATTTTCGTCGTGCAGAAAAGATCCGGCGCAAATACGATGAAGGTGTGCGACCTGGTCCGCGAAAAGGTGCAAGAATATGGCCGCTTCCTGCCCCGGGACGTGACGATGGTGAACGTCATGGACACCAGCGACTTCATCCGGCAGTCGCTGCGCAATGTCACGGAGACGCTGATGTGGGGCGGCCTGTTCGTGACGCTCACGACGTTCGTGTTCTTGCGGACCATCCGCGCCTCGCTGGTGATCGTGCTGACGATCCCGTTCTCCCTGATCATCGCGTTCTTTTTCATGTTCATCCGGGGATGGACGATCAACATCATCTCGCTTTCCGCGCTGTCGGTGGCGATCGGAATGGTCGTCGACAACGCGGTGGTGGTGCTGGAGAACATCGACAGCTACACGCGCCGCGGCGTGAAGCTGCGCGAGGCGTCGATGTACGCTGCAGGTGAAGTGGGGCTGGCGATCTCCGCCAGCACGCTGACGACCGTTGCGGTGTTTGTGCCGCTGGTTTTCGTGACCGGCATGACGGGAATCTATTTCGGCCAGTTGGGGGGCATCATCACGACAACCCTGATGGCCAGCCTCTTCTGTTCCCTGATGCTGACGCCGATGCTGGCGTCGCAACTGCTGAGAGAAAACCGCGACGCCGTGGGGGGCGGTGCGGTCGGACAGACCCTCTACCGGATCAGCGAGCAGATTTTCAACTCGGTCGAGGAGGGGTACGGTCGGCTGCTGGGGTGGGCCTTGCGCTGGCGCGGCGCGGTCTGCGTGGCGGCGTTCGCCGTTTTTTGCTTCACGCTCGCGCTCTTTCCTCTTATCGGCTCCGAGTTTTCTCCCGACACCGATTCGGGCGACTTGACGGTCTATTTCGAATTGGCGTTGGGAACGCGCGTGGAAGAGACCGGACGCATCTGCGAGGAGGTCCGCCAGACCGGAGTGGACATGTTCGGGGCGAAAAATGTGGTGAACTCGCGCTGGCGTTGCGGCGATTCCAAGTTCGGCGCGAACAAGCAGGGCACGCATATGGGGAGCGTCGAATTCAAGCTGATTCCGATGGACAAGCGCGACTTCAGTGCCCGCGATGCGGGGCGGCGCCTGATCGACGCGTTGCGCGCCCGCCCCGAGTTCGTCAAGACCCATATGAGCACGGTTAACCGCGCGATGGGGCGTTTCAGCGGAAGCGGCAAGCCGATCGTGATCGAGATTTTGGGGCACGATTTTGAGGCGACCCGCCGCGTGGCGGCGGAGATCAAGTCGGTTTGCGACCGGACGCCAGGCGCGAAGGACGCGAGCATCAGCATGGATGACGGCAAGCCCGAATTGATCGTGAAGGTGGACCGCCTGAAGGCCGCCACGTTGGGGCTCAACGTCTCGGACGTGGTGGAAACGGTCCGGACGCTGTTTTACGGCAAAGAGGCCTCCGACTTCCGCGAGGGGGAGAACGAGTATTGGATCTTCATGCGCCTGAAAGAGTCGCGCCGCGGCGAATTGGCGGATATCCTGGACTCGGAGGTCGTGCTGCCGAACGGGCGGCGCGTGCGCGTGGACTCGATCGCGGAGGTCGTACAGGACCTCGGGCCGCTCGACATCGAACGTAAGGATCAAGAGCGCATGGTCAAAGTGGAGGTAGATTACTTCGGGCGCTCGATCGGAGACGTGACGGCGAGCATTAAAGCGAGCATCGCGAAAGAGATCGTGTTGCCGGATGCGACGCACATCACGTACGGCGGTATGGTGAAGGAGCAGTCCGAAGCGTTCGCCGACCTGATCGGTCTGACTGTGCTCGGCCTCGTGTTGGTCTATATGGTGATGGCCGCGCAGTTCGAGTCGCTTGTCTATCCCTTCGTCATTTTTCTTGCCTTGCCGTTCGCCTTCTCCGGCGTGCTGCTCTCGCTGTACGGCTTCGGCATGACCTTCAACATGTTCAGCTTCATCGGCATCATCCTGCTGGTCGGGACGGGCGTGAACAACGGGATCGTGCTCGTGGACTATATCAACACGCTGCGGGCGCGCGGCGAGAGCATGGCCGACGCGATCCGGCACAGCGGCCGGCAGCGGCTGCGGCCGGTCCTGATTACCACGCTGACGACGGTCTTCGGCATGATGCCTCTCGCGTTGGCGGGCGGCGAAGGCTCCGAGACATGGAAGCCGATGGGGGTGACCGTGATCGGCGGTTTGACGTTCTCGACGATTGTAACGCTGATTCTCGTGCCGGTGCTCTACAGCCTTTTCAGCCGCGACGTGCGACTGAAAAAGGCGCATCTGCTGCCGGCCGGGGTTCTGCAGAAAAAGGGGGAGGCGTGTCCATGAAACGTGTTGTGCTGACGGCCTGTGCCGTCCTGATGGTTCCCGTGATGTCGGGGTTGGCCCAGGCGAAGAAAGCGCCGAAGCCGTTGCCTGTCGTTCCGCCGGAGGGCGTGTCTCAGTTGGAGGCGCTGATCGGCAGCGCGCTGCACGCGAAACCGGCCAAGGCGCGCAGGGTGCTGGTCTTCAGCAAGTGCGAAGGCTATGTGCACGGCGAGGGTATCGTGTACGGGATCAAGGCGCTGGAGGTCGCGGCTAAGACCGGCGCGTTTCAGGCTGATTTCACGACGGACTATGCGGCACTGACCGACAAGGCGAACCTGTTCAAGTACGATGCGGTGGTGCTGAACAGTACGACGCAACTCAAGGCCAAAGACAATCCCGCGCTGGTGCCGAACCTGATCGAGTTCGTAAAGAGCGGTCGCGGCCTGTGCGTCATCCACGCCGGTGCGGACAACTTCTATGACAGCCCCGATGCGGCCGAGATGGTGGGCGGGCAGTTCGATGGCCATCCGTGGGGCGGTGGCGGCACGTGGGCGTTCAAACTGGACGATCCTTCACATCCGTTGAACAAGGCGTTCGAAGGCAAAGGGTTCAAAGCAGGCGATGAGATCTACCAGCAGAAATCGCCTTTCTATGACCGATCCAAGTTGCGTGTGCTGGTGTCGCTCGACCTCTCGGACGAAAAGACGGCCGCCGCCAAGGGGCAAAAGCGCGCCGACAAGGACAATGCGGTCAGCTGGATACGCCCTTACGGTGAAGGCCGGGTGTTTTATACCTCCTTTGCCCACGACAAGCGCGCATATCTGAATCCGGCGATCCTGTGGCACATCCTCGACGGGTTGCAGTACACGCTCGGTGATCTCAAGGCCGACGACAAACCCGCGGCGAAATGAGCGGGAAGACCTTTTAGGCGGATGCGGGTGTATCGGCTTGTTCCGTTTGCCCTTTCATCCGGACAGGCAACGGCAGTCTATACGCCTGGCTCGGGGTTGCGTTCGCGCATGCGGTAGGCGGTCGGCGTGCAATGCTCTGACCGCCTGAACGCGTTGTTCAGATGCTGGGCATGGCAGAAACCGGATCTGCACGCGATCTCTTTGACGGAGAGGTCTGACTGTTTGAGCAACCGTTTGGCCTCGAAGAGGCGCAGACGGGTCAGGGTCGCGTAAACCGCTTCTCCGAGCACGTCTTTGAAGTGGCGCTTCAATTTGTGGCCGGGCATGCCGGCTGCCTCGGCCGCATCGCTTACGCCGATGTCGCTGCCCAGATTCTCCCGGAAGAACTTGATGACCGAGCGGATGATCGGATCGGCGGTCACGAAACCGTCTGTGCTGGCGCGGGTTTCGACTCCGCGAGGTGGAATCAGGATCGGGGTGGCCGATGCATGCGCGCCGTGCATCAATGAGTCCAGCAGCGCGGCCCCATCGTATCCGACTCTGAACAAGTCGTGGCGTACGCTGGAAAGCGGCACGGGGGTGTTCTCACAGACGAGCGGATCGTTGTCCACCCCCAGAATGGCGACGTCGTCCGGGATGGCGTAGCCGGCTTCCAGGCAGATCGTCTCGATCTTCGCGGCGTCGTAATCGCTGTAGCAGAAGACGCCCAGCGGTTTGGGCAAGGCCTGCAGCGAACGCTTGAGCCAGGCGCGCTGAGCGCGCCAGTTGTCGTTCCCGCTGTCCGAGTGCAAAGCCCAGGCCAGGTTCTTAGGTCGGTTGCCGCTTTTTCCGGTGAACCGGTCGGAAAAGCCTTTGAAGCGGAGTTTATGCAGGTGCTCAAACTCGGTCGAAAAGTAGGTGGCGTGGCGAAAACCACGTTCAAGCAGGTGGTCCGCTGCGGTCTGGCCGATGAGACACTGGTCGCCGGATATCCGCGGCAGGGGAATATCGGGCCTGAAGATCCACATGTCTACGCAGGGGACTTTCTGGCGCCGGACGTAGCGGATGAAGTCCGCACGTTTGTTGATCTGCACCAGCAGACCGTCTCCCGCCCACCCTTGGGGCAGCGTGCAACCGTCGCTGACGGTCAAGTGCCAGCGGTGTTCGGCGGCGAACTTTCCGATACCTTGGCGGATACGGTGGTCGTAGAGTTCCATCAGAACGAGTACTGATTCGCTTCCCATGGTTAAAGTGTAATATCCTGAGCTTGTCCGCGCAATGCCAACCGTTTTCTGTTTTTGCATGAAGTTTACCGATGATGCAATTGCAGGCCAAAGTCCGTTGCGGCATAATCGCCTTGTCTTTAAGGTCTGTCCTGTTTCGAAGCAGGGTCGTCCCGACTGGGTCCGATGCAACAAGGGGGGGAGATGAAAATAGCGATCCTCATTTTTGCGCCGCTTGCCGCTTTCACGCTGTTCGGTCAGGGAATGACCGCGCGCGTCTTCAACTCGGGATTTCGCGAGGCGCACGACACCTATAACGGCATTTCGGTCGCAGGCGACGGTAACGTCTACTACGTGCTGTGTTCCACCTCCATCGATTTCGGCGGGAAGGCCTACCGGTATGACCCGCGCAAGGACGAGGTCAGATATTTGGGCGACCTGACCGAGATCTGCGGCGAGAAGGGGCTCAAGACCGTGCCGCAGGGCAAGAGCCACGTGCTGTTCCACGAGTACAAGGGCAAGCTCTACTTTTCGACCCACGCGGGGTACTATAACGTTGTGGACGGCATGGAACGCTTGGCGACCGTCGTGCCGCCCGGGTACAAGCCCTATCCCGGAGGTCACCTGCTGACCTATGACCTGGCGTCCGGTGCCTTCGAGGATTTGGGCCTCGCGCCGGAGCGCGAGGCGGTGCTTTCGCTGAGCATGGACCGGCGGCGCGGCCTGCTGTACGGCATCACCTGGCCGGTTGGCTACTTCTTCAGCTTTGACGTCGAAAAGAAGTTGCTGAGGAACTTCGGGCCTTCCGCGGCCCGGGGCGAAAGCGGCCACGGGCCGGCCTACCGCGTGCTGTGCCGCTCCATCGCGGTGGACCAGGAGACCGGCTGTGCCTACTACACGAACCCCGAGGGAGACCTCTTCCGCTACCGTCCAGGTGCGGACCGCGTCGAGAAGATCGAGGGCGAGGACATGCGCAAGGATTACTTCGGGAAGTACGACCCGGCGGATTCCGGCAGCATGGGCTACAACTGGCGGCAGACGGTCTGGCATCCCGGCGAGAAGGTGTTTTACGGCGTGCACGGCAACTCGGGTTACCTGTTTCGGTTCGACCCCGCGGCGACGCGCATCGACGTGCTTGACCGCATTACTTCGGAGCCCTCGCGGCGCGCGGGCATGGGCGACCTGTTCAGCTACGGGTATCTCGGCTTCACGCTGGGGCCGGACGGCCGCACGCTCTACTATCTCACGGGCGGGCCGGTTTATGAGAACGGCAAGCGCGTCAAAGGTCAGGACAAGGTTGCGATGGGTATGGCCAAAGGCCTTGAGAACCTGCATCTGATCACATATGATATCCCCACGCGGGGATATAAAGACCACGGTCCGGTCTTTTATCCCGACGGACAGCGACCGACGTACGTCAATTCCATCGCGGTCGGGCAGGACGGCTCGGTCTATCTGTTGGCCCGCATCACCGAAAACGGCCACACGCGCACGGATCTGGTCCAGATCAAACTCGGAAAGAAGGAGAACGGTTAAATGGCCGGGGATCTTATTATGAAAAAAACGCTGCTTTGCCTGGTAGCTGCGGCTCCGCTGATCTTTTCTCCGCCGGTCGCGCGCGGTTCAGCCGACGTGCCGCTGCGCGTGGCCTGCTTTCAGGCCGACATCACCCCGCCGCTCGGATCGCCGCTTTGCAACGGCTTGGTGATGCCCGCCAAGGAGATTGTCACGCCGCTGACCGCGCGCGGGGTCATCCTGCTGGGCGCCGGCCAGCCGATCGTGCTGTGCGCGCTGGATTGGGTCGGTGTCGGGAACGAGAGTTACGACGCGTTTCGCGAAGCGATCGCCCGGGCGACGGGTACGGTCCGCGACCGGGTGGCGCTGCACGCGCTCCATCCGCACGATGCGCCCGGGAGCGACTTCGCCACCGAGCGTTTATTGACGGAATACGGGCTCGCCGGGCGCATGTCGAATGCCGAGGCGGACCGTCGGGCCATGTTCCGCATCGCCGACGCGGCCAAGGCGGCACTCGCCGCGGCACAACCCGTTACGCAGGTCGGTCTCGGCGCGGGCATCGTAGCGCGCGTGGCTTCGAACCGCCGCATCCTCGGCCCCGACGATAACGTCATCGCCATGCGGTATGGTGCCTGCCGCGATCCCAAGGTCGTCGCCGCGCCCGAAGGGGTGATCGATCCACGGGTGCGTCTTGTCTCTTTCTGGAACGGCACGGTTCCCGTCGCCGTGTTGACCTATTACGCCTCCCATCCGCACAGCTACTACGGCAAAGGCGGCGTCAACTGGGAGTTTGTGGGCGCGGCGCGCGAACTGCGCGCGCAGGCGCTGCCGGGCGTGCCGCACATCCACTTCTGCGGCGCGGGCGGCAATGTCGCGGCCGGCAAGTACAACGACGGCTCCGAAGAAAACCGTCCCGTGCTGGCTCAAAGGCTGGCGGAAGGGATGAGGCGCGCGTGGGAAACGCAGAAAATGATGCCGCTGCGGGCCGGAGAGGTTGCCTGGAAGGTCGCGTCCGTCACCCTGCCGGTACGCGCCCCGAAGGGTGAGCCGGAACTGCTGGCGACACTCGCCGACGCCGCGAACCCGGAGCGTGCGAGGATCGCTGCCGCGCGGGAAACGGTGTTCCTGCGGCGTATGGCGGACGGCCACAAAATTCCGGTCAGTTGCCTGTGGCTCGGCAATGCCCGCGTGGTTCATATGCCGGGCGAGCTGTTTGTGGAATACCAGCTCGCGGCGCAGGCGATGCGGCCAGACGGCTTTGTGGCGATGGCCGCTTACGGCGACTACGGGCCTGGGTATATCGGCGTCGAGGCGGCGTACCGGCAAGGCGGATATGAGACGGGCCCCGCATCGCGCACCGCGCCGCAGGCGGAAAAGGTTTTGACGGAAGCGGTCCGCCAGGTGATGGACGGTACTGCTGTGCAGACCGATTGAAGGGTTCTAAGCAAAGGGGAAAACGATGAATACGCTCAAGAAATCGAGCCAGCAAGGGCAGTCGTCTCACGGGCTGGGGCGTCGTGATTTCATCAAGGCCGCCGGCGTAACGGCGGTTGGCGCGGGGTTGGCGCAGACGCCACTCAGCGCGCTGGCGAGTGACGGCGGCGAAAAATGCGTGACCGTCCCGAAAGAACGCATCTCCGAGCTCAAGCGCTGGCCGCGGTACGGGGCGGCGGAGAAAAAACGGCTGCACGAGATGATCGACCAAGGCGTTACGTATGCGGAAAACAAGCAGCTGGAAAAGGAGTGGGCGGCTTATACCGGCACGCCGTTCGCCAAAGCCCACATGAACGGGTCAAGCGCGCTGACGAGCATGTATTTCGCGCTGTCCCTCGATGTGCCCCCGGGCAGCGAGGTGATGGTGCCGAGCTACACCTTTTTCTCGGCGTGCCTCGCGCTGCGGTTTTCGAATCTGGTGCCGGTCTTCGTCGACATCGACCCGAAGACCGCCTGCTTCGACCTGGAGGACGCGAAGCGGAAGCTGACGCCGCGGACGGTGGCGGTGGAAGTCATGCATTCGTGGGGCCTGCCGTGCGAGATGGATGCGATTTTCGGGTGGGCCAAGGCGAAGGGCCTCGTTACGCTCGAGGACGCGTCGCACGCGCACGGGGCGTCGATGCAGGGCAAGAAGATCGGCACCTGGGGGGATATGGCCGCACTCAGCTATCAGGCGAGCAAGCCGCTGCCGGCGATCGAGGGCGGCATGGGCATGTACAAGACGCGCGAATACTTCGAGCGGGCGGCTGCTTTCGGCCACTATGAGGATCCGGGGACGTTCCCCAAAGAAAGCCCCGTGCATGCCTATGCGGGTACGGGCTATGGACAGAAATACCGGATGCACCCGTATGCGGCCGCCCTGGCCCGCATGCAGCTGAAAGGGCTCGACGAGGTCAACGCGACCGTCATGAAAAACGTCCGTGCCGTGAACGACCACCTGATTCAGCTGCCGGGGATCACCGAGCCGCGTTGCCGCGCCGACCAGCAGCGCGTTTACTACAGCAGCAACATGGTGTTCGTGGATTTTAAGGCGCTCGGGGTTTCGCGCGACGCGGTGGTCAAGGCTCTGAAGTCCGAGGGCGTCGACGTGGGCTTCTGGGATTATCCGCTGCAGCACAAGATGAAGATCTACGCCGAAGCCAAATGGTGGCATCATCCGCCCGTGTTGCCAGAGAAGATGCCCGGAGGCGATTTCGTCAACGCCAACCACCTCATGCTTCCGCTCTTCTACGGTGACGCGTCAGAGGTGAACGGGCAATACGTCAAGGCGTTCGAGAAGGTCTGGGCCCACCGCTCGGAACTGACGGCAGGATGAGGGAAGGCGAAATGGGTCGTGCGGAGGACGGGCGCGCGCTCTTCTTCCCTGGCGCCAAAGTCCGTTTTCATCGCGGCCAGGCTCGCATTGCGGTTGAAGCGCTCCCCGCTGCTGTGCTAACCTTTGGCTAAAGGTTATCTGCTATGAAAACGACCCGCAGAGATTTTCTGAAGCTGATCGGCACCGCGTCCGGCGGTGCGGCTTTCAACATCGTGCCGTCCCGCGTGTTGGGGCGGAATGCTCCGGGCGGCAAGGTCGCTCTGGGGATGATCGGTGTCGGCGGTATGGGGGCGGTCAACTTGGAAGCCTTCCTCGGACTGGATGACGTGGTGGTGCGCGCCGTGTGCGACGTGAATCGCGACAAGATGGCGGAGGCCTGTGCCCGCGTCGACCGGCATTACGGGAACCGCGGTTGCGAGGCCGTGAAAGATTACCGTGAGTTGTGTGCGCGGCCCGATATCGATGCGGTGATGATCGCCACCCCGGATCATGCGCATGCGGCAGTCGGCATTGCGGCGGCATCGGCCGGAAAAGACATCTACGGCGAGACGCCCTTCACGCATACACGGGAAGAGGGCGAATTGCTGCTGGACGCCGTGGGGCGGAGCCGGTGCGTTTGGCAGGCCGGAAGCTGGCAGCGGTCGCAAGCCCCGTTCCGGAGGGCTGTCGCGGCGGTACGCGCCGGACGGATCGGGCGGATTGCGCGCGTCGAGGTCGGCCTGCCCGGTGGCGGCCGGGGCCCTGCGGCGCACGGGGCATCCGCCAGACCGCCGGCGGCACTCGACTGGACGGCTTGGCAGGGGAATGTGCCGCACCGCGCCTATCCCGGCGTGTGCGATTTCCACTGGCGTTGGGTGAGCGCGTGGGGTGGCGGCATTCTGGCGGACTGGATCGGGCATCACGGCGACATCGCGCTGTGGGGGGCCGGAAAAGAGATGGAGGATCCGGCTTCGGTAGAGGGATGCGGCACGTATCCTCGCGACGGAGTTTATGACACGGCCACGGCGTTCCGCTTCAGGTGTTCGTATCGCGACGGGCTGGAGCTGACGGTGGCGGACGGCGGACAGCTTGAGAAAGGGGTTGGCGTGCGTTGGATCGGCCGCAACGGCGCGTGGGTGTGGGTGACGCGCGGCGCGTTGGAGGCGTCGGACCCGGCGGTCCTGGCGGACGTCGATGACCGCGCACTGGGCCGTTGCGTCGGGCTTCACCGCGATTTCATCGATTGTGTCAGAACGCGGCGGCCCGCGCTCGCGCCGGCCGCCCCCGCGCATCACGCGGCGTGTCTCGGGCATTTCGGCGAGGACGCGATGCGGGGGGAGGCCTCTGGGCGGATACGGAAAAGGGTGTTGCGATGAAAATGGTCATGGCGGTTTACAACATCGGCGTTGACGAGGAAATCATGGCGGCGATGGACGAGATGGGGGTGACCTGCTTCACAAAAATGCCGCGCGTGGTGGGGCGGGGGAAGACCACGGGGCCGCGTCTTGATGACTCGGTGTGGCCCGGCGCGAACACCATGGCGCTTTTCGTGCTGCCGGACGAGCGCGCGCAGGCTGTGATGTCGGCGTTTGAACATTTGCGCGCGACCATCGGCAAGAAGGCGGGCGTCAAAGCGTTTCTGCTGAATGTCGAGCGGCAGACGCCTTGAAGTTTCACGCGGACGGAACAGCGCCACCTGGGTATGGAACTCCGGGTGCGCGAGCGTGAAATAAGGAAGGGAAATGGCCGCGTGACGGTTTTTTGGCGCTCTCGGCGCGCATTTTCTTGCGTCAAAGCTGTTTTTCATCGACTTTGCATGCCGTTTCCTCAATAATGAAACGCTCAAAACAAGGGCTGTATCTGTCTTGAGGACGATTGCGGGACTCTGGCGTTTCTTTACCCCCTTGTTATGGATTGAAATGAAGACATTCGAATGTGTAGAGGGCGGCGTTACTGCGGCACGCGGATTCCGGGCGTGTGGCGTGGCGGCCGGCATCAAATACCAGAACCGTAAGGATATGGCGCTGGTGGTCGCGGATTCGCCGGCGGCGGTGGCGGCGGTGTACACCACGAACAAAGTGGCTGCTGCGCCGGTGCAGATCGACCGCGAGCGGACGCGGTCTGGGCGGGCGCAGGCGGTGATCGTCAACAGCGGTTGCGCCAACGCGTGCACGGGCGACACGGGGATTGCTGATGCGTGCGAGATGGCGCGCCTCACGGCAGCGGAGCTGGGCATTGATGAGAAGTTGGTTTTGGTCTGCTCTACGGGCGTGATCGGCGTACACTTGCCGATGGCTCGTATCGCGGCGGGCGCGAAGCTGGCGGCGGCGGCGTTGAGCCGCGAAGGGAGCGATGACGCGGCCCATGCGATCATGACGACTGACACCGTGGACAAGCAGGTGGCGGTTGAGCTGGAGATCGACGGCAAGACGGTCTGCATCGGAGGCATGTGCAAGGGCTCCGGCATGATCGAGCCGAACATGGCGACGATGCTGGGCTTTATCACGACGGATGCGGCGGTCCATCCGAAGGCGCTGGACCAGGCGTTGCGCGAGGCGGTCGAGGTGAGTTTCAACCGCGTGGTGGTGGACGGCGACCGCAGCACGAACGACACCGTGATCCTGATGGCGAGCGGCGTGGCGGCGAACCAGATGCTGACCCCTTACCATCCGCAGTGGCAGTATTTCGTGGATGCGCTGACGACCGTGTGCCTGGAGCTCGGCAAAAAGATGGTGCTGGACGGCGAGGGCGCGACCAAGTTTGTGACGGTGCGCGTGGAAGGCGCCCGGACGCTTGAAGATGCGCAGAGGGCCGCGCGCGCGATTTCCAAGTCGGCGCTGGTCAAGACCTCGTGGTTCGGGCTGGACCCCAACTGGGGCCGCGTGATCGCGGCGGTGGGGTATTCCGGAGCGGACGTGGAAGACCAGAAAGCGCAGATTTATTACGGCGATATTTGCGCGTATGACAAAGGCCGCGTGGCGGACAAGACGTTGCTCAAGTCGATGCAGGACGTGATGCGGAAACGCGCGTTCGACGTGACGGTGAATTTGAATCTCGGCGACGGCCAGGATACGGTGTATACGTGTGATTTCTCGTACGACTACGTGAAGATCAACGCGGAGTACACGACGTGAGGGAGGAGGCTCACGCACGACGTGAGCCGCACAAAGGCGTATGCAGGAAGCGATGCAAAAAGCGGCAGTGCTGACGGAGGCGCTGCCTTACATTCAGGATTTCAAGGGCTCGGTGGTGCTCGTGAAGGTCGGCGGCAGCGTGATGGAGGTTCCCGAGAATCTCGAGAGCCTGCTGACGGACATCGCGTTCATGAGCACGGTGGGCATCAAGACGGTGCTGGTGCACGGCGGTGGCAAGGCTATTTCGCGCGGCATGGAGGCGGCCGGCATCCCGCCGCATTTTGTGATGGGGCTGCGTGTGACCACGGAGGACGCGATCCGCGTGGTCGAGCGGGTCATCAAGAGCGAGGTCAACGCCAACGTCGTCCGGTTGCTGCAGAAGCACCTCGCCAACGCGCGTCCCTTGCACGGCGACTGGATTTTCGGTGTTGAAAAAAAGGTGGGCAAGAATCCGGAGACGGGCGAAGCCTTGGACTGGGGCTACGTCGGAGAGCCGGTGACGGTCGATACCCGTTCCGTGGCGGAGATGCTCGATGCGGGGATTGTCCCGGTCGTGACGCCGCTCGGTACGGGGCTGGACGGCAAGCTGTATAACGTCAACGCGGACACGGCGGCGGCGGCTCTGGCCAAAGCCATGAAGGTCCGCAAGCTGGCGTTCATTTCGGATGTGCCGGGATTGCTGATGGACGTGAACGATCCTTCCTCTCTGCTTGCGACGTTGCGGATCGGCAACGTGAAGAAGCTGAAGGAAGCCGGTGTTGTGGGTGGCGGGATGCTGCCTAAGTTGGACAGCTGCGTGGACGCGATTCAAGCCGGGGTGGGGAAAGTACACCTCGTCGACGGCCGCATGCCCCATTCGCTGTTGCTGGAAATTTTCACGAAAAAAGGTGTAGGAACGGAGATCATAGCAGATGAGTAAGAGTACTGATATTGCCGCATTGTTTGACCAGTATGTGATGCACACGTATTCGCCGACTGCGACGCTGACCAGCGGCAGCGGCTGCAAGGTGCGCGATCCGGACGGCAAGACCTATCTCGACTTTACGGCTGGCATCGCCGTTCACAACGTCGGACACTGTCACCACAAGGTCGTGAAGGCCGTCCAGGACCAGGTTGCCACGCTGGGGCACTGCTCCAACCTGTTCTACAATGTGAACCAGGCCTTGCTGGCGCAGCGGCTGTCGAAGCTGTCGCTCAACGGCAAGTGCTTCTTCTGCAACTCCGGCGCCGAGGCCAACGAGGCGATGATCAAGGTCGCCCGCCTGTGGGGCAGCGAGAAGGGCAAGTACGAGATCATCACCATGCAGAACTCTTTCCACGGACGGACGCTCGCGACCATCGCCGCGACCGGCCAGACCAAGGTGCAGAAAGGGTTTGATCCGTTGCCGATCGGTTTTACCTACGCCGAATTCAACAACCTCGAGTCCGTGAAGGCGGCGGTGAATGAGCGCACGGTGGCCGTGATGCTCGAGGCTGTGCAGGGCGAGGGCGGCGTGATGCCCGCGACCGAAGAGTTTATGACGGGCGTCCGCAAGTTGTGTGACGAGAAGGGCCTGCTGATGCTCTGCGACGAGGTCCAGTGCGGTATGGGCCGGACCGGCAAATGGTTCGCCTGGCAAAATTACGCGGTCAAGCCGGACGCTTTTACGTTGGCCAAGGCGTTGGCTGACGGCATTCCGATGGGTGCTTTGGTGGCCTCGCCCGCGCTGTCGGATGTTTTTAAGCCCGGCAACCACGCGTCCACGTTCGGCGGGAACCCGGTGTCGAGCGCGGCCGCCCTGGCCGTTCTCGACGTGATCGAGGAAGAGGCTCTGGTCAAGCGCGCGGAAGAGGCCGGCAACCTGTTCGTGGAGGGGCTCAACGTCTTCGCCGAGAAGTACAAGCAGGTGCTCGAGGTCCGCGGCAAGGGACTGATGGTCGGCATGGTGATTGAAGGCGCGGCGAAAGAGGTCGTGGACGCCTGCCGGGACATGGGGCTGCTGTGCTGTGTGGCCGGCGAGCACGTGGTGCGCTTCCTCCCGCCGCTCAACGTGAAGGACAGCGATTTGGAGGAGGGGCTGGAAATGATCGGCGACGCTTTGGACCAGCTCTTCGGAGAGCAGGAAGAGGCGTAAGTCTCTCGGTTTGTTAATGTTCCTGGCCCCGTGGGACGGCGGGGCTTGCGGGCGGGAGAAAAGGCAATGGCTTTGACGTTTTCAGATTTGAAGGGCAAGACGGTCGGTGCGTGTGTTTCGGGCGGGCTGGACAGCCGCACGATCGCAAAAGTGATGGTCGAGGCGGGCGTGAACGTGGTCGCTTTTTCAGCGGACCTCGGGCAGCCCGACGAAAAGGACATCAACGACATCAAGAAGCGCATGGCGCCGTGCGGCGTGGACACCGTGATCGTGGATCTCAAGGACGCGATGGCCGATGCGTGTTTCCAGGTGGTCGAGGCGCAGGCCATGTATGACGGCGGCTATTGGAACTCGACCGGTATCGCGCGCGCGGTGACGGTGCGCGGCCTGATCCCGGAGATGAAAAAGCGCAAATGCACGGTGCTCGTCCACGGCGCGACCGGCCGCGGCAACGACCAGATGCGTTTCGAGCGCT
>CAZOIS010000008.1:0-62088 GCA_964579865.1 uncultured Lentisphaeraceae bacterium | reverse complement strand
AGGACGTGAAGGAGATCGCCCACGACGTGTTGCGCCACCGCATCATGCTCACCTACGAGGCCGAGGCCGAAGAGGTCACGACCGACAAGGTCATCACCACGATCCTGAGCGAAATCCCCGTTCCGTGAGCAAAGCTTGCGGAAGCAGGAATCAGGGGGAAGGAGCCAGAGGTATGAAGCAGCTGTCTCCGATCTCTGTTCCCGAACTCCATACTCCCAATTTCTAACTCTACTTTTGCGATGCCGATAGACACGACAGAGTTGATGAAGCAGGTGGGGAAGATCAAAATCCTCACCTCGCACCTGATCGACGACCGCCTCTCCGGCGATTACCATTCGGTTTTCAAAGGCCAGGGCGTCGAATTCGACGAGGTGCGCCCCTACGTGCCCGGCGACGACGTGCGCTCCATCGACTGGAACGTCACAGCCCGCACCGGCTCGCCCCATGTCAAGCGCTTCTCCGAAGAGCGCGAGCTGACCGTCATCTTTCTGGTCGACGTGTCCGGCTCGCAGGTCTTCGGCTCAGGCTCGCGCTCGAAGTCCGAGCTCGCCGCCGAGATCACGAGTCTGCTGGCCATGACGGCGATCCGCAACCAGGACAAGATCGGGCTCATCCTCTTCAGCGACCGCATCCTCAAATCGATCCCGCCGCGCAAAGGCCGCACGGCCGTCATGCGCCTCGTGCGCGAGGTGCTCGCCGCCGACGAGACCCGCGAAGGCACGGACATCACCGCGGCCTTGCGCTTCCTCAACAACGTGCAGAAGCGCAAGGCCGTCGTCTTCCTGGTCTCGGACTTCCAAGACGCCGATTACGAGCGGGAGCTGCGGGTCACCGCGCGCCACCACGATGTGATCGCCTGCCCCATCTCTGACCCCTGCGAGTCTGACTTGCCCGACGTGGGGCTCATCGAGCTGCAGGATCCCGAATCCGGCGAGCTGCTGCTGGTGGACACGTCGTCCGCCTCCGTGCGCGACGCCTTCCGTTCGCAAGCCTCCGCCGAGAGCGAGCAGCTCCTGCGTTTCTTGAAACGGACCGGCATCGATTTCATCCGGCTCTCGACCGACACCCCTTACATCGATGACGTGCGGGCCCTCTTCCGCCGCCGCGCCCGCAAACACTAACATGAGAAGTCAGAAGTCAAAAGTCAGAAGCCGGAAGCCGGCGCGGGTAAAAAACTCGCTCCTGTCGGGCCTATTTGCCCTGTCCGTCCTATTCTCTCTCCCCGCCCTTGCCGCTTTCACCAGCGACCTCTCCTCCGGCGACGTCTCCATCAAGCTCGACGCGACGCCCGACAAGGTCTCGCCCGCCGAAGACCTGATGCTGACCCTCACGGTTGAAGCCCCCTCGCATCTGACGGTCACGCTGCCCGATCTGCGCGACCGCTTCTCCGGCTTCAGCACGGCCGAAGATTTCGCCACCGATCCGCTCGAGGCCAACGGCCGCACGCGCCAGACCTACCGCTGGCGGCTGGTGCCGGAACCGGCCGCCGAACGGTACCGGCTCGCGCCCTTCGCGGTCACCACGCTGGACAAGCGTTCCGCGACGCCGCAAGCCGCCTCCTTCGCCACCAAGCCCGTGCTCTTTCCCGGCGAGGGCGCGCGCCCGGTCGTGACGGGCGACCCCGAAGTCGCGCCCGCGCCCGAGTGGATCCCGCCGACGGCCTGGACCGTCACGCTCTGGATCTTCGCCGCGTTCGCGGGCGTCGCCGCGCTCGCCGCGCTCCTCTACGGCCTCACCCAGCTTTCGCGCCGCGTCCGCGAGTACCGCATGTCCCCCGTCGAACGCGCCATGGCGGAGCTCCAGCGCCTGCTGGGCCGCAACTTGCCGAGCCGCGGCCTCTTCAAAGAGTTCTACATCGAGCTCACCATGGTCGTGCGCCGCTACATCGAGCGCACGCACAGCATCCGCGCGCCCGAGCAGACCACGCAGGAATTCCTGGCTGCCGCCGCCCACGCGGCCTCTTTCACGCCCGAGGTGATCGCCCAGCTCCGCACGTTTCTCGAGTCCGCCGACCTCGTGAAGTTCGCGGGGCAGGAGGCCACCCCCGCGATGACCGACGATGCCACGGCCAAGGCCCGCGCCTACATCAGCGCAGACGCGCGGCACGGCGACAAGGAAGCGGCAGGAGGCCGGAGCTAGGAGCCTTTTTATGCCCTCAACAACCTTCACACCTTTTCAAACCCCTTTTCCGGCCCTAGCGCGCGTGCCCAAACTCTTGTTTCGTTTAACAGGCACCGCCTCTCAACTTCTAACTCCTAACTCCTAACCCAGCCCTTCTTTCATGTTCTCCTTCGCCACACCGCTCGCTTTTCTCCTGCTGCTGCCTTGGGCCTTCGCCGCCTGGCGCTTGTACCGCACGGGCCGGCGCGCGGGCGTGCTCTTTGCGCCTACGCACCGCCTGCCGGCCAAGACCGCAGGCTGGCGCGTCGCGCTGGCCCGCACCGTCCCGCTGCTGTTTCTCGCCGGCTCGCTTTTGCTGATCCTCGCCGCGGCGCGGCCGCGCACCACGCTCGCCCGCGAACGCCGCTCCGTCAACGCCATCGCCATCGGCATGGTGGTCGACGTCTCGGGGTCGATGGAGGCGCTCGACCTCTCGCCGTCCCAGCAGGAGTGGAAGACCCGTCTCGACGTGGTGAAGGAAATGTTCGCGCGGTTCGTGGAAGAGCGGCCCGACGATCTGATCGGGCTCGTCACCTTCGGCGGCTACGCCTCCACCCGTGCGCCGCTGACGGCCGACCACCGCGCCCTCGTCCACGTGCTCAAAGGCGTCGAGATCCCCCGCTCCCAGACCGACGCCCAAGGCCGCCCGATCGACCAGGAAGAGACGCTCACCGCGATCGGCGACGGCCTCGCCACCGGCGTCGCGCGCCTCACCGACGCCGAGCCCAAGACGCGCATCATCATCCTGCTCTCCGACGGCGAATCCAACACCGGCATCATCACGCCGGATCAAGCGGCCGACGCCGCGGCCAAGACCGGCGTGCGCGTCTACGCCATCGGCGTGGGGTCGAACAACCGCACCCCCTTTAAAACGCGCGACCTGTTCGGCCGCGAGACCATCGTCTACGCGGACGCGACGTTCGACGAGACCCAGCTCAAGGCCATCGCCGCGAAAACCAACGGCCGCTACTTCAGCGTGCGCGACAACGACGGCCTGAAGAACGCGCTCGAAGAGATCAACGCCCTCGAGACCACCAAGATCGACCGCCAGGTCTACCAGCGTTTCGACGAACACTTCGTCCGGTTTCTCCTCTGGGGCGCGGCGCTCGCCGCGGTCGCCTTGACACTTAACATGGCGTTGACCAGGCGACTTCTCTAAGGAGGAGTTAGGAAGGAGGCGGGAGGAGTTAATATGCGAGAGACCCCTGTTAAGTTGAAAAGTTATGCGTTTGCCGTTCGCATCGTCCGCTTGTTTCAGTGGCTATGCAAGAATCGCAACGAATACGTGCTTTCCAAACAAATCCTAAAATGCGGCACTTCCATCGGAGCAAATGTGGAGGAGGCGGGCGGTTCCTATTCCGAAAAGGAATTCGCGTCAAAAATTCAAATCGGATACAAAGAAGCTCTCGAAAACCGTTATTGGTTGCGACTGCTGCACGATACGGACTACATCGAAACGGCCGCCTTCGACTCCTTGCAGGCCGACTGTGAGGAACTGATCCGCCTGCTTTCCTCGATCACAAAGACCCTGCGTGAAAAAAGCGGTTGTGTCCACGAATCTTCCGATTTTGACCCGACTTCCATTTATTCAACCGCAATCTCTCAACTCCTACCTCTTCCTTCCTAACTCCTCCTTTTCTTCCTATGCGCTTTGTCTATCCATGGTTATTGCTGTTGCTTTCGGTCATCCCGGTCGTCGGCGTGATCTGGCTGTGGCTTTACCGCCGTGCACAGCAGCGGCTCTCCCTGCTGGTCGCGCCCGCGTTGCAGGACAAGCTCATGCCGGCGCGCCCGAAAGCCACCTTCTACGTCCAGTTCGCGCTGGTGCTCACCGGCCTCACCTTTCTCGTTTTCGCGGCCGCGCGGCCGCAGTGGGGACGCAAGGACGAGAAGGTCTTCACAAGGGGCCGTAACCTGGTCATCGCGCTGGACGTCTCGCGCTCGATGCTCGCCGCCGACGTGCACCCCAACCGGCTTGAGCGCGCCAAGACGGACATCATGGATCTCATCGAGGACCTCGAGGGCGACCGCGCCGCGCTGCTCGCCTTCCGCAACAAAGGCAGCCTGCTGTGCCCGCTCACCACGGACTACTCCTTCCTGCGCCAGGCGCTCGACGGCGTCAGCCCGGAGTCCGCGCCGCGCGGCGAGACGGACCTCGGCGACGCGGTCCGCAAGTCGCTCGAGGCGCTGGACCCCGCGCTCGACGAGTACAACGCCATCCTGCTCATCTCCGACGGCGAAGACCTCAAGGGCGGCGCGCTCGAGGCGGCGGCCGAAGCCGCCAAACGCAACATCCCGATTTTCACCGTCGGCATCGGCGACGACGCGGGCGCCACCATCCCCGGCGAGGGCGGCAAGGGCGTGCAGCAGTTCAAGGGCACCGCCGTGCAGACGAAGCTCGTCGGCGCAACGCTCGAGACCATCGCCTCGACCTCCAACGGCCGCTACATCCCGCTCGGCACGGCCGGCACCGCGCACACCACGCTCGGCGCGATCTACCGCCGCCACCTGCGCCAGATCGCAGCCAAAGAGCAGCAGGAGCAGATTGAAAACCGCTATCAGGAACGCTATCAGCTCTTCCTTTTACCCGCGGTGCTCTGCCTGTTCGCGGCGGCCGGATTCAGCCGCGGACGCCTCTGCGGCAACCGCACACGAAATCAGGAATCGGTCAAGCCATGAAGTTCGTTCTGACCAGTCTACTGCTCGCCGGTCTGTGCGCCACCGCCCAGACCCAAGCCCCCGCCGTCGCCTCAACGCCTCCGTCCCTGCCAACCGCCTCAACGCCTGCTGCCGATCCGGCCTCTTCTCCGGCCCCAAATTCTCCAGACGCCCCATCCACCAACCGTCCGCCGGTCGTCGTCGAGCCCGGACGCGCCGGCGCGCGCGTCGCCCAAGCCTGGCTCGGCAAAGGCAAATTCGTCGAAGCGGCCGAGGGCTTCCTGTCGGCGGCGCGCGGCGCGGACATGGAGGAGGCCGAGACCTACCGCTACAACGCGTCCTACGCCTACTACAAAGCCAAGGATTTAGACAAGGCCGCCCAGACGCTGCGGCCGCTGCTGACCTCCCGGAAGAACGGTGCCAAGGCGGGCGAGCTGCTCGGAAAACTGCTGATGGAAAAGGCGAAGTCGAAAGGGGCCGAAGAGCCCGCGTCCAAAGCCGAGTCGCTCGAAGAGGCCGCCACCGGCTTCCAGCGCTCCCTGCGCGACGCGCCGAACGACGAACGCCGCAACCGCAACCTCACCCGCGCGGTCGCGCCGCTCGCCGAAGCGCGCGAGACCGCCCACATCGCCCAGGTGATGAAAGAACACGGGCAGACCCCGCCCGACCAGCTCATGGGCACGATGCTCGCCGAACAGCGCGCTATCCTCGAAGAGTCCGGCGCCCTTTTCACCAACGACGCGCCGGTCTTGGTCAGCCGTGCCGAGGCGCTCGCCAAGCGCCAGTCCAAACAGGCCGACCTGTGGATCCCGCTGAAGCAGCACATGCTGCAGGCCGTCACCAACCAGCAGCAGCAGGCGCAGTTCGCCCAGCAGATCGAGCTCGCGCGCGACAGCATGAAAGGCGCGGCCGCCGCCCTGCAAGACCTGATGCCCGAGTCTGCGGACGACACAGCCCAGTCGGAACCGATGGTCTACGCCTTCTGGAAAGCGGTCGCACTGCCGCCGGCCGCCCTTGACGAGGACATCGTCTGCCAGAGCAACGCCCTCCAAAAGCTGACCTTGCGCTATCTGGAGAACCGCGACACGCAGCCCGAGGCCCTACAGCTCACCCGCCTCTTCCGCGAACGCTTCCCGGAATGGGCCAAGCAGTACCGGCAGCAAGCGCAGTCCGACACCAACATGCCGCCGTTCACGGCGGAAGACCAGGCCAAGATCGAGGAGATCGCCGCCCACGCCGAGAAACTCCAGGCCGAGATCGTCGAAAAGAAGCCGCAGGGACGCGAGCGTCACGCCCTTCAGGAACAGGCGCTCAAAGACCTGATCGAGATCCGCGACTTGCTGCCCAAGCAGAAGGGCCAAAGCCAGCAGCAACAGCAGAATCCGCAGCAGAACCAAGACCAGCAGCAGCAACAGCAGCAGGAGCAGAAGCAGAAGCAGGACGAGCAAAAGCAAGAGGAGCAGAAACAGGAGCAGGAGCAGAAGCAGGAGCCTCCGAAAGACGTGCAGGAGGTTCTACGCCGAGCGCTCGATCGCGAGAAAGAGCACGAGAACGACAAAAAAGAGAAAATGCGCAAGCTCCCGATGTCGCCCTCCGAGCGCGACTGGTAACGCCATGCGGACGCAGAAGACAGAGGCCAGAAGCCAGAGTTCAGAGACCCATCCGCGGTCCTCCGTTTTCCGCTTTGTCCGTCGCCTTCTGCCCCTCGCCTGTTGCTTCCTTTGCCTCCCCGCCCTTGCCGAGGTCAGCCTCAAAGTCACGCCGTCCCGGCAAAACATCTATCTCGGCGAGAGCTTCAACCTCACGATCGAGGTCGAAGGCGCTGACCGCGGTCTCGGCGCACCCGACCTCTCCGCGCTCCCCCCGTCCGAGGTCCAGTTCCTCGGGCAGCACAGCAACAGCCGCTCCAGCATCTCGATCATCAACGGCCGCATGACCCGTGAATCGTACGAAGGCCGCGTCTTCGCCTACCAGATCAAGCCTCAGGCCGAAGGCGCCTTCAGGACCGGACCGGTCCGGGTGACGGTGGCCGGCAAGGCGTACGCCGACCCCGGCGTCACGGTTCAGGTGAAGGGCATGGAGAAGCAGGACACCGTCATTGCCGCGGTGACCGCCTCCTCCACGTCCGTGCTGGTCGAAGAGCCCTTCTCCGTCACCCTCTCGGTCGCTGTCGCCGAGCTGCCGGACGCCTTCGCCGAAAACAACGAGCCGCTCCACCCGAACCTCCTGCCGCAGCTCTCCGCCGACTTCCTCGAAATCCGGCAGGATACGCCGGGGCTCAAAGGCCCCGACCTGAACCAGCTCCTCAACGGGCTCATCGACCAGAGCGGACGTCAGCCCGGCTTCGCCATCAACAACTATCAGACGCGCGACATGGGCGGCTTCGGCAGTCTCTTCGACGCCGACCCTTTCAAGCCGCGCCCCATCCGCTTCCGGCTTGAGCCGAAGCGGATCGTGCGCAACGGCAAAAAATACCGCGAATACACGCTTTCGCTCAGCTACACGCCGATCAAAGAAGGCGAGTTCACCTTCGGCCCGCTCTCTTTCAAAGGCACGGTCCTCACTGACGTCACGGCCGACCGCCAAGCCGTCACCAAAGACGTCTACACCATCGGCCCCGCCGTCACGGTGCGCGTCGTGCCGCCGCCGGACGAGGGCCGCCCCGAATGGTTCACCGGCTCGGTCGGCAAAGACATGAAGGCCGCCGCCGCCTTCGACACGGCGGTCTGCAAGGTCGGCGACCCCCTGACGCTGACGCTCGAGGTGACGGGGCCGATCAGCGTCTCAAACCTGCGCACGCCCATCCTCAACCTTCAGCCCGAGCTCGCCAAAGATTTCCGCATCTACGACGACAACGTCTCCGCCGACACGCTACCCGACGGCAAGCGCTTCAAATACCGCGTGCGCCCCACGCGCGAGGGCACGCTGGAGTTCCCCCCCATCAAACTGGCCTTTTACGACACCGCCGCCCGCGCCTACAGGACGGTCACCACCGCGCCCGTCCCCATCCAGGCCCGCGCCACCACGCAGATCGCGACGGCTGACGAGAACGGGAAAGAAAACCTCGCGGGGGTTCTCGACAGCCGGACGCGGCCGTTGCCGGCGGGCATCACGCTCGATGCCCAAGGCGCGCGGACGGCCCCGCTCCTTCCGCTCAGCCGCCTCACGTTTTCCTTGCTGACCGCGGGGCCGGCGCTCTGCCTGCTGGCGGTGCTGGCCTCTCCGCTCACCTCGCTCGTCACGGCCCTGCGCACCCGCCGCCGCCGCTCCGGGGCGCTGCGCCGCGCGCTCGGCGCCTTGCGCCGTCACGCCAATTCGCCGGCGCACGCCTCCCGCGCGGTCCGCGCCTATCTGGCCGACCGGCTCGAAGTGGCCGGCAACGCGCTGACGCCCGCAGAGGTCGCCGACTTGTTGCGGCAGAGGCGGGTCGCGGAAGAATCCGCCCGGTCCTGCCGCGACCTCCTCGCGCACCTCGACGAAGCCATGTACCGGCCGGACGCCGCCACGCCGATCCCCGAGATCATCCGATCCCTCCAGAAACTTCTTCCCGCCATCGACGCCGCGCTCGACCAATCAGACCGCCCCTCCCGATCCTCCGGATCCATCCTGCCCGTCCTCTTCGCGCTGTGCTCGCTCTCGCTCCCGCTGCTCGCCGACGATGCGGCCCGCGCCTTTCTCTGGGAGCAGGCCAACACCCAAGCCGCCGCCGCATCAAAGCCCGAGGAACACCTCAAAGCCGCGAACACCTACAACCGCCTCGTGGCGGACGGCGTGCGCAACGGCCCGCTCTTCCTCAACCTCGGCGGCGCGCTGGTGATGGCAGGCGACGGCGCGAACGCGGCCGCGGCGTTTGCGCGCGCCGAACGGCACCTCGGCGCCACGCCGGAGACGCGTCAGGGACTCGCCGCCGCGCTCGCGCTCCAGTCCGGCCGCGCGCATGCGGACCTGCCGTGGTCGCGCACCGCCTTCTTCTGGCACTACGCCTTTCCCTGCCCCATGCGCGTGCTGACCGCGCTCGGCGGATGGACGCTCTTCTGGATCGGGGTGTTCTGCCGCATCCTGCTCAAGCGGCGCCGGGGACACGCCCTTCTGCGGAGCCTTTCGGAGACGTGTATGCTCACCGGCGGACTCATCGCCGCCGTGTTCGCGGCCTCCACGCTCATGACGCTCGCAAACGAACGACACGACACGGCCACCTGGGGATCCCGCGTGTTCGTCTCCTCCCTCCCCAACGACCCGGAGGAAGCGCCGTGAGAATCAGAAGCCTGAGGCCAGAAGTCAGAGGACGGAACCGGGTGGGGCCGCTGGCCGGCGTGCTCCGGATGCTTCTGCTTTCTTTCGCGCTCGCCCGGCCCGCCCTCGCCGGCGAGATCTTTTCGGGCCGCCTTTTCACCGTCCCCGAAAAGATCTACGTGAACCAGACCTTCGAGATCCACTTCGAACTGGAAGTTTCCTTCGGCAGCGAAGTCGAGGATCTGCGCATCAGCGACTTCCCGAACAATCCCGACCTCATCGCCGTCGGCCGGCTGGAATCCACCGCGCGCAACCGCGTCACGCGCGACGCCCAAACGCTCGACGTCTTGCAATTCACGGCGGAGGCCCGATGCTTCAAGCCCATCAACCACACCTTCAACCCCGCCGTGCAATGCCTGCTCGTCGAGCGGCGGAACACCGGTTTCTTCTCGCACTTGCAGTCTTACCCCAAGCAGAAGCAGCTGGCGCCTTTCGCGCTGCGCATCCTGCCGCTGCCCCAAGCGGGGCGGCCCGCGCACTTCAGCGGCGCGATCGGGTCCTTCAGGCTCAGCGGGCGCATCTCCCAAGCCACCGTGCAGCCGGGCGACATCATCACGCTGGGCCTCGAACTGGCCGGGCAGGGATGGCTGGGCGACGCCGTCGCGATGCCGGCCCCGCCCGCCTCGCCGCTTTTCAAGACCTATCCGGTCAAAGAGCTGTTGCGCGAACCGGTCCGCCTCAAAACCGAGCAGATGCTCATCCCGCAAAGCACCAACGCCACCGAAATCGCGGCGACGCGTTTCTGTTTCTTCAATCCCGCCACCGACCGCTACGAGGAGAGCGTCGCGGGGCCGTTCCGCCTGACCTTCAAGGCGGCGGACGCAACGCCGAAGGCCGACGATGTGCGCGTCATCGATACGGTGCAGCCGAGCCCCGCGGCGGAAGCGTTGCCGCAGACGGTCACCATCGAACGGGTGAACCTGACGCTGCGGCATGTCGTGCCGCTGCTGGTCGGTTCGTGCGGCGCGCTCGCGGCCTTCTTCGTCTTCTTCCTTCTCTATGGGTCCCGCAAGCGCCTCGCCTTCGCCGCCGGGTGCGTCTTGCTGGCGGCCGGCATCGGCGCCGGTTATGCGCTGAGCGGCAAGGCCGACGTGACGACGCGCACGCTCGCCCACCGCGTCGAAGTGCGCTTCGCGCCCTCGCGCGGGGCGGCCACGCTCTTCGCGCTCAACCCGGGCACCTCCGTCATCCCGCTCGAAGACGCCGGCGCCTGGATCCGGATCGACGCCGCGGGCCGACGCGGCTGGATCATGGCCGACGCCATCGCTCCGGCAGCGTCGACGCGCTGACGTCGGAGCCCAAACGCCCCGATGAAAAAGGTGCGGCGCGGACAGCCTGCCGCTCGCGGCTCACAACCGGCCGCCCCGTCCGCTCACTTGAGCGGCGGGCCGTCGACATCGAGGCGCTGGATGGCGTGTCCGCGTGAATGCTTGAACACGGCGGGGTCGGCTCGCCAGACGACCTTTTTGTCTTTCGAGATCTCGGCGAACGGCACTTTCCCGCCCGCGTTGCAGATGAAGAGGTTGCCGTTCGGCAACACCTGCAAGCCCGCGAACCAACGGATGCCCAGCTCAGGCACCTCGGTGTGGCTCAACTCCCAGACCACCTTGCCCGCCGCGTCGAACTCGGTGATCCCCGTCTTGCCGCAAGTGACCGTGTGGCCCGACGGCAGGCGGACCGCCGAATACGTGGGATAGGACGTCTTGAATTCACGCACCACGCGGCCGTCCGCGTCGTACTCGCGCGCCGCACGCGCGCTCTCTTCCGCAACCAGAAAGTGCCCGTCCGCCAGCGCCCGCACGTTCCGCATGCTGCTGTGGCCGGCCTTCGCGTTCTTGATCTCGACCGCCTTCACCACCTCGCCCGCGGGATTGACGATGAGCAGCTTGCCCTGCTGCGTCGCGCCGACCAGCGTGTTGCCGTCCGCCATGCGCTGGCACGAGTAGACCTGGCCGTGCGTTTTGAAGCGCCACACGACCCGCTTGTCGGGCGTCACCTCCACCGCTCCTGTTTCGGCGTTGTTCAACCCGTTGCTGACGCTGTAGGGAAACAGCACGTTGCCGTTGGGAAGCTGCCAGACATCGCGAGCGGTGTCTGCGGGATATTCCCACGCCACCGCGCCCGCCGCATCGAAGCGCAGAATTTTCCGCAGGTCCTCCGACGTGTACAGCAAAGGCGGGAAACTTTTTCCCGCAGGCTCCGCCGCGAAAACAGAGGTGACCGCCGTGAGGAACGCAGCCAACCCAAACCCCGCAGCCACCGACCCTCTCGTCTTCATGCAGCCCCCTTTACGTCCGATACGACCAGCCGTCGCGGGGCGCGGGCGCGACCAGACGGTTCGCCCCGTCGTTGCCCTCGAAGCGGCACTTGCGACTGTTCCACGCCAACCGCCCGGGCACGCGTTGTGCGACGCAGCCGGCGAGCACGGTTTCCATCATCGCCGCCAGATGGGGCCGTTCGGCGGCGTGGCGTTCCCCGCCGCGAACCGAATCGAGGAACTCGCGCTGCAGCCCCGGCCCTTCCGGCAGCGCCGCCACAGGCGCACACGCCGCATGCTTTTCGAAGTCCACCACCTTTTCCTCGCCGGCCAGCGCCACGTAATGCCGCGTGCCGATGTCGTCGGCGACCAGCCACACGCCACGGTCACCCCGCAGCAGGCAGCCGGACCCCGGCAGCAGGCCGAAAGCCGCGGCGACCTGCGGCATCGTTTCCGCGCTGGGCTTCCAGTTGCCGTCGTACCAATCGAGGGTCAGCGCCGGCTGCCGCCGCGACCGCGCCTTGAACCCGAACCGCAGATGCGAGGCCTTGGGATAGGTCTCTTCCTGGCGCTCCGTCACATCGGCCGCCTCAACCGACAGCGGGGCACCTAGCCCCAGCGCGCGGAACGGGACGTTCAAAAGGTGGCAGCCCGCGTCGCCCAAAGCGCCCGTGCCGAAGTCGTGCCAGCCGCGCCAGTTGTACCGGTGATACACCTTGTCCTTGAAAGGCCGCACCGGCGCGCCGCCCAGCCACAGGTCCCAGTCCAGCGCGGCGGGCACAGGATCGCACCCCTCCGGTCGCCGGAGGCCCTGCGGCCACACCGGCCGGCCCGTCCATGCGTGCACTTCGGCGACGTCGCCGATGACCCCGGACCGCAGAAGCGCGACCGCGCGGCGGAACTCCGGGGCGGCGCTTCCCTGATCGCCCAGCCGCAAAATCACGCCGCGCGAAGCGGCCTTCTCCATCAGGTGCCGCGCCTCCGCGAGCGTCCGCGCCAGGGGCGGCTCGACGTAAACGTGGCATCCTTTCTCCAGCGCCCACGCCGCCTGTACCGCATGGCCGTGATCGGGCGTGGAGATGAACACCGCGTCCACGCCGCGCTCCGCCTCGAACATCACCCGGAAATCCTTGTAGAGCCGCACGTCCGGGCACTTCGCCGCCACCTTTTCGCGCCCGGCCAGCAGCGCGGCCTCATCCACGTCGCACAACGCCACGATCCGGTCGCCCGCCTCGCACACAGCGCTCCAGTTGGCCTGGCCGCGTCCGCCCACGCCGATCACCGCGACATTCAGCCGCGCCCCGCCCCCTTTCGCCTGCACGTCCCCTCGGCCGCGGGAAAAACTCATGCAACCGCCCGACAGCAGCACGGCCGAGCCCACCGATGTCCGCAGAAAATCTCTCCGTGTCACGCTCATCCCGTCGCCTCCTCTTCCAACCGCCTCGCGTCAGTCGGTGTCCGCCAGTTCCCGCCGCCTGAGCACCCAGCAGCCCGCCCCCGCGAAAAGAAACGGAATCAGCAGGACGTTCCACGCCAGCGACGTGCCCAACAACTCGGCGTCGAGCCGTTCGCCGCGCGTCAACGCCGTCAGCGGCTCGGCCTGCAGGGCATGGCGGGTCACCTCGTGCACGCCGCGCGAGACCCAGATGCCGACCCGGTTCCGCCACAGTTTCTCGTCCTCCTCCGACACCACCTGCACCACCGAGTTGCCGACCATCGTGAGCGCCAGCAGGACCGTCGCCACAAACGCCGCGACCGGCAGAGAGAAGCAGGCGCTCAGCGTCAGCCCGAACGCGGCCAGCAGCGCGAGCACGCTCCAGTGGACAAACGCCGAACGCAGCAGGTTCGCCTCGAACGTGCCCCCCGGCGCCAGCAGGGCCACGTCCTGGCGGAACCGCAGCATCAGCCCCGACGCAAGCTTCGGATCGCCCGTGTGCCGGAAATTCAGCTCGAAATCCCGCAGCCCGCTCTCGGGCAGGGCGCCGAACGCCCGCGTATCCACCGCGAACTCGATCTCGTTCTGCGTGAAATCATCCAGCGGCACCTCCACCGCCTGCTCCGGCCGCTCCAGGCTGCGCAGGACGCACACGCCCGTCACGTGTGCCCGCGTGCTGAACTCCGTGTCGAACCGGACCCGGACCGTCACCGCCTGCGCGCTCCGGACCGGCCGCGCCAAACGGAATTTCCACGTCACCCGTTCGCCGGGATTGACGACGTCGTATTTCTCGCGCGCCTTCTCCTCCAGCACCCGCACGACCGTTTTCTCGCCGACCCCTTTCGGCAGCTCGTTCCGCGCCTTCATCTGCGCATACGTCTGCAGCGCCTCTTCACGCGGCGGCGGCAGCAGCGGGCGCGCCACGCGGCGGCTCGAAGGCCGCTCCAGCGCATCCCACGCGCTTTGGTGCATCCGCCACCGCACTTGCCCGTACACGCCCGCGTAGACCGTCAGCAGCGCGGCCGCGTTCAGGAGCAGCAGCGCCAACCACTTGCCCAGCCAGAACTCCGCCGGGCGCACCGGCTTGACCGACGAGAGCTGCATGCGCGCGCTGTCGATCTCCGCCGCGAAGAGCGCGCAGGACGCCCACAGCGTCGCCAGGCACAGGATGCCGAACGCGAAGCCGAGGGTATAGCTCAGGAGAATATGCAGCTCGCCTTCGGGCGTGCCGTCGCCTTTGATCGCGCCCGGCAAAACCGCGAGGCAGAGGGCGAGCAGCGCCAGCAGCGCCGCCACCACCTTGGTCCGCAGCGACGCGCGAAGCGCCAGCACGGTCACGCCGCCGATGCGGCGCACGCTCTCGGTCAGGCGGTCCATCACGCGCCATCCTCTCGCGCCGCGCGCGACGCCTTCAGGAACGGCGCCATCGCGAAATCGCGCAACCGGCCCTCCTGGGCCACGACCTGCAGGAAAAACGCCTCCAGGCTCATCGCGGGATAGTCTTGCTGCACCCTCCGGCCCACGCGCGCCTCCAGCTCGCCGCGCAGCGCCGCGGCGGAGGCCTCGTCCAGCCCTTCGACCAGAAAACGCACCGCGTCCGGCTGGCGCAGCAGTTCGGCGATCTTGCCCTCGGCCCGCAAAACGCCGCGCTCCAGAATCGCCACGCGGCCGCACACGTCCTCCACGTCGGCCAGCAGGTGCGACGTCATCAGCACCGTCACGCCGCCGTTGGCCAGCACCCGCACGATGTCCTTCACCTCGCGGCACCCGATCGGATCGAGCCCCGACGTGGGCTCGTCGAGCACCAGCAGCTCCGGGGCATTCACCAGCGCCTGCGCCAGCCCCACGCGGCGCGCCATGCCCTTCGAGAAACGGCCCACCGCCCGGTCCGCGGCGTGCTCGAGATCCACCATCGCCAGCAGTTCCCCCGTGCGCCGCGCCGCTTCCTGGCGGGGCAAGCCGAACAGGCTCGCGTAGTACATCAGCGTCTCGCGTGGCGTGAGGAAGGGGTGCAGGTGCGAAACCTCGGGCAGATACCCGATCCGCGCTTTGACCCGCGTATCATCGGGCGGCGCGCCCAAGACGCGGATCTCGCCCCCCGTGGGACGCAGCAGCCCGAGCAGCATCTTGATCGTCGTGCTCTTGCCGGACCCGTTGGGGCCGAGTAGCCCGAACACCTCACCCCGCCGCACCGTCAGCTCAAGGCCTTTGACCGCCTCCACCGTCGGACGGTGCCAGAAGTCGCGGAACACCTTCCTCAGCCCCCGCGTCTCAATGACTGTGTCTTGATCGGTCAACGTCCCACCCCTCATTCCTGACTTTCGCCCTAACCCAGGTCCCGCTCTTGAAACGCCCGCCATCCCGCCGTCAAGCAAAGCGCGCAACAGGTGAACGCATACGCGCCGGCCTGAGCCACGTACGACCAAGCGACGCGGCCGCCGCGCGCCACCGCATCGCACAGCCAAAAGTTCTGGACATCGGGCAACACCCCCGCCGCCACGCCGCGCAGGGAAAACAGCGGCGCGCTTCCGCCGGTCAGCGAGTCGCCCGCCAGGCCGAGGATCAGCGCCGTCGCACACACCGCCAGCGCCGCGCCCGTCTGCAGACGCGTCGCCAGCGCCGTCGCCAGCGCCGCGAAGACCGCCAGCGCGAACAGCACCAGCAGCGCGACCGGAACCACCCGCAGGTTAAGCTCCGGATGATAGAACAGAAGCCGCACCGCCTCATGCGCGTGTCCGCACGCGCTCCCCGAGCAGCCGGTTTCGCCCGACGCCGGATACCACTGGCCGAAGCGGTTGTAGAAGCCCGAGAGCGCCGCGACCAGCACCTGCGACCCCGTGACGCCGAAAAACGCCGAAACGCCGAAGCGGAACCGCCAGACATAGTGCCGGACCGCCGCCACAATCAGCGCCACAGCCACGCCCGCAAAGCTTAAGGTCAACGTGAGGGGATCGGTCGCGTTCCCGGTGAAATCGGGCAGCGTCAGAAAGTGCGCCGAGCACCGCTCCGCCACCAGCGTCGCGGCCAACACCCCGCACCAGAACACGGCGACCACCGCAAACACCCCCAGCCATTTGGCCAGCAGGAACGTCGCGCGCGAAACCGGCTTGCCGATCACCGCCGCCGCGGTTCCGCGCGCGATCTCCTCCGCCACCGACCGCCCCGCCGTACCCGCGGCCAGCACCAGGCCGAACACCAGCATGCAGGAGAGCCCGCTGTCGCGCGCCAACCGGCCGTCTTCGCTGAAGCGGTGGAACTGGAACACCGGCACCAGCAGCGTCATCAGCACGGCCGACAGCAGGATCAGGAAGGCGATCGGCTGCTGGATCGCCTCAATCAGGGTGGTGCCCGTGATCGCGAAGACCTGCCCCAGCGTACGCCGCAGCCCCGCACGGGTCTGAAGATTTTGCGTCATACCGTTACAGTTTATCCGATCTTCCGGAAAGCGTCAAAGCCCCCTCCTGAAAACAAAAAAGCCGCCGGTCTCCCGGCGGCCTCTTTCAGCGGCGCGCATCAGTTCACGATGCGCCCGGGGCAGGGCAGCTCGGGGCCTTCGATGAAGGCTACGGCGTTCTTCCCTTTGACCGGGCCGACCGCCTGCGCGGCCAAGACCCACAGCAACGCCGCCACGAGCACCGTCGCCGCGATCGCGGCAACGGCCGAGATCGTCGTGAGCACCGAAGACTCCTCTTTCGCGGGGAAGTCGATCGGGCTGAGGGGCGTCATCTGCACGCCCTCGGGGAACGCCTCGCCCTCTGCGGCGGCGCCCTCTTCCTTGGCGGCGCTGGGACGCTTGATCTTCAGCGTCTTCTTCTGCGTCACCGACGCGTTGTCCGCGGCCAGCGCTTCGGCGGTCGGCAAGGCGGAGTCCGGAATGCGCGACGTCTGCCGGGCCGCCGCCGTCGAAGGTTTCTGGACCGTGGGCGTGACCGGCGTCGCCGCCAAGTCCATCGGACGTTTCAGGCGGATCGTCTTCGGCCCTTCCTTCTCGGCGCCCACGGGGGCCACGCCGATCGCCGAATCCAACGAAATGCGCGAGGTCTTGGACTTCGCGGCCTGCACCTGCGCGCCCGACGGCGGCTTGGGGCCTTCCGGCAGAGGATTGGAACCCGGCGTCGGCGGATGCTGCGGCTGCAGCGTCGCGTTCAGGGGAGCGGCCGCCACCGGCTCGATCTTGGTGATCGGCTGCGTGGCCCCCGGCATATGGGCCGGCGCAGCCGCAGGGGCCATCACCGGGCGGAGCCGGACCGTCGCGGGACGGATCGCCGACGGCGTTACCGCCGCCACGGACTCGGGCACCGGGACGCGCGCGGTCGCGCGAGGATTGGCAGGCGCAGCCGCCGGAATACCGACCGCCGGCGCGGCGGGAGCTTCGGCGGCCTCGGCAGGCTTGGCCGCATCCGCCGCAGGCGCGACCGGACGCAGCCGGACCGTGATCGGGCGCGGGGCGCCCGGAGCGGCGGCGGGCGTGATCGCCGAAACCCCCTCCGGCTTAGTAAAGGGCAACACTTTCGGGGGAATCGATCCCTGGGTAACCTCATCCTGATCAGCCATAACTCGTGCCTCCGTCTCACGTGGACAGCCGTCTTACACGGCCATCACTTCCGCCTCTTTGTTTTTCAGTTCGCTGTCAATTTTCGCGATGTGGGCATCCGTCGCTTTCTGCACCTCATCGAAGCCGCGGTCCCGCTCGTCTTCCGTGATCTTGCCGTTCTTCTGCAGCGTCTTGACCAGTTCGTTCGCGTCGCGCCGCACATTGCGCACCGCGATGCGGGCCTCTTCGGACTGACGCTTGGCCACCTTGACGATCTCCTTGCGGCGCTCCTCATTCAGCTCCGGAATCGGGACCCGCACCACACGCCCGTCGTTCCGCGGCGTGACGCCGAGGTTGGCAGCGAGGATCGACTTCTCGATCTCCGGCAGGGCCGTGGGATCATAGGCGCTGATCACAATCAGGCGCGGCTCCGGCGTCGAGATGTTCGCGATGTCGCGCAGCCGCGTCGGCACGCCGTAGTACATCACCTGCACGCCGTCCACCAGCGCGGGCGAAGCCTTGCCCGTGCGCAATCCGGCAAACTGGTCCTTCAACACCTTGAGCGTGTTGTCCATCTTCTCCATCGCGTCGAGAAGCACTTCGTCTAACGTTTCCATCCCAGCTCTCCTGCTCTATCCGATTTGCGCTTTGTCGCCCACCAGCGTGCCGATGGTCTCACCGCACACGATCCGCTCCAGCGCATCCTCGTCATAAAAATCGAACACCACGATCGGGATCCTGTTATCCATGCACAGCGCGAACGCCGCAGAATCCATCACCTTCAGCCGCTTGTGCAACGCGTCCTCGTAGCTGACCTTGTCGTACCGCGTCGCGTGCGGGTCCAGGTTCGGATCCGCCGTGTAAATCCCGTCCACTTTCGTGGCCTTCAGCAGCACCTCCGCGCCGATCTCGCTCGCGCGCAACGCAGCGGCCGAATCGGTGCTGAAATACGGGTTGCCCGTGCCGCCCGCGAAAATCACCACCCGGCCCTTTTCCAGATGCCGCATCGCTTTGCGCTGAATGAACGGCTCCGCGACCTGGTGCATCTCGATCGCCGTCTGAAGGCGCGTCTCCAGGCCCAACTGCTCCAGCGCGTTCTGCATGGCCAGACCGTTGATGATCGTCGCCAGCATGCCCATGTTGTCACCCGTGGTGCGGTTGACGCCCTTGGCCTCGCCCTTGAGCCCGCGGAAAATGTTCCCGCCGCCCAGCACGATGCCGATCTGCACGCCCAGCTCCACGATTCGCGCCACACGGCGGGCCATCGACGCCAACGCGTCGGGGTCAATGCACTCCCCCGAAGCCCGGTTTCCCAGCACCTCTCCGCTCAGCTTCAACAAAATCCGCTTATACTTGACACCACTCCGTTGCGTTTCCAGAAACGCCCCCTTTCAGCGCATTATCAGAAACGGCAATAGCTTACCTAAACACCCCTGAAAGGTAAACCGCTTTTTTACCCCAGCGCCACGTCGAGAAACATCATGGTGGCGAAGCCGGCCATCACGCCCATCGTGGGCACGTCCGAGCCGCGCGTCTGCTGCGCCTCGGGGATCAGCTCCTCGGCCACCACGTAGATCATCGCACCGGCCGCGAAGGCCAGCGCATAGGGCAGCGCAGCCGCCATCTGGGTCACCGCGGCCGCGCCGGCCACCGCCGCGACCGGCTCCACGACCCCCGAAGCCTGGCCGTACACAAAGGCCTTCCACCGCGAGAAGCCCTCGCGCCGCAGCGGCACCGAGACCGCCGCGCCCTCCGGAAAATTCTGCAGGCCGATGCCGATGGCCAGCGCCACCGCGCCGCCCAGCGTCGCTCCGTTGCCGCCCGCCGCCAGCGCGCCGAACGCCACGCCGACGGCCAGCCCCTCCGGAATGTTGTGCAGGGTGATCGCCAGCACCAGCAGCACGCTGCGCCGCCAGTGCGTGTGGATGCCTTCGGGCTCGGCGTTGTGGTGCCCGCTCGGATGCAGATGCGGCAGCAGCTTGTCCGACAGCCACAGAAAGCCGCCGCCCGCCAGAAAGCCGGTCACCGCCGGAACCGTCCCGGAGCCGCCGGCCTTTTCCGCCATCTCGATCGCCGGCGCCAGAAGCGACCAGAACGAGGCCGCGATCATCACGCCCGAGGCGAAACCGAGCATGCCGTTGAGTACGCTGCGGTTGATCGTCTTGAAAAAGAAGACGAGGCCCGCCCCGAGCGCCGTCACCCCCCATGTGAAGAGCGACGCGAACAACGCCTGTGTCACAGGCCCGAAGTGCGCCAGCCAGTCAGACATGTACACGCTCCCTTGTCGTCAGGAATCAGGAGTTAGGATTCAGCGGCTAATCACGGGCTCAGTCGTTCACGCGCTCGATGCTCGCGCCCAGCCGCCGCAGTTCGACCTCGACCGACTCGTACCCGCGGTCGATGCTGCCCGCGTTGTGGATCTGGGTCTCGCCCTTGGCGCAGAGCGCGGCGATCAACAGCGCCATGCCCGCCCGGATGTCGGGGCTCGCCACGCGCGTGCCGTGAAGCGGCGCGGGGCCCGTCACCACCACGCGGTGCGGGTCGCACTGCACGATGCGCGCGCCCATGCCGATCAGGTGGTCCACAAAGTACATGCGGCTCTCGAACATCTTCTCGAAGAAAAGCGTGGTGCCCCGCGTCTGCGTGGCCAGCACGATCAGCACGCTCATCAGGTCCGAGGGGAACATCGGCCACGGCCCGTCCTCGATCTTCGGGATCGCGTCGCCGAGGTCGTACGCCGTCTTGAGCCGCTGCCGGGCCGGAAGCTTGAGCGTCTTGGCCGCGCGGTCGATCACGCAACGCACGCCGAAGCGTTTGAACGGCTTCTCCAGCGTCTCGAAATCGGCGGGCTCGATGTCCGCGATGGCCAGCTCGCCGCCGGTGACCAGCGCCGCCGCCAGATAACTGCCCGCGTCGATGTAGTCCGGACCGATCCGCTGCTCCGTGCCGTGCAGCGACTCGGCGCCCTCGATGGTCAGGCGGTTCGTGCCGAGGCCCTCGATCTTGCCGCCCATGGCGTTGATCATGCGGCAGAGATCCTGCACGTGCGGCTCGCACGCGGTGTTGTAGAGCGTGGTCGTGCCCTTGGCCAGCGCGGCCGCCATGATCAGGTTCTCGGTGGCGGTCACACTGGCCTCGTCCAGCAGGATGCGCTGCGCCTCAAGGCGCTTGGCGGCCTTGAAGATGTACGTGCCGTTGGTGCGGACGGCCGCGCCGAGCTGGCGGAAGCCGTCGAGATGGGTATCGATGCGGCGGCGGCCGATCACGTCACCGCCCGGCGGATAGAGCTTGGCCGAGCCGCAACGGGCCAGCAGCGGCCCCGCAAACAGGATGGAGGAACGCACCTTGCCGCAGAGCGCCCTGTTGAGATGTGTGCTCTTGACGCGCTTGGCGCAGATCCGGACCGTGTGCGCCTCGGCGTTCAGGTCGACGTCGGCGCCCATGTCGGAGAGCAGCTCCAGCATGGTGCGGACATCCGCGATGAGCGGCAGGTTGCTCAACGTCACGGGCTCGGACGTCAGCAGGCTCGCGGCCAGCATCGGGAGCGCGGCGTTCTTGTTGCCGGGCACGCAGTGGACGCCGCTCACCGGCTTGCCGCCTTTAATGACAAATCGGGACATATTCTGGGATTCGCTGGTTAAAAGGATCACTCGCGCCCAAGGGCGCTGCTGAAAGGGTTCTGAAACACGGTTAGCAAAGCAAAAAACGGGGCAAAAGAGAATACAAAAAGGAGGCGCGACGCCGAATCGGAGCCGGATCACCCGCCGGGGGACTTCCCCATGCTCTTGGCCTTCGCTTCGGCGGCTTTGACGGCCGCGTCATACAGCCCTTTGGCCCAGGCGGGGAGACGCTCGCGCATTTCGGCGGAGGGTTTGCCCGCCGCGAGTTCACGCCCCGCCTTGTCTTCGACGCGGACCGTGAAGCGGAGCGGATCGTCGCTGCGCACCTCCGCAATGGCCGCGCCCTCTGGGCCTTCGCTCTTGATCGAGTGGATGTCGACGGTGGCCCCGTGGTCGGCGTCGGGCGTCAACGCGGCGGCGACGGCCTCGGGCGTCATCGTGCCCGTATACGGCTCCGTGAAGTGCGCGAGGATCGTCGCGGCCGGAATGGCGGAGTGCACGTCGTAGGTCGCCGCGTCCGCCTTGAGCGTCTCGAAGCTGTCAAGCATGCCGACCGCGTTGCCGGCGGCGTCCATGACGGCCCCGCCGCTGAATCCGCCGATGGAGCAGATCATCAGATGCAGGCGGGTGAGCTTGTCCGCGCCCGTGCCGGCCTTCAGTCCGTAGCGGGCGATGATCCCTTCGACGGTGAAGAAATACTTGCCCAGCGGATGCCCGAGCGCTCTCACCTTCATGCCCGCCGGCGCGTCCGTCCGTAGCGGCAGCACCGCATCGCCCGCGCCCTCGACCTGAAGAAACGCCAAGTCCTCCAAAGGATAAACCGCCAGAATCTTCGCGACCTTCACGGGCAGCCCGTCCACCGTCACGCCGACCACCGCGAACGGTTCGGCGAGACCCTTGAACGCGTGGAAGCAGGTGACCGCCACGCCCTTGTGAACCAGGAACGCGACGCCCAGCCGCGCGCTGTTGCCCGCAAGGTAATCCTTTTCGGAAAGGGTGGTGAGGACGAATGCGGCCCGCACGGCGCGCGCATGGAACGTCCGGTCGTCCAGCACGTCGGTGTCGGGGAGCCGGGGCGAAAGGCCGAGGGGCTCGCGCCGGTTCATGGCCTCCGCCAAATCTTTGGCCGCGAACGTTTCTTTCTTGGCGAACGCCTCGTTCCGGACGGCTTTACCCAGGCGCGCATAGAGCGCATCGTCCACGGGCCGGTCCACGCTCCCGCCTGCCGCCGGCGCGTCGGCGAACGCCGCCGCCGAGACGGCTAGGACCGCCGCGGAGAACGCGCGCGACGCCACCCTGTTTGCGCCAGATCTCATCCGTCACCCTCAAAAGCCGTATTTGCTCTTGACCGTCTCGAAGAGCCACTCCTTTTCCACTTCGGTCAGCCCGACCCCGACATCTCGCCGTTCGATGCCGATGTCGACGGTCAGCCGTCCGCCGCTGAGCTTGAGCGTCCGGATCTGCGGCAGCGTCAGCGACACCTGCCGCCGCTTGGGCAGAAAAGTTTTGCTGAACGATCCGCCCTGCATCGAGTTCGGATCGACCTTGAAAGGATGACGACCGGTGTCGTAATCGAGGGAGGACGAGTTGAGCACCAGCGTTTCGGGCACCGCCGGCCGCAGCAGGCGCACCAGAAAGAGGATCGCCATCACGCCGCCGGCCGTCCAAGCGATCAGCCAAAAAATCTGAAATGCGTCAGCCGCACCGACGTTTAAGCCTTTCTTGAACAGGTCGCCGGCCACCCGCCACCAGCCGACCCCCCAGCCGCCCAGCCACGCCATGAGGAAGACCGCGGGAAAAATCCGCATCGCCCCGTTCGACGGCACGGGCAGCACGTACTTCGGGAACCCCCGCTCATCCGTGGTCACGATGATTTTCGACCCTTGCGGCAACTGCATATTCTGCACCCCTCGTTGCACAGACAATAACAAAGCCCCTTGCGCATTTCAACGCTTCTTGCCCGCCGCTGCGGGTTTGACCCGTCCTCCCCGGCTATGTTATGTTTCGTTTATTATTTTTAGAAAACGAACCGGGGGGAATGATTTTCATGCTGGACCAGAGATACCGCGCGACGCTCATTCTCGCGGCAGCCGTTTTGTTCTGCGCTCTGAAGAGCCGTGCGGCGAGACCGGACGACCTTGACGATGTGCGCGTCTTCGCGGTCTATGAGCCGGTCATGAGCCGCCAGGACGTCGAGCTTCTGGCGCGCGTCCAGCCCGACTTCGTCTGCCGCGGCTGGTTCAAGTGGCACCACACCCCCGACTGGCGCGCGTACACCCCGCTGGCACAGGCCTGCGCCGAACGGGGCATTCGGCTGCAGGGCGGCATCACCCTTTCCGCGATCTACCCCGGCGAGAACGGCATGGACGATATGGCATTCCGCGACTTCGCAACCCGGGACACCGACGGCCAGCCCTACCACTGCCGCATGGCGGACGGCGGCGGCTGGTACCAGCTCAGCCTCTACAACCCGAAGGTGATCGACTACCTGAAGTGCGAGGTGCGCCTGCAGATCGACGCCGGCGCAATCGGCATCTGGTACGACGAGATCGAGGGCTATTACGACTGGAACCCGACCGAAGGCTACGACCCTTACGCCTGCGCCGCGTTCCGCGACTGGCTGATCCGCAAATACTGCGGCGGCCAGGGCTGGCGCGATGCCGACCCGCGCTGGCAGACGCAGTTCGGCATCGACCTCGCGAAGCACGGCGGCTCGATCCGCACCTTCGATTATCTGCGCCACCTCCAGACCACGCCCGGCAAAGACGGCAAGCCCTTGGCGGAGAATCCGCCCCAAGGCCACCCGCGCGGCTGGGCCACCTCGCCCAATCCGCTTTACCGCGAATGGGGTTTCGCCTGGGACCGCAAGGCCGCCGGCACCTTCCGCTTCGACACCGTGGCCGCGACCTTCGCCGACCTCCTCGCCGACGCCGACCGCTACGCCCGTGAGCGTTACGGCCGCACCCTGATCAGCACCTATAACCACAACGGCACGGCGCGCCCCGGCGTCGCCTTCCTCCAGCCGCACAACGGCGCGCAGCCGCCGCTCCGCCACGGCCGCCTCGACGGACGCGTTTCCTACCGCGACTACTACGAGAAACTCATTGCCGATGCCGCCGAGGTTTGCCCCGGGCAGCCCGTCGTTTTCTTCGTCGACTGGCCCGGCGAGACCGACCGGCTGGTGGCCCTGCCGCGTACCGACCAGACCCACTTTTTCCGGATCTACATCCCCGAGGCGTATGCCGCCGGCGGCGAGTTCGCCCTGCCGCTGCGCGGCTACTCCTATGTGGCTGCCCGCCAAGGCACGCTGGCCGCGCTGGCGCGCATGGCCGACTTCTACCGCGAATACGCGCCCTTCCTGCGCGGCTCGCACGCGCTCGCGGGCCAGCCGGAAGCGCAGGACCACCTCACGCTCCGCGCGCGGGCCACGTCCAGCGGCACCGCCGTCCACATCGTCAACCACGCCTTCTCCACGCGCGACGTCTGGCCGTCGCCCCGCACCAACCTCTGCGTGTCGCTGCCTTGGAGCGCCGCCGCGCCGGCTTCCGCCTTCGCCGTCTCGCCCGATTTTCCTGAACAGCGTCCCGTGCCGGTGTCGCTCAAAGACGGACGGCTCACGCTCGACGTCGGCCCCGTCACCTGCAGCGCGCTCGTGCTGCTGCCCGAGCCCGACGCCCTGCGTCCGCTCTCCGGGTCGGCACCGAGCGGCACCCACACGGTCGACCCTCAGAGCCGCGCGCAGGCCGTCGCGCGCGACGGCCGCTTCACGCTTTGGCTGCCGCCCGAGCGCCACGGCCTTTGGCGACGTCTGCTGGGCCGCGGACCGCGCGCCACGCGCGAGCTGGAGTGCCTGGAGACCGGCGAGCGCCTGCCCGCGCGCGACGGCGCCGCCTTCTCCGCACCGCCTGCGGACCGCTTCGCTTCCGGTCTGCTGCTCGACGGGTTCGGCCTCCCCCTGCGCCACACCGCGCTGACCCGCGGCGCACACCGTTGGCACACCGACGCCTGGGGCCGCTACCGTGTGCCGCTGACCCACACTTCAGCCGCGCCGCTGACGGTCTGCGGCGAAGACGGGACCGTGCACGCGCTGGCCCTGTCCGACCGCTTCACCGCCCGCCGCCTCTTGCCCGCCCGCAGCAGCATCGGCGACTTCGCCGCATCGCAGGGCGGATACTGGGCCAACTGGCCCGACAAGGAGCGGAACCCCGGCGTGATCGCGCTCGCCTGCGAGCGCCACCAGGAGCGCGACGCGCTGCGCTGCACCTTCTCGCCGTCGCCGCCGGTTCCGTGGTCGAACATCAACTCGCCCGCCTTCACCCTCGAGGCGGCGGACGCGGTCGAAGTGGTGTACGCGGGCGACGGCACACCGCGCGCCGTCCACGCCGTCTTGCATGCGAACCGCCGCTTCTACCGCGCGCCGCTCGACCTCTCCGCCAAAGGGTGGACCGTAAAGCGCATCGCGCTCGGCGAGTTCCGCGACGACCAGGGCGCGCCGTTCGACCCCGCCGCCCACGACGGCACCGCCGCCTTCCAGCTCGCGCCGTCCGGCCTCGGCGCAGCGCCGGCCACGCTCTGGCTGTACCGCGTCGCGCTGATCACCGACACCCCCGTCGCGACACTGTGGCAGAGCGACGCCGCCTTTGACGACGCGGACGTCGACCACCTGCGCGCGGACCACCGCCCGCAACCGCCTCCGCCCCGCGTCGCGGAGCGGCAGCCGCTGGCGCGCTTCACCGACCCGGCCGTGCGCTACCTCGCCAACTGGGCCGGAAAGAGCGCGTCGGACAAACCGCTGGTCGCCATCGGGCGCGTGGCGCCGTCCGACGCGCCGCCCTTCCTGCGGATCACCTTGGCTGAGGGCGAGTGCGCGTGGGGCAACGCCAACATCCCGCTGCCCGTGGAAAGACTCGCCGGGAAACGCGGCCTCGCCCTGCGGCTGCGCAGCTCGCCTGCGGCCGAGGATGTGACGCTTGCGCTCCACACGTCCGTGGACGGCAAAGCGACGTTCTATCAGGCTGACGTGGAAGTCGGTGAAACGTGGAGCGAACAGACGGTGCGCTGGACGGAGTTCCGCACGGAATCCGGCCGCGCTTTCGCGCCTCAGACCGGCGCCTTCCTCAACCTCCAGGTCTGCCGCCCGCCGCACGCGCTGAAGCGCGCGCTCGTGATCGACATGGAGACCGTTGACGCCTTCACCGAAACCCCTTAACCGCTTGCCGAACCCCCGGAAAACCCATGACGAAACGCGGCCTCCTGTCACTCGCCTGTTGCACCCTCATCGCACACGCCGAGGCGCCCGCCTTCCTGAACAACGGCGTGACCGCGCACCGCGGCAACTCCGGCGAGCAACCCGAAAACACGCTGCCGGCGTTCCGGAGCGCGATCGACGCCGGTGCCGACTGGATCGAGACCGATGTCTACCTCACGAAGGATCGGCAGCTCGTCCTCTCGCACGACAGCGACACCGGACACACCGGCGACAAGAAGCTCAGCGTCACGAATTCCACCTACGCCGAGCTCCTGACGGTCGACGTGGCCACCGGTTTCCGCACGCGCCACAACCTCACGCTGGAACAGTGCCCACCGGCCCGGATGCCGCTGCTCGCCGACGCGCTCAGGCTGGTCATGGGACAGCCGCGGACGCGCCTCTCGATCCAGCCCAAAAACGAGTGCGTGCAGGCGGCCTTTGAGGTCATCCGCGAGCTGAAAGCCGAGCCGTGGGTCGGCTTCAACGACGGCAGCCTCAACAAAATGCGGCAGGTCAAGACGCAGGCCAGAGCCGTGCCGGTCTTTTGGGACCGCAACGCCGACGCCGACATCGATAAAGCGATCCTCATCGCGCGCGAAGAGGGCTTCGAAGCCATCGTCGTGAACGCCAAAGGGCTCACGAAGGAGAAGGTCGACAAGATCCGCGCGGCCGGTCTCGAAGCCGGCGTCTGGACCGTGAACGGCGAAGCCGAGATGAAGGCTTTTCTCGCGCTCGGCGTGGAGCGCTTCTACACCGACTACCCCACTCGGCTGCTGCGCCTGAAGGCCCAGACGAAGTAGCCGCCCGCCCCGGCAAGGCTCCCGGCCCTCACGGCTTCTCGGCGAAATCCTCCGGGGTCAGCACGCCGTCGCCGTTGCGGTCGAGCCGCAGGAACATCGGCCGGGGACCCTTGAACTCTTCGCGCGTGACGCGGCCGTCGCCGTCCGCGTCTTCCCGCGCCTTTACCTGTTCGAACGTGAGCCGCCGCATCTGGGCCCCGTCTTTTCCGGCAGCCTGACCGGGCCTTGCCCCCGCCTCTCCGACCGCCTCGCTCGACGTACAGCTCGACTCGGCGCGCGGACGTTCAGCCGACTTGAGCCACCTGTCGAAGAAAGCGTTAACCCTGTCCGCGATCTCGCTGCCTCCGAACCCTTGGCCATGTCCCGTGCCTTTGATCGTATGGAGATGGACATTGCCGCCGGCCTGCTTGAGCGCCTCAAACAGCAGCTCGCTCTGGTGGTGCGGCACCAGCGGGTCGGCGTCGCCGTGCACGATCAGGAAGGGCGGCAAGGCGTTCGTGGACAAATACGTGATCGGATTCACGCGCGCCGCTTTCGCCTTGTTCTCCTGGATCGGCCCGCCGATCAGGCAGGCTTCCGGCGACGCCGCGTCGTCATGCTTGAACGGCGCGCCCGGACGCGCGTGGCTGTCCATCTGCAAGAGATCGGTCGGCCCGAAAAAGTCGCACACCGCCTGCACGCGACTCGACGCGCCGAGATTCGCACCCACGTCGAACGCCCGCTCGTCGCCGCTGGTGCCCAACAATGCGACCAAGTGACCGCCCGCCGAGCTGCCCCACGCGCCGAAGCGGTCCGGATCCAGCCCGTATCGCTTGGCATTCACGCGCAGCCACCGCACCGCGGCTTTGCAGTCCTCGATCTGCGCCGGGAAGACCGCGTCGCCGCTCAGCCGATATCCGACGCTGGCCACCGCATACCCGCGCTGCACAAAACCCTGCCGCAGCGGAGGACAGCCGTCCTTGCTGCCGCCCTTCCAGCCGCCGCCGTGAATCCAGATGACCACCGGCAGCGCGTTCGTCGCCCGTTCCGGCAGATAGAGGTCCAGTTTCTGACGCGCGTGGCCATTCTCCACATACGCGAGATCCCGCAAGGCCTTGACGCCTTCGGGCGTCGCGGACTGTCGTGCCGGACCTTGGGCCCTCACCAAGAACTCCGCCAGCAGCAGTGCCCCTAAAAGCAGTCCTGTTTTCATGGCCGCATGAACGGCCGGCGCACAAAGATATTGGCCCCTTCGAGGGGAAGCGCGTTATTTTCTCAGCAGGCGCAAGATCGCATTCACGACCAGCGTCAAGAGCACGCTGAGGATCAGACACGTCACGACGGGAAAGTGGAACGAGGACTGCTTACCCTCGACGTGGATGTCGCCCGGCAACCGCCCCAGAAACGGGAACTTGTCCGCAAACAGAAGCACCGCCCCCAACGCTGCCACGCTCAGCCCCGCCACCACCAGCATCATGCCGAACGGTTTCATCCTTTTCTCCCTCTCCCCCGATTCCTCATTCCTCACTCTTCCCTGTTCTCTGCGTCGTCACTCCTTCGGAGTCGTCCGCTTCTTCAAGACGACCTTCACCTGAACGGCGTCGTGCCGGTTCTCCTCCGGCACGATGAAGGTCTTCGCGAGCTTGGCCGACGCGTAGGCCTGTTTCGCCCGGCCGTCATCCCCTTCGAGCTTGACGTCAGGATCATCGGCGGCGCCGGCCAGAATGGAGACCGTTTGCTTCGCCAGCGCCAACGTCTCCTTGTCGACGTTACAGAACTCGCATGCCGCGGCCTCGAAGCCCTCCGCTTTCACGCTCGCGCGCATGTTTGCTTCCGGCATCTTCCCCATGTAAAACAGCAACCGCGCGAGATAGAAAGACGAGAAGCGCGGGACATCCGCGAAGAGCACCTGGCCGGCCGCGTTCACAGGCAGCGTGCGCGACATCGGCTCCCAGTTGTCGGAGATCCGCCCGCTTCCGTACGCCCGGTCGATGTCGGCTGAATCGCCCAGCAGCCGAATCTGTTTCAGCGTGACTTGCGCCCCGCTCACCGGCTTGCCGCCCTCGTCAACGACCGACACCGAAACGCCGGTTTTGTACCTGTCCTTCAAGAGCGGCACCAGCTCCTTGGACAGCTGCATCAGGCCACGCTCAGACATGAAATGCGCCTTCTTGATTGTCGCGAGCGCTTCCGGCAGACCTTTCGGCAGCGCGTCGTCGAGACCGGCGGGCAACGCGTCCATGATCGTCTTCGGTAAAACGAAGGGGATGACCGGACCCGAAGCCGCGATAACCTTCGCCACCGCTTCATCCGCCGCCCTTTCCGTGTCGGCCTTGTCCTGCGCCGCCTTGGCGAGGCGCGCCCGCGCCTGGTCCGGCGTCTCGCCCTTCAAGAGCGGCGCCCAGTATTTCTCGTTGTCCGGCTTCACCTCTTGGGTGAGCTTGCCCTCGCCGGACACGTACGCGACCACCTGCCAGCGCTCATTGAAGACCGTGTAATGGACATCCCCGCTGCGGTTCATCTTCCTGATGTAGTGCGCCGTCTTGCTCTTCGGAAAATAGGCCGTCTCCTCCGTTTCCTGCGCCTTCTCGACACCTGGAAGATACAGGTTTTTCTCCACCTTCACCGGCCACCCTTCTTCGTCATACGTGTGCTCGGTGATCTGACGGTAGGAGGCGTCCCGCGACTCCGTCAGCCGTTTCACCTGCCCTTTTGCGGGGCCCTCCGTGACGTACTGCGTCTCCGTGCGGTAGCCGTCCGAGCGCACAAAGATCTCTGTGCCACTTGCGTTCGTATACGTGTAGTCGACCGGCGCGGCATAGCACGTGTTCGTCTCCTTTTGCTGCCAGAGATAGGCCACGCCCGGATACGCGACGTGCATGCCGCCCACATAATGGATCTCGTTTGTCGCGACGTAAGCCAAGACGCGCTTGCGCGACTCGACCGCCTGCGCGGCGTCGACGTCGTACGTGACGGCGACCTCGGGGTGCGGAATCTGGAGGAGTGCCGCATGCGTGAGGTCTCCCCATATGAGCAGCTTCTTCGTTTGCCCCTCCACGAGAAACACGGTATGGCCGGGCGTGTGGCCATCGGCGGCGAAAGCGGTCACCCCGCGCACGAGCTGGGCCGGCTTACCGTCCTCCAGTTTCTGCGGGTGGAACAGGCGGAAGCGGCCAGCGTAAGCGTCAGCGATCTTCTGCGCGTCGTCGCCCTTCTGCGCCCAGTGCTCGAATTCGCGCCGAGCGATGTAGACCGTCGCGTTCGTGAAGACCGCTGTGCCGCCGCGCAGCAGGCCGCCGACGTGGTCCCGGTGCAGGTGCGTGATGAGTACGGCGTCGATGTCGCCCGCGCCGACGCCGGCGGATTTCAGGTTGTCGAGCAGTTTGAGTCCGAGCCCCGTGTCCACGAGAACCGTCTTTCCGGCGACACGCACGAGAAACGCATTGACCGCGTTGGACACGGAGCCTCCCGGCGCGCAGCGCTTCAAAATTTCGTCGGTCGCGCCGATGAGGATCTCTTTCCCGACGGTCTGCTGCCGCTCGGCAAGCGTCGTCACCGTCGCACCGCCAAGCTGGAACTCGAAGGTCCCAGGCAAGGCCGCCTCCTCTGCCCAAGCCGCCCAGCCCGCGAGGGCGATCATCCCGACGATCACGTTTGTTTTCATAAGAACCTTCAGCGTTGCGTGTTGTCGGCCGCGCGCATCTGGAGCAACAGCGGAACCATCGGATCGGCCGTGAACGTCGTTCCGAGCGGTTTGCCCGAGATCAGCTCCGACAGCGCCGTTCCGTCAGCGCCCGTCAGCGTCACCGTGCGGGTCTCGCGCAAGTGGTTGCAGACCGACGCCACCCAGCCGTCGCCCAAGCGCGCCGAGCGGATCTCGACGCCGAACACCGGGCGCCCTTGTGCGTCGGCCACGCGCAGCGCGGGCGGCAGACCCCACGCTTCAGCGCGCGCCGCAAACGACTCAAACAGCGCCGCCGAATCCGCCGATTTCGGGAGCGTCTCGAAACCGGCGGCGTCGCGGGGCTGATTGTAGTCGTTCTCTGCCGGCGCCTCGCCGACCGCCATCACGCGCACGCCCGCCGCCCGCAGCTTCTCGAGCCCGGCCCGCGCGTCGTCGGGCAGGTGTGTGACACTCGGCAGCATCAGGACCTTGGTCGAGTCGAGCGGCCGCGGCGCAACGCCCGTGCGCGCGAGCGACGCGAGCTTCTCTTCGGTCGCGAAGCCGAGCGGCTGCCCCAAAAAGTTGGCCGCCTCGTAGGCGTCGGCCAGCGCGTGTTCATGGTTCTTGCCGAGCACGACCGACGACGGGCTCCACAGGAACACGATGCTCGGCGCGAGGTTCTGGATCGCGGCGACTTCGCGCGCCAGCCGGTTGAGATCGAGGCCGCAACGCCCGACCGCCTCCACGCAGTCGGGCCGGTGCAGGATCGAGCCTGAGGCGTCGCTCGCGTAGTCGTTGCTGCGCTCCCAGAGCCAGATGGTCGTAGCGCTTTGCCCGTGGACCGCATTCTGCCAGAGCGCCGCGCAGATGTGCGCCGGCGGAATCACGTCGAGGTCGCGGTCGACGATGATATGGTTCTCGGAGTTGACGACCGGGAGATCGGCCATGCTGCGCTGGAAGTCGTAACCTGCCTGACAGTGCCGCCACCCGTTGATCCACAGCGAGCCGTCTTTGTCATACATGTTATACGCGTCGTTGCCGTTGTACTGGCTGAGCGCCGCAAAGGCATTGGGATCGACCGACCAGAAGCCGTGCAGCGTTTTCTGGAAGTGCGCGCCCATCATGATCTTGGCGTGCACCGGCAATCCGGGGGCCATGTCATGTACCACATCTGCCATCCAGCGGTGGAACGCCGCAAAGGTCTCGCCGTTGAAGCGGATGAAGTCGAGGCAGGCGGGCGTGTCGGTGAACGCCGGTTGCGGCACGGGGATCGACGCGAAATCGGCGTACGTCGTGCCCCACCGCACGTTGAGCGTCGCGATCGTGCCGTGCCGTTTCTCCAGCCACGCCGGCCATGTCTGAGCCGTCACGCGGCATTTCGAAACGTCCACGCAGATCGGCTCATTGCTCAGGCAGATCGAGTGCAGCGCGGGATGATCCTTCACGCGCGGAATCACCTGACGCAGCGATTTTTCGATCACGGCGCGGGCATCCGGATCGTGGACACAGTATTTGAAAAACCCGCCCTGGCACGCTTTCAGATGCGTCCACTTTTCCAGCGCCCACTGCGGAAAGTAATGCGGACTCAACAGGAGGATAACGGAGACGTTCGCCTGCGCGGCGCGGTCGCAGACCGTCAGGAACTCTTGGATTGCGCGGTCGCTGACGGCCATTTCACCGGGCAGCACAGAGCTGGGTCCGAATTCGATCTGGATGATGTTGCACCCGTAACCGGGAATCTTTTCAATGTCGCGCTTCACCTGCCCGAAGTGGCCATAGCCGGTGAACAGCACGGGGCCTCGCTCGGTCGAGCCGTCCGGCAAGCGCCGCGTGCCGACCGTCTGCGCGTGCGAAATCTCCAGCTTGCCTGTCGCGTAGCGCGGCGCCGGAAAATCGGCGGACTGTCCGTCGAGAATGGCACGGGCGTGCGCCTCCTCGCGGGCGGACATCTGGTCCAGCAGCCAGGCCGTGTCCCACGCGCGGTCGACCTTGCCGTCCGCGAGATCGGATTCGACCCACGGCACGAAGTTGTCGAGCACGGTCAGCGTCACGCGCGACGCCGCGCCGAGGCCTTTTTTCTCAAGCTGCTCCACGTCGGCGCGCAGCCGTTCGCGGGCCGCGACTGCCGGCACGAGCCGTGCGCGGACGCGCCCGGGCGAAACGAGGTTGACCGTGCCGGTGTGGCAGGCGACCGGACGGCCGTCGCGCAGCAGCCGGGCGGTGAGCGCGAGCGTTTCGGGGGCGCGGCCGCCCAGCTCCGAGCGCAGCGTGAGCAGGGCCGCGCGCGTGCCGGCTGCGAGCGCCGTCTGCTGGCGCGTCAAGACTACTCGGTCCGCGGCATCCGCCAGCTCGACCTCGATCGCACAGGCGTGCGACGCGTCGCCGACGGTCACGACGCCCTCGGCCTTGAACTCATTTCCGCAGAAGCTCCAGGCGCCGTTCGGCCAGCGCTGCGGCGCCCAGCGCGTGTTGAGGGCGTGGCCCTTGTAAAGCACCTCCGGCGGTTCGGCGGGCGCCAGGTCCACGAAGTCGGCCAGCGCCGCGCCCTCCAGCGCCGCGGGCACCGGGCTCACGCCTTCGCGCAGCGAGAGGTCGTCCAGCCACACGCCCTCGGTCGGGCGGTCCGAACAGACGCGCAGAACAAACTCCGCCTCCTTCTCGCCGGTGACGAAGGTGTGCGCGACGCGCTCCCAGCGGCCGCGTGTGGCGGGCAGCGAGCGGCGGACCTTCCAGCCCTCGCCGCCGCCGATCCAGATGCCGGGCGAGGTCTTGCCGGTCTTCACGAACGCCGAGAGCGTGTAGCTGGTGCCGGGCTTCACGGGCACGGGGCGCGCCAGCCACAGCGTACCGTAGACGTGCGCGCCGAACGCCGTGCCGTTGGTGATCTTGACGGTGGTCTTACCCGTATGCGGGGCCGTCGCATCCAGCGTGAGCGCGGCGTCGGTGTTGCGCCGATCCCAGTGCCAGCCCGCCGGGCACCCGTTCTCAACCGCCTCGAACGAGCTGTTCGGCACCAAGTTCGCGCCGGGCTCGAACGGCTGGAGCGTCAGGTGCGACTCGCCGGCGGCGAGCGGCGGCTCGTAGACGAACGGCGTCGCGGCCGCGCCGGGCTCCAGCATCACATCGTCGATCCACAACCCGGCCGTCGCGCTGTCGGTGTTGATGCGGAGCGTAAACTGCGTCTCGCCGGGCTCGGTGGTGAGCGAACCGACCACGCGCTGCCAGCCTGCCGTCTTGGCGGGCAGCATGAAGCGGTGCTGCCAGCGGCGGCCGCCGCCGATCCAGGCGACCCCGCCGCCGTCGGTCTTGACGTAACAAGAGAGCGTATAGCGGCTGTTGGGCGAGACGCCCACGGTCTGCGTGAGCGACCCGAAGACGTTCGGTTTTTGCGACGTCGGGTTTTTCAGGCAGAGGGAGGTTTTGCCCGAGCGTGCGATGGCCGGATCGGCCTGGCACGTGGCCAGGGCCGCCCCGCCCTGCCAGTCCCAACCCGGAATCCGCTCCCTGTCGACTTTTTCGAAGCTCGGATTATCCAGCAGATTCTCCGCGACCGCCGCCCACGCGATCAGCACCGCACACAAAACCGTCCACCCGCGCATCATTACCTCCCCGAAGAGCGCGGCCTATTACGGACTCGCGCAAACATCACAATAAACGAGGAAACATGTGCCGTCCACCCTTTTGAGGGCGTTTACGAAGTCGGCTGGTGGCCGGGAGGACATGCTGTTGCCAGGCAAGTGGAAACCTGCGGGAAGAGGACGAGGGGGTGTGCGCATGGCACGTGCCGCGCGAAGCACCTAGCTCCTAACTGCTCCCGATCTCCAGCACCGCCGCGCCGATGAGATTCCCCGACCGCAGATCATCCAGCGCCGCGTTGGCCCGTGCCAGCGGATACGTCGTCACGTGCGTCTCCATGCGGACACCTTCGATGGCCTCGAAGAACGCCACGCCGTCCGCGCGCGTCAGGTTCGCGACCGACCGCACACAGCGCTCCTTCCACAGCAGGCTGTACGGGAACGACGGGATGTCCGACATGTGGATGCCCGCGCACACCACTGTGCCGCCGGGCCGGACATGTGTCAGCGAGATCGGCACCAGCCCGCCAGCGGGCGCGAAGATCAGCGCCGCGTCCAGCGCCTGCGGCGGGCGCTCCTCGCTGTTCCCCGCCCACACGCAGCCCAGCCCGCGCGCGAAATTCTGCGCCTCCTCGTCGCCCTTGCGCGTGAAGGCGTACACCTCACGGCCCTGCGCGGCCGCGAGCTGCGCCAGCAGGTGCGCGGCCGCGCCGAATCCGTAGAAACCGATGCGCTGCGCATCCGGAACCATGCGGTAGGCACGGTAGCCGATCAGCCCGGCGCACAACAGCGGCGCCGCGTGTTCCGACGGCCAGCCTTCAGGGATCTTAAAACAATAGCGCTCATCCGCCACGCAGTATTCGGCGTAGCCGCCGTCGAGCGTATAGCCCGTGAATTTCGCCGATGCACAGAGGTTTTCCTGCCCGTTGCGGCAGAAGTCGCAGACGCCGCACGTCCAGCCGAGCCACGACACCCCGATGCGGTCGCCGACTTTCACGAGGCTGCAACCGGCACCGGCCGCCTCGGCCACGCCCACGATCTCATGACCCGGCACGAGCGGCAGCTTCGGCTCCGTCAGCTCGCCGTCCACCACGTGCAGGTCCGTGCGGCACACGGCGCAGGCCAGCACGCGCACCCGCACATGCCCGGCCCCAGGCTCGGGCAGCGGCAGCTCGCGTAGCGACAGCTCGCGCCCGACTTTCTCGAACACCATCGCCTTCATTCCGCACCTCCTTTCAGACGTGAGCATGGCAGTATCTTCCCGATTTTTTGCTCCGCTTCTTGACGTCTTCTCTGACAGGATCATCTGCCGTCTCTTCCGTTCGTCGGCTTCAGCCCTTCAATATGCCGTCCGGCACTCGATGCCGCGGTCCCGGCACTGCTCCGCGATGCCGCGGCCGGCTTGCGCGAAGAAGGCGTCGGTGTTCATCGCCTCCCACCCGTTCCGGCGGTAAATCGCCGTCGCATAGCCGTAGTTCATGCGGTCGAGGATGACGGTGTCGACATATCCCGCCAGCAGCGGCACCAGCTTCTCCGCACCCGGAAGCATCGGCGCGATCATCGCGTAGGTCCGCACGCCGCAGCGGTGCAGCTCCTCGAGCGCCCGCAGCCGCGCCGGGATCGGCGGCGCGAGCGGCTCGAAGCGCCGGCGCACCTCGTCGTCCGCCGTGCCGATCGAGAACCCCGCCTCCAGCTCCGCTCCCTGCTTGAGCAGGTCGAGGTCGCGCAGCACCAGCGGCGAACGCGTCTGGATGGCCAACGGCCAGCCGGCCCGCACCAGGATCTCGAGGCACCGGCGCGTGAGCCGGTATTTCTCCTCCAGCGGCTGATACGGGTCGCAGACGCCGCTGAGCCAGACGGTCCCCCGCTTCTTACGCTCGATCTCTTTGAGCAGCAGCTCGGGGGCGTTGACTTTGACGTCCACAAACTCGCCCCACGGCTCCGCATGCCCGGTGAAGCGCTTCATGAAGCGGGCGTAGCAGTACGAGCACGCGTGCTGGCACCCCACGTACGGGTTCACGACGTAATCGTAAACCTCCGACTTGGACAGCACGGACTTGGCCTGGATTTCTTTGATCACCATGTGACAGTCATCCACCGGCCAGCCTACTCGCCCTTGATGTCGTAACAGTACAGACGGTCTCCGTGCCGCAGGTAGAGCCGTCCGCCGCTGACGACCGGATGCGCCCAGACCGGGCCGTTGCCGCCCTGCGGCAGGCGGAACCGGCTGATCACCTCGAATCCCGCCGGCGTGGCCTTCGCCAGTCCCACGGCTCCGCCGCTTTCCGCGACCGTGTAGAACCGGCCGTCGGCGCACGTGACAGAACCTTTTCCCACCCCGTCGGCCTTATAGACGAGGCGGCCGCTATGCGCCTCGAGGCACACCCACTTGCCGTTCATAGCCGAGCCGTACAGATAGCCATCCAGCAACACCACGCCGCCGTGATGGTTGTCCAACGCCGCGGAACGCCACGCCTGCTTGGCGACGATCTCCTGCCCCTCGGCGCTCAGCTCGAGACATTGCGTGGCGGTCGGCGTCATCGTCGACACGAACACGCGGCGGTCATGGAACAGCGGCGTCGCGGTGGTTTCGTCGTAGGCCGCCTCGTGGGGCATGCGCCAGAGCAACTTGCCCGTGTCGGCCCGGACGCCCACCACCGACTTGTCCATCATGGTGACGATCTGGCGGACGCCGCCGTAGTCGAAGGCAACGGGCGAACCGTAGCCCGGTTTCCCGGTCGGCTCGGAACAGACCCACAGCGTCTCGCCCGTCAGCTTGTTGAGCGCCGCCATGCTGGCCTTCTCGCCGCCGGGAACGCAGATCAGCCGATCTCCGTCCACCAGCGGCGACTCGGACAGGCCCCAGCGGGGCGAGCGTCCGCCGAATCGGGCCAAGATGTTCAGCGACCAGCGGAACTTGCCCGTTTTCACGTCGAGACAGGCGAGGTCGCCGTCCGAGCCCTCGTGGTAGACGCGGTCGCCGTCGACAGTGGGCGTGCTCCGCGTGCCGGGGTATGGGTGCTTGTCGGCCGGACCGTTTTTGGCGGTCCACCGGATCTTGCCGTCGAGGCCGAGCGCGGTGAGAACCGTATCCCCGCCCACGTTTCCGGCAACGTAGACCTGGCCGTCCGCGACGGCGACGGACGAGAAACCCTCGCCGATTCCCGTCGCCGTCCAGAGGAGCGTGGGGCCCTCCGCAGGCCACCGTTTCAGCAGGCCGGCCTCGTCCGAAATGTTGTCGCGCCGGGGCCCGTGAAACTGGGGCCAGTCGGCAGCGGCACCGCCGCTCGCGATCAGGACGGCCGTTGCCGCGGTCAGACGCGCAACCTGAAATCTCCACCCGTTCAACGTGTTGCCCATCGTCCTCTCCTTTCCCGCGGGGCCCGACAACGCGAAAGGTCTCCTTGTTCATCGGGAGAGCCTTGCCGCGGCCGCCGCCTTCATTTTGGCATCGCCGAATACCTCAGGTCGTCCAGCATGCCGCCCTCCTCCGACAGCAGCGCGCAGGCGAACTGCCGCTGCCACTGCAGGTGGTCGTTGCGCACCAGCAGGCAGTTCCACCCCTGCTTGAGCGCGGCCGCCCCGGCGACCTTGTTCTTGCCGCCGCGGTTGAGGTCGGCGGTCATCACCCGCTCGCCGTTGATCCACACCACGAAGCCCAGCGTCGCCGAGAAAGTGCGGTGCGAAAGCTGGAGCTGCACCGGGCGCGCCTTCGCGCTGTAGACCCAGCGCACGGCGTAGAGCACGTCGTTCTGACTGCCGAAGGTCAGGCTGTAAGGTACCACCGAGTTGGGATCGTCGCCGGCGGTATAATCGACGCACGGCGTGTTCACCTGCCAGCCATACGTTCTCTGCCCATCCGTGAACGGTTCCAGGAAATGCTTGCCCGCCACCAGGTCCGCCTCCATGAACGGCACGCCGTTGGTCGGCACGTAGCCCCGCTGCGCGCTCCATGCGCCGCCGTTGTCGGGCCCGCAGAGCACGCGCCACGGCGCCGGGATCTGCACCGTCTGGCGAACCGTCTCCTCGCCCGCCTTGGCGACGACCGTCACCGGGGTCTGCAGCCGCTCCGGCGTGCCGCGGAGCGTGAAGGTCGCCTCCGTCCCGGTCACAGGCGACTCGGCAACGTTCCAGCCGTCCGGCAGCTCCAGCGAGAAAGTCGGCACGCGCGGAGCCGTCGCCTCCTTGCCGTCGTTCCAGAAGCAGGTGAGCCAATACGTTTGTTCAGCACGTTCGGCGGGACACCCCGGCTGCGGCTTGAACCAAGTGGCCACCGACGGCTTGGCGGGCGCCAGCTTGGCGATCTCGGCGGCGATGCGCGCGTCGAACGCGGCGGCCAGCTTGTCGTCCTGCAGCGCCGCGACCATGCCGCGCGCGATGGCGGCGTGCCCGAGCGGCTGCTGCGGATGCACCGTATCCGGAATGACGTGATAATCCTGCCGGACCTTGCGGCAGCGCGTCACGGCGTCGAAGACCGACGCCCCGGTCGCGGCGGTGCGGCACTTCTCTTCCTCGGCGAGCTCGTTCGCCAGTTGCGTCAGCCGGTCGCGCACGCGGTTCTTGGGCGAGAGCGGGTCCTCGGTGAGCGGCGTGATCTCGCACAGCACGATCTCGCGCGGCGTGACGCGCGCGCGGATCGCCTTGACCAGCTCGCGGAGCTTCGCCTTCCAGGTCTGCAAGACCGCCTCGTCGTCCCGCATCGTCGGCCGCAGAATATCGTTCATGCCGAGCAGGATGAAGACGACATCGCCGTGCTTGGCGAAAGCGGCCTGCACGTCGAAGCCACCGGTGTTGGCGGGCACGGACTGCGTGCGGCTTTTGACTTCCAGATTGTCTTTCCAGTCGAAGAGCGTGTTGCCGGAGAAGCCGAGGCCGATGACCTCGCTGCGGGCGTCGGGATAGGCCTTGTGCAGTTCATTCGTGAACTGATGGTAATACCCCTGCGAGCCCCCCACGGCTTGCGCCGTGATGCTGTCGCCCACAAAAATGATGCGGTCGTCCGGCTTGAGCAGCGAGTCCGCAAAACTTAGACTGGCCGCCAGCGCGGCAACCCATGCCACCCGATACACGTTCATTCGATTCTCCCCTCAGTCAGCACCTTTTGGTGTCTGCCAAAACGCAGTATAACACCTTTCAGCGGCTGGCGCGCCTGCCATTTTCCGCGAAAGAAAGCACCGCATTCCGCGTCCGCGAAATCTTGTTTGTTCCTTGAATCCTCTTTCGTCACCCCTCACAAAAAACCGTTGCGCATCCACTTGTTTTTGGCGTATCCTCAGACAGTTTTTCACTCTATATTAGGGGGCTAACATGATGCAGACTGTGCACCGCCGCTCGTTCCTGAAGGGATCCCTTTTCGCCACGCTGGCCGCCGCGAACGCGCCGGTTTTTGCAGCCGACGCGCCAAAACCAATCGAAAAGAAAACCGAGCCGCCCGCGCCACCCTTGGTGAGCACCCCGCCGACCCTCCAGATTCCCGCGCCGACCTCCATGGGCGTCGCGTGGGGCGTCACCGCCAGAGCCACCGGCTTTGTCGACGTCGGCAGCAAGCCCGACCTTTCCGACGCCCGCCGGGTCTTCGCGGGCGACGGCGGACTGAAAGCCCTGGACGACGCCGCGCTGTCGGTCCGGATCACGGGCCTGACGCCGGATTCGGTCTACCACTACCGCACCGGCACGCTGCCGATCGATTTTCAGGGCGCGTACAAAATTTTTCCGGGCGAGCCAGTCCTGAGCGGCATCCATTCGTTCCGCACCCCTGGCCCAAAGTCCGCGTCCTCGTTCGCGGTCATCAACGACACGCACGAGAACCATCCGGCCTGCGCCCTGCTGGCCGCCCAGATCGACGCGCTCAGCCCGGCCGTGACCGTCTGGAACGGCGACCTCTGCAACTGGCTGGAGCAGATGCCGAAGATGGTGCAGAGCCTGCTCAACCCGGGCCAGAGCGCGTTCGCAGTCAGCCGCCCGTTTCTCTTCACCCCCGGCAACCACGACTACCGGGGCGTGCTGGCCCGCGAATTGCCGCGGATCCTCATGACGCGCGAGCCGGCCGAGCGCGACAGCAAATTCTGGACGCTGAGCCGCAACTATGCGGTCCGGCAAGGCGACATCGCGCTGATCGGGCTCGACACCGGCGAGGACAAGCCGGACGATCGCAGCGAATGGGGACAGCTGGCGCAGTTCGCGCCCTACCGCGCACTTCAGGCGAAGTGGCTGGCCGAAGTCCTGGAGCGCCCGGACATCAAGGCGGCGCCGTATATCGTGGCCTTCTGCCACATTCCGCTTTTCGACGACACCCCCGGCGCCAACCCGGGCGACCTCGCCGAGGGCTACGCTTCGTGGCAACGCCAGTGCCACGACCTGTGGTCGCCGCTTTTCGAGAAGCACGGCGTCCAGCTGGTCGTCACGGCCCACAAGCACAAGTTCCGCTTCGACGCTCCGGCCGCAGGCCGGTCGTGGGCCCAGGTCGTCGGCGGCTCCGGCTGCACGCTCAAGCCGGGGGGCGAGCTGACGGTCCTCGAAGGCAAGGTCGTCAACCGTCAACTGAAACTGATCGCCCACGACCTGATATCGAAGGCGGTCATCGGGGAATACGCCTTCAAGCCGCGCGGCGGATGATCAGACACGCCTCCGGCCGCCATTATCTCAGCATCAGCACGGTTCCGTCGGTGAAGCGGAGCTTGACGTCGCCATCCGCCGTATAGAGAATGCGCCAGCGCTCATCCGGCAGGTTATGTGAGGCGAAAACGCCGCTTCGGGTACCCGTGCAGGAAAGCAGTGTGTACGTCCGCTTGGTGTCGAGATCCGCCGGATTGACGATCGCAAGCGATGCGCCAGTCAGGTCGACGTTCCCTTGGACCGCCAGCAAGTCGCTGGAGCCGTCGCCCGCGACGTCAGCCGACAAGGTCCCGGAAAGCGCCAGGGCGGCCGCGATCGTAAGCGTGCCGAGCGCGCCGTCGCCGGCGGGGGCGAGGGTGCCGGTGACGGTCAGCGTGCCGTTGCTGACCAGGCCGCCGCCGCTGAGGCTTTCGAGGGCCTGCACGTAGCCGCCCAGATCGAGCGTCGCGCCGCCCGCGACCTCGACGACGGAGGCGGGATCGAGCAGGTTGGTGACGACGTTTCCTTCTCCTCGGAGGGTCACCAGACTGCCGTCGCCGGGATCGGTGAAGGCCACATAGTTCGCGATGTTGGTCTCGTTGCGGCCCAAGAAGTCGATGCCGAAGCCGAACACGCTTGTTTTCCACCACTCTCGATTGGCCACAATGCCCGCGCCTCCGGTCCCGTTGTAGAAGCGGACGTCAAACGTGTGCGAGCCAGGCGACAGCGTGAAATTGCCGGTCTTGGGTGTCATCCAGCTGCCGTCATTGATGACGGTCGTATCGTCGATGCGCAAGAGTACGGCATCGTCGATGCTCTTGGCGAAGGTCCAGGTCACGTTGGTCTCGCCGCGGTTCCAGATGTTGCCGGAGTAAATGATGGTGGTGTTCGTGGGCCAATCCGTTGTGCCCAGGTTCGCCATGCGGGTGCCGAGTTGTATGGCCGTGCACGGATTGGTGGCCGTCGAGGTCAGTCCCGCGCTTGTAACAAAGCCTTCGTACAGGCCCGGATCACGTTCGAGCAAACGGACCACGCCTCCGCCGATCACGATCGGCGCGGCGGAATTCAAGGTGGCGCCGAGGGTGAGCGTGCCGTCAGCCTCCTTCGAGAGGCTGCTCCCGGTCAAGGTGCCGTTGACGATCATGCCGCCCGTAGCCGTAATCACGCCATTGGTCACCGCGAGCCCGTTCAGATTGTAAATGCCGCCCGCCACCTTGACGGCCGCGTTTGTGGGCAGCGCGTCGGCGTGCCCCGCTATCAGCGTGCCCGCGTTGATGGTCGTGACACCGCCGTAGGTGTTGGTGCCGCCCAGCGTGAGGACGCCGTTCCCGTTCTTGGTGAGGCCGCCCGCCGCCGAGTTCGGCGTCATCAGCGCCACGCCGGCCTGTCCGAGAGTGGTGTAGCCACCGCCGCGCAACTCGACGGTGAGCGCGTCGTCATACTTGTATCCGACGCCGGGGCTGGTGACCGTGATGCCGGTCAGCTGGCCGAAGGCTGGGCTGTCCTGATCCAGGCTCACGGTCGCGACGGCCGTCGCGCCGAAACCGCTGCCGCCGGTGATCATCACGACGGGCGGAGCGATGTATCCCGCGCCGGGATTGAAGACGCTGATCCAGCCGACGCCCAGTCCGGTCGGAGCGACCAGGGACTGGTTGAGCGTGAGGATCGCGTTGGTGGTGTCGATGACGGCGCCGCCGGGGTAGACGGTCGCGGCGGTCAGTCCCTGCATGAACGTCGACGCATAGGCGGTACCCGAATTGGCTTTGAGCGTGCCGCCGTTGAAATTGAAGAGCGACGGCGTGCCGGTGACGCCCGCGCGGATGCGGTTCGCCAACAGCGTGCCCGAATTCAGGTTGATGATGGACGCCAGGTTGCCGGCCGCGTTGGCCATGTTGAACCCCTTCGAGGTGCCATTGCATGCGGCGTCCATGAGCGCATTGGCGCCCAGCAGATTGAGCACCGCCAAAGATCCGTTGTTGGCGGCATAAGCCATGGTGGTGTCGTTGCCGGCGGACGGGCCTGCGAGCGTGCCGCCGTAGAGGTTGGCCACGCCGTTGCCCTTCGACCAGCCCCAGAACAGCCAGTCGCCGGTGCAGACGGCGGAGGCGGCGTTTCCGAAAATTTCGAAGACCGCGTTGTTCTCGCCGTTGGCGGCCGTCGAGCCCGGCAGGCCGATGCGGCCGGAACGCAGGGTTCCGCCGTCGAGCCGGTAGTACCCGTAGCCGCCGTTGTGGCCGATGTTCAGCCGGTCGCCGCCGGTGGGGTTGATCTCGACGATGCTGTTGTTGCCCTGGTAGACCGCGCCGTTCGCGATGTTGTTTTGGGCCAGGATGATGCCGTTCAGCGTCAGGTTGTCATTGATGAACACGCGTGCGCGGTCGCCGTTGCCGTTGCCCACGTAGAGGATCTCCATGCGGGTGGGGCCGTTGACCGTCAGGGTGCCGCCCAGCGAGGTCGGCTGGACGACGGTGCGGCCGATGATGTTCGAGCTGCCGTTCGCCAGCGTGAGGCTGGCGCCGTTCACGACGCGCACTTCGCCGTATTGCGAGCTGCCCGTCGAGGTGGCCGTGGCGTTGGTGTTGAAGCCGCTCATCGTCAGCGTGTTCGTGCCGCGGAGGTAGAGCGTGAAACTGTCCTGCACGTTGGTGAGGGCGAAGGGGCCCGACGAGGTGAGGTCGATGTCCAGGATGGCGCTGTTGGTCGTGAAGACCGTGTTGCCGATAAGCGACATGATCTGGTCAGCGTTCCAGCCGATGACGCCGTTGCCGGCTTCGACCCTGAGGTACTTGCCGGCCACGACGGTCACCGCGCCGGTCTCGTAGCCGGGCAGCGAGCCGGGGTGGTGCGCGAAGAGCGTGCTGTTGCTGACGATGGTGCCGCCGCTGTACGTGTTGTTCGTGCCGGTCAGGTGGAACACACAGGTGTCGCTGCCCGCCTTCACCAGCCTACCGCTGCCGGAAATGTCGCCCGCGAAGGTGGCCTGCGTGTCGTTGGCGCCCGTCAGGAAGGCCGTTCCGTTGAGCGACACAGGGCCGGCCCAGATATTCTGAAGAGTGCTGTTGCCGTAACGGGCATAGAAGCGGCCGAGGTCGTTCAACACCAGGCTCCAGGCGACCGGAAGAGTCGCTTGATAGATGTCGAATGCGGCGTTGCCTTGCACCGTCACGGTGTTGGACGCGTCGCCGCCGAGCGACGTGTTCACTTCGATTGAGAACGAGCCTTCCTGGATATCGATGTGCCCGGGGTTTCTGACGGGGACCGCCGTGAGGCCGACCATGTTGGACCCGACCTTGGTCATCGTAAAACCGTTCATGTCGAAGAAAGGCGGCTTAGACGAGTCTGTGTTGCGGATGTCCCAGCGCGCGCTGCCGTGCTCGCCGCCGAAAGTCGCGTCACCCGCGAGCGTCAGGTATCGGAAAGCGTTGTATTGGGAGCGGGCGGACGAGTTGATGATCGCGCCGCGGCCGTTCAAGCCTGTGCCGCTGACCGTAAAGAGTTCGTCGCCGAAGTTGACCGCGTTGTCAGAGGTGCTGAAGCCCACGTCGAGCGTGCCGCGGTTCGTGATGATCGTTCCCGCGAGCGTCGACCCCAAGGACGTGTTGTAGCTGGGCATCAGGGTGCCTTCCCGGATGAGGGTCAGCCCGTTGTAGGTGTTGGCTGAGCCCAGGACGATGCGGCTGCTGCCATCCTTCACCAGCGCGCCGGCACCGCTGATCGCGCCCGCGAGGGCCTGCGTCGTCCCGTTCGCCGCCAGGACCAGTTCGCCCGCGTCGATTTGCGTGGCGCCGGTATAGGCGGTGGCGCCGTTCAGACGCACGGCACCTTGGCCCAGCTTCACCAGCGAAGAGGCCGAGGTGTTGTTGGTGACGGGGGTGTTGACCGACAAGGTGTTGGCCGAATAGTTCGCGAGGGAGAGCGCTTCGCCGGCGGAAAGCGGCATCAAGAGCCCGTCAGCCGTGTTGGTGCCGATGGTCAGGGAGGCCATGTTTTCGCCGATGATCAGGCTGGAGGTCTTCAGGATCTGGCCGTTCGTCAGCCCGACTTTCGCATCCCATCCGGTGGCCTGCAGAAGTCCGCCGAGGCTGGTCTCGGTCTCGGCCTGGAGCGCGATGTCGCCCGTGGTCCCCTCCTCGGAGATCCGGGCGAAGGCGGTCGCATCGTTCGGAAGCACGGAAGGCCCCTTGGCCGAAATGTTGCTGTAGGCGGAATCGCCGGCCGGGATCACGCCTTGCGCGGCCGTGTAGGAGGCGAGGTTCGTGCCGTTGTGCAAGGCCCACGGGCCGATCAGGGCGTTGTCGGCGGCGGGGGGCGTCGCAAACATGATGCGGTTGCGGTTGTCTTCCGCACCCAGGCCGTTGCCGACGAAGTTCACGGATCCGCCGCCCGTGCGTGCCAGCGAGGCGAAGGTCAGCGTGGAGGTCTGGTCCGGATCGGCCTGCGAAGCCATCACGGTTGTGCCGCCGCTGCCGACCGTCAGCGCGCCGGCGGTTTCACTGTAGCTGGCCGAACCGCCAGAATGCGTAAAGCTCAAGGTGCCGCCATTGAGCGTGACCGCGCCGCTGTCGCTCAACCGGTTGGCGTGATTGGCGGAGGGTGAGTTGCTGACGACGAACGTGCCGCCGCCCAGCGTCACCCCGCCGTTGATGGAACCGCTCGCGCCGCCGATCACCAGCGTCCCGTTGTTCGCGTAGGTGATCGCGTCATACGTGTTCGAACCCGAGAGCGTCCACGTTCCGGAGCCGACCTCGCGGATGACCGGAAGGCCCATCGTCAGTGTCCCGTTGTCGATGGTGCCGCGGATCTCGCCGTCGCCGTTGCCCTGCAAGCGCAGGTTTCTCGCCGCGGTCTGATCGCTCGTCATGTTTCCGGTGAAGAGCAGCTTGCCCGCGTTGGCTTTGAAGATGGAATCTCCGTCGCCGCCGGTGATGATGACCGGCCCCTGGACCGTATTGTTGCCAGCCTCGTTCAGGAGCGCTCCGAAGCGGTTGTTGCTTGTGCGGAAGGTGATATCAGGCGGGATGGTCAAATCGCCATCCACACCGTCGAAATGGATGTGCGGGTTGGCACCGTTCACGTTGTTGGCGGCTTGCGCGGTCTTGGGCCCGATGCCGAACGCACCGCTGTTCCTGATGACCAGCGAGCCGTCCTCGACCACAACGTTGCCCTTATAGGTGTTGTTGCCGGAGAGGACCCAGGCGCCTGAGCCCGTCTTGAAGAGGTTGTTGGTGGACGACGCGTCAAAGTCGGAAATGGCGCCGGCGACCTCGCCGGTGCCCGACGTGCTGCCATACAGGCGGAGCTGTTTGTTGCTGGCGACCGCGGCCGTGATGTCGCCCGTAAACTTGAGCAGTCCGTTTCCGGCCTGCTCGAGGTACGTTCCGCCGGTGGTGCCGCCCATGACGATGGCGCGCTCGGTGGTATCGCCGGTCCCGCGGTAGGTGAGCGTGCCGGTCGAGGTGCCGCTGCCGATGCGGATCGGCAAATCGGCGGCTTCCGTGGGCGCGCCGAGCGCGCTGGGCTCGCCGGCGTTCCGGATCGAATAGGCTTGGACCGCGCCGGCTTTGATCCAGGTGGCGCCCGCATAGGTGTTGGAGGCCGTCAGAATGAGGGTGCCGTTGCCCATCTTGGTGACCGGATGGGGGCCGTTCAGGTCGCTGATCACGCCGCGGATGTAGCCGTTTCCGTTGGGAACGCCCAGCAAGCCGTCGTTCGCGGGATCGGAAATGTTGTTGGCCAGGTAGACCGGCCCGTTCCACGATCCGTCCCAATCTAGCCGGAGCTGGCCGTAGGATTCGCCCGTGTTGCCGCCCTCCAGAATCAGGGTGGCGCTGTGGGGATAGGTCCCGGTGCCGACCATGAGGGTCGAATTGGTGCGCACGACAAAGGTCGCGGCGGGGTTGTCCCGACCGTTCATCATGGCTTTGCCGCCTGAGGCCGCCACGCCGATGTTCCAGACTCCGGTGAACTCCGAATAATCCGCGCCCAGATAGCTGGTCGTGCCGCCGGTCTGCAGCGTGACGTTGTTCGTGCCCGCACCGCTGATCTTGGGGTTGCTGACGGAGACCGTGCTGACCGTCTTCATGTCGATCGTGCCGTTGTTGACGACCGGCCCCGGACCGAGGGCGCTGACGTGGTTGGCGACGACCGTGCTCCCCGTGTTGACCGTGAGGCCGCCGCTGAAGGAGTTTGCGCCTCCCAGCGTGAGCGTGCCGCTGCCTGTTTTGGTCAGGCTGCCGCCGCCCGAAAGCGGACCGTTGAAGGTGGTGCTGTCGTCGTTCTTGCCGACGGTCAGCGCGATCGGGTTGGACGCGTTGTCGACAAGGATCAGGCCTTGACTGCCGCTGAGGCCGCCGAACGTGAAGGCGTGCCCGGGCACGGCGCTGTCGAACACGGGCGGCGTGCCGCCGAGGGTGACGGTGCTGTTCTGGAGCGCGTTGCCGTTGGCCAGCACGAGCGCCCCCGCGCTGATCGCGGTGTTGCCGGAGAAGGTGTTTTCGGCCGCGAGCGTCACGGCGCCGGCGCCGGCCTTGGCCAATGAAGAGGCGCCGGCGTTGTCCGCGATCACGGCGTTGACGGTGAGGCTGCTCGCGCCGTCGTTGGCGAGCGTCAGGCTACCGCTCTCTGCGGCGGCCGTGAGGGTCCCGTCGCCCGCCGCCGCGCCGAGGGTGAGAGCGGCCTTGCCGGCCGGGACTGCGGCGGCGGAGGTGCGCAGCGTTTTGCCCGCCGTGTTCACGGTCGAGTCGAATACGGAGTTCTGGGCCAGCGAATTGATCACCGTGGTGGCGTCGCTCAGCTCGTTGTTGCCCGTCGTGCCTTGCGTCATGATGCGGACGTTGCTGGACGGGTTGGAGACGATCGTGTCGCCGCGGGCCGCGATGTCCGCGTAGGAGGCGCTGTCGGCAGCATAGACGCCGCGCGCGCTGCTGTAGGCGGCCAGGGCGGAACCGTTGACCGTGGCCCAGGCTCCGATCGGGCCGTCGCTTTGACCGTTGATGAAAATCCGGTTGCGGTCGCTCTCGCCGAGGCCGGCGCCCGTGAAGTCGACGGTGCCGGAGGTGCGCGTGAGGCCGCTGAGCGTGAGGGCGGAGGTGCGGCCGGCGGCGGCCTGGGAGGCGGAGATGGCGTTCGGGCCGGACGCGAGCGCGACCGTGCCGACCGTTTCGCTGTAGTTCGTTGCGCCGGCGGTGTGGGAGAAGCTCAGGGTGCCGCCGTCCATCGTGACGCTGCCGCCGTCCTTGACGCGGTTCGGCAGGTTGGCGTCGGGGGTGTTGCTGATTTGAAGCATGCCGCCGGCATTGATGGTGATGCCGCTGGAAGAGAGGATCGAGCCGTTGGCGCCCCGGAGAACCAGGGTGCCGCCATCGACGAACGTGCCGCCGCCGTAGAGGTTCGCGCCGGAGAGGGCCCACAGGCCGGTCCCCTGCTTATAGACGGCAACGTTTCCGGAGTTGTTCACGATGACGCCGCTGATCTCCGCCGTGCCGGCCGTCGAGCCCATCAGGGTGAGGCTCAGTCCGCTCGTGGTCGCGCAGACCGTGTTGGTGGTGAAAACCAAGTGCCCGGTGCCCGCCTGCTCGATCCGCGCGTGGGAATTGAATTCGAGGGTTCGGTCGGTGGTCTCGCCCGCGCCGATGTACTTCAGCTTGGGGCCGCCGTCGTTGTTGCTGTTGAAGCGGATCTTGGAGCCCGCGCCGAGGTTGCTGTCGGTGGCGCCGCGGTTGCCGAAATGGGCGGCGCTGATGGTGCCGGCGGCGTTCATGACGACGTACCCCGCGAAATCGTTGGCGCCGTTCAGCTCGAACGTGCCCGCCCGGCCGACGTAGGAGTAGAGCTCGAAGCCGCCGGGGCCGGTGATGCGGCAGTTGATGGCGCAGGTCGCGTTGACGTCGTCCACGCGGTTGTCGGCGTAGCTCTCGGCACCGCCCGTGCTGAATTGGATCGCGCCGGTTCCCGTGATCGTGCCGCCGGCCGCGCAGAGGATGTTCTCGCTGCCCGAGTTGGTGAAGGTGGTGTACCCCTGGCCGATGTCGAGCACGCTGCGGGGGCCGCCGTTCAGATACAGGATACGGACGGTGTTCGTTCCGGAAAGCGTCGTGGTCCCCGTGTTGTTGACGCTGATGTCTAGGACGGTCGCGCCCCCCTTGGAAATGTTGCCGAGGAGCTTGACCGGGCCCACGCCGTTCACGTTAAGCGTTTTGCCGCCCGCCGTGCCGCCGCTCGCCGCGCCAAAGATGTTCCCGTAAACGGTGAGCGCGTTGAACGCGTGGTCGTTCTGGAAGGTGTAGCTGTTGCCCGACGTGTCGGGGCCGAGCTGGATGCCGGCGGCGATGAAATGGCTGTTTTTCGAGTCGCTGAGGACCCGGTAGTTTGAGCCATGACGGGCGACGAGCGTCTGGCTGTTGACCGGCCAGTCGCCGATGTAGTAGGACGGCACGCCCGTCCCTGAGAAATTGATGTAGCGGATGGCCGAGAGGCCCGCGATATTGATGTTGGTCCGGTTGTTCCCCGATCCGCTGAAGGTGGCCGTGTCTTCGCTGACGGGGTAGGCCGCGTTATTGTCGGACCAGTTGACTTTGTTTGTCCAGTACCCGCTGCTGGCGCCGCCGTCCCAGGTTCCGCTCGTCGCCCACACCTGACGACCGCACAGCATCATGAGTACTGCGACGGAAAACGAGCTACGGGTGAATATCCAATTGCGAGTCATAATAACGCTCCTTGTTTGCCACACCGCAAGTTCGACCGAGAACCCAAATTTAAATAATCTAAGTTATGGTACATGCGAGTGCTAAGCGCGGTCAAGGCGCAATGCCCAAAAACGGGGAAAACTTTCGCGAAAAGACGGTCGGACTTCGGGCGGACGGCGGTCGTCTGAACGTCGGCCGCGCGTCGGCCTTGCGTGACCGTTCATCACGCGGACGGAGCCGTCCGCGCCCCGGATGCTCCGCATACGCCACGCGCGAACCTTGCCCCTCCCCGTCACCAGCCGATGGCCCCCGCACCGCTCAAAACCGTTGACACGCTTTGTCGACCCGCCGCATACTGATGTCGTTTGATGTCTTTCACATTTTTCGAGATGCGTCTCCATTTGCCCGTATCAAGAAAGGTGAAGCCATGAAATCAGACGTCCGCATTCACGCGCCGCTGTTCTCCCTCGGCCTCGCGCTGGCCTTCGCGCCGCTCATCTCCCGCGCCGATTTGACCCAGGGGGACTACACCTACACCGTCGCCAACGGCCAAGCGACCATCACGGGGTTCAACACGTCTTACTCGGGCGCGTTGACGATCACGAACCTGCTGGGCGGCTTCCCGGTCACCGCCATCCGCTACACGGCGTTCGCGACCTGTGCCGGCATCACCGGCGTCGTCATCCCGCCCGGCGTGGGCGACATCGGCGACCACGCGTTCTCGGCCTGCTCCGGCATGGCCGCCCTCGCGATGCCCGACACCGTCACCAATCTCGGCAGCTACGCCCTCTACGATTGCACCGCCCTGACCAACGCCACGCTTTCCGGCACCCTCGCCCGCATCGGCCAAGGCGCCTTCACGCACTGCGCCAGCCTGACTGACGTCGCCCTTCCCAACAGCGTCAGCAGCCTCGGCTCCTCCGCGTTCTATTCCTGCACCCGGCTGGCAAGCATCACCCTCAGCACCAACATCGCCTGCATCGGGGAAGGGACCTTCGACACCTGCACGAACCTGGCCAGCGTCACGATTCCCGCGGGGGTGCGCGAAATCGGAAAGATGGCCTTCAACAAGTGCTCCGCCCTGAAGAGCGTCGCGATCGCCAGCACCGTCACGAACATCGGCGAAAGCGCCTTCGCCTTCTGCGTCAGCCTGGGCAACATCGTTCTGCCCGCCGGCGTGGCGGCCATCGGGGCATCGCCGTTCGCCTCGTGCACCACGCTGAGCAACATCACCGTGGTGGCGGCCAACCCGTACTACAGCAGCTCCGAAGGCGTACTGTTCAACAAGGCCCGGACCGCACTCATCCAATACCCCGCCGCCAAGGCCGGGGCCTACGCCATCCCCGGCGGCGTCACCGCCATCGGGAGCGCCGCCTTTGAGGGCGCCAACCTGCTCACGAGCATCGCCCTCCCCGACAGCGCCACCGACATCGGGACTTACGCGTTCAGCCACTGCGCCACCCTCACCAACGCCGTCCTGGGGGCCAACGTCACAAACATCGGCGCCTTCGCCTTCTCGGCCTGCGCCTTCCTGCGGGCCATCGCGGTTCCGGACAGCGTCGTCAGCATCGGCGACTCCGCGTTCGACGGCTGCGACCGCCTGGCCACGGCGTCGCTCGGCAGCAACGTCGTCAGCATCGGCGACAACGCGTTCCACCACTGCATCGCCCTGAAGGACGTGGTTCTTCCCGCCAGCGTCGCCGACATCGGGGACGGCACCTTCAACGACTGCACCTCGCTGACCAATGTCGCGCTCGCCTACGGCGTCGCCAGCATCGGAAATCAGGCGTTCGCCCACTGTACGGCGCTGACCCGCATGGCGATCCCCGACAGCGTCACCAACCTCGGCGCCATGATGTTCCTCTACAGCTCCATGCTGACCAACGTCACGATCGGCGCGCAGGTCCCCGCCATCGGCCATTCCACCTTCGAGGGCTGCCTCGCCCTGACCAGCGTCACGCTCAGCGCAGGGGTCACCCGCATCGAGGACTGGGCCTTCTACGCCTGCACCGGCCTCACCCGGATCGTCATTCCCGGCAGCGTCACGTCCATCGCCAAAGGGGCGTTCGCCAACTGCACCGCCCTCGCGGGCGTCTGCCTCACGGGGGAACCGCCGGCCTTCGGAGCCTCGGTCTTCGACTCAACCTGCGCCACCCTCTATTACCTCCCGGCCTTTGCCGCCCAGTGGCCGGACACCTGTGCCGGCCGGCCCACGCTCCTCTGGAACCCGCTCTTCACCCATGCCCTCTACGCCGACGCCACCTTCTCCTCCGCCATCGCCGGCACCACAAACATTCCCCTCGCGGTCGAGGCCTCCACAAACCTGTCCGCCGGCCTCTGGACGCCGCTCACAAACGCAACACTCGGCACGTCCGGCTCGCTCTACTTCAGCGACCCCTCATCCCCCACCATTCCCGCGCGCTTTTACCGCATCGTTTGGCCGTAGCGTCAGATTATCTGTCTCTTAGCACACACCCGTGCGACTACGCGCCGAAGTCCCTCTCTAGGCGCGGCCCCGCTTATCGTGCGTGAATGACCATGCCGTCCGGCGGATTATCGATAAAGACCGTTTGGCAACTGTCGAGGCTTTTGGTCGGCAAACCTTCCGGCCAGGCCTTAAGGGTAAAGGCCTCCAGCACAACGGTCTCCCCTTGCGTCGTAACGGTCGTCACCACAACTGGCGTGCGCTCGAAAAGGATGGGCACTTTCGCGAGAAAGCGATGCTTCGCCTTCTCGCAGAGAATGCCGTTGATAAACACATTGGTCAGATTCTTGGTCGAATCGTACTGGATGGTTCGTTCACCCTTGGCCACTTCCATGCCATTCGTGTGGCCAACAACTTTTCCCGTCTGGCACCCTGCGACGAGAACAAGCACAACGACAAGAAGCACGTTCTGATGCATTGTCCACCTGCATTTTCCGTTAGCTTTACATGGCCAGCCTTCTGTGTGACCTCCCGGGCGGTCGAAAGAGCTTTCGCGGGGCGCAAAATGACATCTCCCGCCATCTAAAAAGTTTCGCCGCGCCCGTGAAGCCGGGCGCGGCGAAAGGGAGGCCCCAGCCGATTCTATACTTTCGGCTCGAAGCCTTCGCGCTTGAAGCCCTGCAGAAGCGCGGTCGCCTCGGGGCTGTTGCTGAAGACGCGCTTGTCGTTGTCCCAGACCAGCTCCTTGCCGGGGAACCGCTGCGCGATGCAGCCGAACAGGAGCGCCTCGGTCAGGCGGGCGGCGTATTCGAAGCGGCTGCCCGTAGCTCCGGGGTTGTTCGCCTTGCAGGCGTCGACCCACTCCTTATAGTGGTTGTACTGCCACTTGCCGGGATCCTCCAGCAGCTTGTTGCAGGCGCGCTCGGCGTCCTTGGTCGCGGGGCCGAACGGCTGGCCGCCGACCGCGACGGCCTGCGGCTTGCTGGCGTGGGAGCCGCCCAGGGTCGTCACCTTGGAGCCCACGATCATGCAGCCGTTGTCGCCCACGTTCAGCTTCGGATGCGAGCCGAGCGGACGCTTGGGAAGGATGCCGCTCTCGTACCAGTAGACGTTGAGTCCCTTCGGGCAGACCGGCGACGGGCCGAAGTGGTAATCGATGGTCGAATACGTGGAATAGGCGAGGTTGGCGGGCTTGTCGCACCAGGCCTTGATGGTCTCAGGCAGGCCCAGCTTCAGCACGAAGAACGCGGGGTCGAAATTGTGCACGGCCATGTCGCCGATGGCGCCGCAGCCGAAGTCGCACCAGCCGCGCCAGGCGAAAGGCGCGTAGCCCTTGCCGTAAGGACGCATCTTCGCCGGCCCGAGCCAGCAGTCCCAGTTGAAGCCTTCCGGGACTTTCTCTTCCGGGGGAAGGGCGGTCATGCCTTGCGGCCACCATTTGCCGCCGGCGCGGTCCGTCCACGAGTGCACCTCCAAAATGTCGCCCCAGAACTGGCTCTCCATGAGCTTCTCGTAGCGGAAGACGCCGGGATGCCCCTGGTTGCCCATCTGCGTCACGACGCCGTATTTCTTGGCCGACTCCATCAGCATCTCGCACTCCTCGTACGAATGGGCGAGGGGCTTCTGCACGTAGACGTGCTTGCCGAGACGCATCGCGGCCAGCGCGATGGTCGCGTGCGTGTGGTCGGCCGTGGAGACGCAGACGGCGTCGCATTCCTTGGCGATCTTGTCCAGCATCTGGCGGTAGTCGGTGAAGGTCGGGATGCCCGGGAATTTCTTCGCCGCGTTGGCGAGGGTACCCGGGTTGACGTCGCACAGACCGGTGCAGATCGCCCCGTTGCCGGTCAGCGAATTGAGATCCCCGCCGCCCATGCCGCCGACGCCCACCTTCAGAAACCTGAGCTGCTTTCCGGGGCTGTCCTTCACGGCCTGCCCGTACACCTTACTGGCCGGGACAAAAAACCCCGCCATCGCGCTTGTCGCCAAAAAAGAACGCCTCGATACGCCCCGATATTTCATTCGTTTCTCCTTCGTGGTTGAGCCCTGCCGGATACTAATCCGCGAACACGAGACATAGTATAACGGAAGGAAGAGAAAGAGGGTAATGAAAGTTGATCGCTCAGCCGTTCGCTTTGACGGCCGACGGCCGATCACGCCAACAACAGCGACAGGGATGTCGTTCAGCAGATCGGCACGATAGCGCATCAAGGCGGCCAGCTACCTTGGCCGTAAGGAGAAAAGCGGCCGGCGCTCTCGCATCCAATCCCGAGCCATGTGCCCGGTCGCCAGGACATGGACAATCACAAAGCCAATGGTTCCCCAATGGGGGAGATATCGGTTTAAACGAAACGCGAAAAACATGAGGATGGCCCCGAGGGCCAGCGTCTCGGCCCAAGATCGTCCCTGCCTGATGGCGCGGACGATGACCGGCATGTAGAACAGCCCGGCAACCGCTCCAAGGATCAACATCATCAGCTTGCGGTGGTCGATCGTCTGGGGCGAGTTACGGAACGCCAAAGCTCGGTCCGCCTCAAAGGCCGCTTTGGATTTCCAGAAACACAAGTCGGGGGTCTTTGAGCGCCACTCCACGCCGTTGAATTGTTTTGCCGCGAGCAGGTAATTTCCTGAGCGCAAGGCGAAGAACGCGCAAAACAAGCGCTGGTTTCTCCTGTAGGGGTACTTCTCCAAAGAGCGGGCATAGGACTGGGCTGCGTTGCCAAGATATTTCGGGTTGGAAAGCAGCGCACTTTCGCGGTATTGGGACATGTCTAGCCAGATGCCGCCGTATGTTGTAGCGACCGTTATCGGCGACGTGTCTGCGCGATCCACTTCATAGGCAAAATCCAGAACCTCTTCGACTGAGCCATGCCACTTTGGCGTGAGGTAAAGTTCCTTGCAGGCGTAGGCACGGGGGGCGGGCGTTTTTGCGGCTATTGCCCGATGAAACCATTTTTCCATTTCTGCTCGCGGCCCACATAATCCCATCATCACGCTAATCATTTCGGTCGCCGCGAAAGGGGCATCGGGGTTTAGCTCGAAGGCTTTAGCCAGAGCCGCTTCCGCCATGCGCAGGTGGGCATGAAATTGCCGCATACCGTCTTCTGATACGGTTGAGGCCCAGCCGCATCCTCTGTATCTCCAGGCGACATCGACGTAGAGATAGCCCCGTGCGGTATACGCCACCCAGGAATTCGGATATTTCGAGCACCATTCGTCCATTGCGATTGACGCGTTATGAGGATCAGCGCACATCGCAAATAAAGCGCCGTCTATCCGGCTCCTTTCTAGCGGGTCTTGAATCTTTTTGTCCATTCTTGTGATGAGCGCTTCGATGGTGGAGAAGTCCCTGTTCTGCAACAGCTTCCGAAACACGGCGCTCTCTACAGGATTGTCGTTGCCCACGAACGTGATGAACCGTGAGAACACAAATAGGCCTGTGATCAAGAAAAGCTTCATGAGCATCTTTCCCTAGGAACGCGGCATGCGGCGCGGCCTGCCTTGACGCGGACGCCAATTTACGTGCGAGGATGTTTAAACATATACATTACGGATTTTTTCAAAAAAGCCTGGGGGGATGCAAGCGGATATCGATCTGGAAACCTCGAAACTGGCGCATCAAGACATCGGCCAGATACGCGTTGACATTCCGTCGCACACGGGCGGCCCAGCGGGATTGGCACGAAGGAATTTTCTCATTCCTGATCGCAATCATAACCGTAATCCGCTCACACCCGCAAATCGGGATTCAGTTTTATAGCAGGCTCAGGATTAGAATCAGAATTAAGATTTCCGCGCCGGCACCCTTTTATCTCCCTTCTATTTCCAACGCTTCAGGGGATGCGAGCGGTTGACCAAGGGTAAAGCGACACGCCCCCCGCCCTGGACGCACGATTCAAACACGGCCTGAGTCATCTCCCACGACCTGAGGCCGTCTTGAATGCTGATGGCCGGACGGCGATTTTCTTCAATGGCGGCAATGAGGTCATCGGTAATGATTTTGTTGCGTTCCCGATGCGTGTCTTTCGTCTGGACGACAGGCGCATCCGGCAGCGGCTTCCAGCCCGTGCTCTTCTTGCCGGGTGCCCAGGGCGGACTGTCGAACCATTGCACGTTGACCCCCAAGTCATCCGGAAGGGCGCGGATGGAAACCACACCGCGGCTGCCATAGATGTCGATGCCGAAACGGCCGCCGTTTCCATCGGGGTTCTTCACGGAGTCGAAATAGCCCACCGCACCGCCTTGGAAACCATACATCGCATGAATGCGATCGCCGACGACAGGGCCCAGCGGCTCGTGGGCCTTACACACGTCGGCAGGCGTTGCCGCGCGTCCGTTCACCGTGACATCGGCCGCGCACCACAAGGGTTTTCCGCCCATGAAGAAGCACATCAGGTCGAGCACATGTGCGCCGAGTACGATCAGGTCCTCGCCGCCTGCCCGATGGTCCTCTTTGCCGCGGGCACGCGCTTCCAACACGGTGCCGATGAGACCTTTCTCGTGCACCATTTTCCAAGCGTGCCGCACCTCCGGCATGCCGCGAAAAATGAAGGCGATCGCCCACTTCAAGTTCTTCGCCTCGGCGGCGGCCACCATTTGGTCACCGCTGGCCAGATCGTCACAGAAGGGTTTTTCTATGAAGCCGTGGGCGCCGACCTCAGCACAAGCCAGAAAGTACTCCTGATGCTTGACGGTGCAACGCGGCCCGACCGCCACCAGGTCAGGCCGTTCCTTCTCAAGCATCTCGCGATAATCCGCATAGCTACGCTCAGCGCCGACTGTCTTGGCGTACTTTGCCCGCTCGCTCTCGACCGGATCCGCCAACGCTACGTGGACCACATCGTCCCGCAACGCAAAGGCGTGATGGATCCAGTGTCCGTATCCCCCCATCTTGCTGTCGCCAATAATGCAGGCTTTGTATTTCTTTTTTGACGGCGCGCCCACGGTCGTGGCCGCGGCTGCCGCAGATGATACCGCAATGAATTCCCGACGGCTGAGCTGCATGATCGGTCCTCCCCATGATGCGAATGACTTCATCAGTATCGCTCTTCGCCGAGATTTGGTCAAGAAACTGGACTTGACCAGCCGACAATCGGATGCGCGACCGTTTTCTCGCTAACGGCAGTCCCTTCGATTTTCCCGTGTGCGGAAAGTTGTCATTGAAGAGACAGGCGTCATCGCCGTATGCTTAAGACTTTACAAGTCGATATCCTGAAGGAGAGAACCATGCCGCTTCACTCAAACAACCTGCTGTTCAGGCAAGCCTTCCGCGTGATGTTCCGCGTTTTTTTCTGTGCGGGATGGGCCCTGCTCGCCGGTGCGCGCGAAACGGTCTTCCGCGTGGATTTCGGCGAGGAGGGCAAGCCCTGCCCGTACGAAAAGGTCGGACGTTTCCAAGGCGCGCTGCCGCCTAAGGTGCACGAGAATTTCGCCGCGTGGAACGCCTCCGTGGCTCGTGCGGAGCGCCTCACGGAAAACGGGCGCGCCTTTCTGCGGATCCACGCGGAAAAGATCGACTCCGCCACGCAGTTCTGGATCGACGGGGGAGACCTCGCGCTGCCCGGCGTGTTCGAGCTGGTCGTGACGGCGCGGCCGCAGGCCTCCACCCTCCAGTTCGGCCTGCGCCAGATCAACGCGCCCTACCGCGGTTTCGGCGGCGCGGACTTCCCGGCCTCCGGCGAGTGGAAGGAGCGGCGCTTTTTGATCCAGACGCGGGAGCGCAGCGAGTCGAAGGTGGCGCTCTACTTCTACACGGGCGGCGGCGACACGGACATCGCCTCCGTGGAGCTGGCGCGCCTCGGCAAAGAGGAGCTCGCGGCCACGGTGCCGCGGCCGGACGCCTCGGTGAAGAATTTCTTCCGCAACAGCCGCTTCCCGCTGGGCCTCCCCTGCGGCTGGAACCTCGACCGCGACAGCCGCACGGCCACCTGCGGGGCGGACGCCGCGCACCCCGGCGAAGGAGGCCTCCCCTCCTTGGAGACGAAAGCCGAGAAGGGGTTCACGCTCTATTCCGAGCCTTTCCAGACCCACCAGCCGGACAAGCCCCACACCGTCGCGTTCGCGTATCAGGGCGAAGGTGCATGCCGGGTCGACGTGCTGAACGAAGGCCGGCCCCACGCCGGCCTGGCGCTGGCGCCCTCGAACGGCTGGCAGACGGCGACGCTGGCCTTCACGCCGCCCGGCGAGGCGCTGTGTTTCTGCCTGCGCTTCACCGGAAGCGGGACCTTCCGGCTGGACGCCCTGCGCGCGTTCGCCGGCGCGGCGGACGCCGCCTTTCAGGACCGCGCGTGCGAGGTGGCGCTCGCGCCGGGCCGCTCCGAGATCGCCGAGACGCGCATCCAGTTCGCGGACGAGCCCGCCGAGGTGCGCTTCTGCGTGACGGGCGACGCCGGCGGCGCGGTGCTCAAAAGCTGCGTGACGGACCTCTACGGAAACAGCATGCCGCTGGCGGACCGCCCCGTTCCGGCCAACTCGAAGCTCTTCGAGGGCACGCTGCGCTTCGACGTCTTTCCCGCCCGGCCCCTCGGACAGTTCCGGGTCGAAGCTTGGGTGGAGCGCGACGGTAAACGTGTCTCGCCGGTCAACGAGACCGTGATGACGCGCCTGGAACGGCCGGTGTTCTGGAACCGGGACGCGCCGGAGTCGCCCTTCGGCTGCCACTTCATCGCCTCGGCGCCGACGATCCGCATGATGAAGGCCTGCGGCATCAACTGGGCGCGGCTGCACGATGCCGGCACGGAGTACAGCGGCTGGTGGAACCTGGAGCCGGAAAAAGGCCGGTGGACGTTCATGGACGACGACCTTCAGCGCTACCGCGAAAACAAGATCAAGATTTTCGCCCAGCTGGGGACCACGCCCGCGTGGGCCTCGCACTACGGCGACCTGGGCTGCAAACACATGGGCTACTTCGAGAAATTCCTGCGCCCGAAAAACAACGAGGAATTCAACGCCTACGTGAAGACCTTCGTCGCGCGCTACAAGGGCGTGATCGACGAGTACTTCGTCTGGAACGAGCCCTGGGGCCGATGGTGGCAAGAGGGACAGGACGCGCGGTTCTTCGGCAAGGACGACGCGAAGCGTGATTACGCGGAGCTCTGCCGTGGCGCCTACCGGACCGTGAAGGCGGTCGACCCGTCCATCAAGGTCTCCGGTTTCAACTCCACGGGCGGCGGGAGCGGACGTCAGTGGACGGCGGGCGTGCTCGCCGCCGGCGCCATGGAGTCCTGCGACATGATCGACTTCCACGTGTACACCAAGAACGCCACCTGTCTCAGCGACGACAGCGTGGCGCAGGCCTACCGCGACGCGGTCGGCGAGATTTTCGCCCACGTTCCGAACGCGGGCGACAAGCCGATCTACATGAGCGAAGGCCAGGGCGACAGCACGGGCTCGTCGGGGGTCGACTGCCGCATGACGGGCCTCTACAAGCGCAGCATCACCTGGCAGCCGGAGGAAGATCTGGCCGACACGGCGGAGAAGAACTGCCGCTACACGGTCAGCCTGCTGGCGCAGAAGGTCGCCAAGGTGTTCCTCTACACGGCGCACGGCTACACCTCGCTCGCGAAGTCGCCGAGCTTCACCGTGCTGCTCGGCGCGGACGGCTATCCGCACCCCGGCCTGGCCGCCTACGCCCACCTCACGCGTTCGCTGGAGGGCAAGCGCTTCGAGAGAAAAATCGCGCTGGGCGAGAACCGCTTCGCCTATCTCTTCGCGGGGCGTGGCGGCACCTGCGCGGTGCTCTGCGGCGGACGCGAGGCCCGGCTGCCGTTCCCTCAAGATCCCGCCATCCGCTGGACCGACCTTTACGGCAACGCCCTGACCGCCCCCGACACCCTCCCCGGCACGCTGCGCTACGCGGCGAGCGACCTGTCGCCGGAGGAGCTGGCGAAGCGTCTGGTGCGGCCGTAACTCGAGCGGGCTAGTTAAAGCCTGGCCGTTGTCTGAAAAAGGGCGGGTCTCTGAACCCGCCGCGGACGCCGCGGGGAGGCGTCCCCTCCACCTCGCACCTGTAGGGCGAGCCTATGGCGAGCCGCCTTTCAGCGTTTCACGGCCTGCTGCTGCCGAAGCGTCGCGAGCTCTTGCCGGAACCGCTCAAAAAACGCGTCCGCGCGCTGGCGCTCGGCGGCCCACTTCTCGCTGTCGCCGATGAAATAGAGCCGCGTCCGGCATGCGCCGATCGTGTCCTTGAACTGCGTGGCACCGCGGGCGAGCACGTCGCCGCTGAACACCTCCACCACGTCGGCCTTGCGCCGCAGGTTGAACGTGCGCTCGCCGGCCGCACGCGTGTGGATCGCCAGAAAGCTATGGTCGGCGTAGACGATCTCGTCGCCGTCGCAGAAAAGATGGCAGCCGGCACTGCGGGCGATGTTGCGCAGGAGGTCGGCGGGCGCCGTCACCGACCCGATCCAGATGTCCGTGGCCCTCGAGTTGCAGCGGCGGACCATGGAGGGCTGGTCACCCTCTTCGAAGCGCGCGAGGACCTCGCCCTCCTCCGATCCGTAGAACCGCTCCGGGAGTTTGCTCGCGCCGGGCAGCTGCTGTTTCACCGTCCCGCTCGCCGGGTCGGCCACCCAGTCCGGCCGTTCGAAGCTGCCGAAAACCCGCTGGGGATCGAACCCCTCGAACGCGCGCGCGCCCGCTTCGGTCAGTTTCATGTTCATCATTTTCCGCTGGCCCGCCTCGGAATTCAGCGTGAAGCCCAGCAGCTCCTTCGTGTGCGCGGCATCCCTTTCCGGAGCTTGGTCCGGATTGAACACCCCGGGCGCGAACAGCCACACCAGCACCGCTCCGCGGCGGCGCAGCCGCTTCTCGATCAGCCGGCGCTCGGCATCGCTCAGGCTGAAACAGTTGAGCATCAGATACAGCTTATAGCGCTTTGCATCGCTTGCGAGGATGTCGTCCAGCTCGTAGTAGTCCACCGGCGCGCCCAGGCGGCAGGTCTCCTGCACCTTGAACGCGTCGATCAGCGACGTCGTGACCGGCCAGGGAGGTCCGGTCAGGATGCTGTCGAGGTCCACCACGGCCGCGATATCCGTATCGCTGTTCCGGTCAAAGCCCATCGCGGCTTCGCCGCAGTGCTGCATGCGGTCGAACAGCGCGAGGACCGGCTCGTGGTGATACCACTCCTTGCCCATCTGGAACCACCAGCCGTTGCCGCCCTCGCAGAGCTGGTGGGCGAACTCGCGCTGCAGGCAGGCCAGCGTCTCTTCGAGATTCGGGGGCCGGCCGTGCAAAGACGGATTGCCCGGCGACGGCTCAGAAAAGTTGGTGCGGATGTCCGACTCGCTGATCCACAGTTTGCCGTGCTGCTTGAGGCTGGCCATGAGGAAGCGGATGCACGCGTGCTCGCCGGGGCCGCGGCGGTTGTATTGGGGCGGACCCGACCAGAAGTCCACATCCGGCGAACGCAGCAGCTCCTTCAGGGTCGCTTGGCCGCCTTCGAGCAGCCAGTGGTTCTGCAGGTAGCCGTGGAACATGCCGACCAGCTGCTCGCGGTTGCAGGCCTGCTTCACGGCGTGCGAAAAGATCAGCAGGCTGTCCTCCATGACCTTGTTGTGCACATAGTAGTAATCGCGGTTGCGCTGGCCCTTGTCGGCGCTCCAGAACACGCCCGCCTCCGTGGCTTTTCGGCTGAGCGGGTCGGGCGGCAGCGCGGTTTCGAAATCGACGTCGGGCGCGTTCCAGGCGGCGCGCAGCTTGCCGACGTCGCCGCCGTATTTGACGCGCAGATAATTGTGGAACGCCTTCAGCATCGACTTGGAGAAGTCCAAGGCATACTTGTCGTGGTCGTAGTCGCCCCAGTAGTACCACTCCTCGGTGCCGCCGCCGCAGATGAAGTAGCCGATGATGTTCTTCGAGTAGGCCGACTGGCGGACGTGCGTGACGTAGTTGAAGAGCGCCTCCGCCGTTTTTTGCCGCCAGACCTCAGAGGCGAAACTCGGATAGCCGCGCTCAGCCAAAGGCCGGTCAGTCATGGCATACCATTTGGTGAAATGATCACGGGCGCCGTCGTTGAACGTGAGCGTCTCATCCGGATAGTCACGCGCGAAGTTCCGCGGGTTGCAGAGGTAGAGACGCAAGATGATGCGCGCGTTCGGCACGCGATCGAGGAAACGGCCCACCTGCCCGTCGAGCCGCTTGAACGTCTCCTCCTGCTCGCCGGGCC
>CAZOIS010000007.1:16984-62898 GCA_964579865.1 uncultured Lentisphaeraceae bacterium | reverse complement strand
CAACTCAATAAACTCGCAGCCTAAAAACGTTCATTTGATCTTGCAAGTCGCCCGGGGATTGAAGCGGTGGTGCCAAGAAGTGTATGATGTCGCTAAACCGGAGTGGACGGTTGGGGAAGGGATGGCGGGATGAGCGTGAAACGCATGGCGTGGGGGGTTCTGTTGGTCGCTTGGGCGTCATGGGGAGCCGAGGAGCCGGCGCTGATGTCGGAAACGGAGGTCGATCAGGCGGTCGAGCGCGGACTGGCCTGGATCGCGCGCGGGCAGCTGGCGGACGGCACCTTCGGCAACGGGCAGGCGCAGCACACGTCGGGCATTTGGGCGTTGTGCGGCATGGCGTTTCTCGCGCGCGGCCATGTGCCGGGAACCGAGCCTTACGGGCCGGTGGTGGAGCGAATCGTCGCCAAATTGTCGGAGGTGCAGCGCGCGGACGGCTATCTCGGCGGCAACGACGGCAAGATGTATTCGCACTGCATCGCGACGCTCTTTCTCTCCGAGGTGTCGGGCATGGTGCGCCCTGAACTCCAGACCAAGATCGACCAGGCGTTGCCGCGGGCGCTGAAAATTATCTTGGACGCGCAGAAGGTCGAGAAGGACAAGAGCCATCAGGGCGGCTGGCGGTATCAGCCCGATTCGCGCGACAGCGATTTCTCGTGCAGCGGCTGGGCGCTGATGGCGCTGCGGTCGGCGCGGCTGAACGGCGCGCCGGTGCCGCCCGAGGCGATCAAGAACGCGGTCGAATACGTGCTGAAGCGGCATGACGAGAACCAGGGGTGCTTCGGCTACACGGACCGGAACACGCATGGCGTCACGCTGACGGGCGCCGGACTCTTGTGCCTCTCGCTGTGCGGCGAACACGGCAATCCGGCCGTGGGGCGTGCGGCGCGCTACCTGATGGACAAATACCCGGAACTGCCCAAGCAGCAGTACTGTTTCTACGGCATGTACTATACGGCGCAGGGCCTGTTCCAGCTGGGCGGCCGCGAGTGGCAGACCTTTTCGCGCTGGATGTACGCCACGTGGATTCCGAAACAGCACGAGGACGGCTACTGGGAACGGGGCGAGCAGGACCGCTACTACCAGACGGCGATGGTGGTGCTGGCGTTCACGGTGCCGTATCGGCAGCTTCCCATTTATCAGCGCGACGAGACGGTGGACGAGAAATGATCCGGTGCTTTTAGGGCCGTTCGAGACGGAGCTCGGCCCATGCGCCCCAGTCGCCGCTGCTGTTGTCTTTTTCCCCTACGTCGGTGATGAGCAGCAGCGTGACCGGCTTGCCGGCCCACGGCGCCAGACTGCCCTCCAGCGCGTACCAGGCGTGGGCGGACACCTGGCGGTTGGCGATTTCGGTGCGCTTGCCGTCCGCCTCTTCCACGACGACCCTGAAAAGGATGCCGTCGCCCGGGTCGCTGCCGTCCTGCTTGCCGACCGCGCAACGGAAGAGCAGCGGGTCGGGGGGCAGCGTGAGGGCATAGCGGGCAAAGGTGTATCCCGTGCCGCCGATGTAGGGCGGATGCATGAAAAGCCCGCGCGCCTTGGTGCTGCCTCCGCAACACGACGACGAAGCGTAGAGCTGCGCGCCGGTGGCCGAGTCGAGCGCCTGCTCGGCTTGGCCGCGTAACGCCATGCCGCGCGCGTACCAGGCGGGCAAGCCGGAAACCTTCTTGGCCGCGGGCGGCGCGGGCGGTGCGGGCGGTTCCGCCACGGTGAAATCGATCCACGCGTTTTCGAAGGCGAACCACAGGCGCGCGCCGGGCTTGACGTCCGCGGGAATGGCGACGTCGTGTTCCGCACGGCCGCGCACGGTGACCTGATCGCCGGGCTTGACGGTGTCGCGGTCGCACGCGAGCAGGGTCGCGGGCGGCGTCGCGGACGTCCGGACGCGATAGGAGAACGCGCCTTTCACGGGCTGCACGTAGCTCAGGCCGCGGGCGGTGCGGACCTCGGCTTGGCCCAAGACGGCGTTGGTCTTGTCGAGCGCGACCGCCTCGCTGAGCACGAAGGGGAATCCGGCCTCCTCCGTCTTGTGCAGAAGAATCTCGGAGAGGCCGTTCGTGAGCGTGCGGCAGATCGCGACGCCGGCGCTCGCGCCTTCGGGGAAGCGCACGAAGGCTCCGCGCCCGTCGAGATAGGTGTAGGCGGGCGAGACCGAGAGATCGGCCCGACGCCCGTTGACCTCGCCGCTGAAAACCCGCACGGACTTGTCGGCGCTGCGGCCCCAGTAGCCGTTGGGCGGCAGGTCGAGCGCGGTGCCGTCCACGACGGTTTTGAGACGCTCGTCGGTGTTGCCGTTGACGGCGGTGAGGGTGCCGTCGGCGTAGCGCGTGATGAGCTGCGAACGCGCATAGGCGCTGTTGATGAGGGCGGCTGACGTGTCGAAGGCTTCGCCGTCCCCGTCCACGTAGCGGACGGTGTCGGCGGGGACTTGCGTGTAGAGGCTGGCGAGGGCCTGGAGCATGTAGTAGCTGCGCAGTTCACCGTCGAGCCCGTGGATCAGGAAGCCCGGATGGCCGAAGGCCACGGTGGCCGCGAGGAAACGGTCTTTTGCGCTGTCGGGATCTTGCGGCGCGCTTTTGCCGGGGTAGAACATGTCGGGGTTGCCCATGCCGAAGTTACAGCAGAGGTCGTGCATCCGGCGCAGGTCGAAATCGACGAGCCAGGGGTTCTCGGAGGGCCGATAGTTCTGGTCTTGGGCGTAGTTGCCGTCGGTCAGGCCGCAGTAGGGGAAATGGTTGTTGCCTTCGGAGTAGACGGGGCCGTCCCATCCGGCTTTCTGGAGCAGCATGATTTCGCCGTAGGCGTAGAAGACCGCGGCAAAGGTGCCCGCGCCCGGCACGCGGGCATCGTAGTCGACGCGGCTCCAAGGGGTGACGGCCGTGTGGACATCGCAGTAGGCGGTGCTGAAATCGAACTTTTTCTCGATGACGGGCGTGAGCCGCTCGCAGAATTCCACGGCGCGGGCGGGCTTGGGCGCATAGCAGCGCTCCCAGGCGTGCTGGAGCTGGTTGTCCTGCGTCCGCGAGATCATGTCGGGATGCCAGAAACCGTTGACCGGCGCGAAGTCGGTGAAATTGTTGTAGGGGCCGTAGACGAATCCGAGTTCGTTCCGCATGATGCGGGCATAGCGGAACTGCCCCTCGTCGCCGCCTTTTTTGGGCGCGGGTTCGGTCCGGAACGTGAAGCTTTCGTTGCCGTCGCGCCAGCCCGTCTCGTGGTCAGTGACCACGACCTGCGTCATGCCCCAGCGGCGGACGGTGCGCCAGTAGTCGGCGTCGCGGGCGCGGTCGCTCGCGCCGTGCGCGCGCCAGACGCGCGTGCCGGTGACGTGTTTCCAGGGCGAGACCGGGTTGGGGATGTTGGGCAGCACGTCTTCAAACTTCGGCGAGAGCGTCAGGACGAACCGCTCGAAGCAGGGATTGCGCGTGCCGTCGGTCTTGGGGGCGTACCGTGTGCCGCCGTTGCTGGCGAGCGAGCCGTCGAAACGCAGGTTCTCGGAAAAAGGTGTGGAGGCGTTGGACTGCGTCCAGTCGATGTGCGCGAGGAAAAAGAGCGGCGCTGCGGCGGTGCCGGAGACGATGACGGCGGGACGGGCGAGCCCGTCCGCGTAACCGTACGTATAGTAGGGAAGGGTGACGAGGCGCGGGTTGGCAAAGCCGCGCGTGGCGCCGAAGCGGGCCTCGTGAATGCGGCCGCCGTCGGCCTGAATGTCCAGGACCAGCGATTTGCCGACGAGTTGGAAGCGGATGTTCACGTTGGAGACGCGGTTGCTGGCGGTAAGGCTGCCCGCGTAAGTGACGCTTTTTCCGTCGGTGGTGATCTCGACCGCTTCTGACGCGGCGCGGACGGGCGAGGCCTTGACGTCATCGGAGGCGAAATAGAGCCCGCCGCCGAGGCCGACCGACACCCATTCGCCCGTGTCGGCCCAGCGCATGGCGAGATCGTCCCATGCGCCGGCCTTGGCGGGCAGCCGGACTTCGAGACGGCCGTCTTCGCCGTCTCGGATCAGCAGATAGCGGCCGCCGCTGCTTTTGGCGACGCGTGTGACGGAGGGCGCGGAGTCGCGCGGAATGATGGTCAGCGGCGTGTCGGGGAAAGGCAGCAGGCCGGGTCCGGTGTTCGCGCCCGGGCCGCAGGCCGGGAACAGGCGCACGCCGCGCTGGCGTCGGGGCGCGAAGGTGAGGGACGCGAAAACCTCGGTGAAAGCGGCCAGACTGTTCAGATAGATGGCGCGGTCCTCCGTGTTGCGCCCGTTGGTCACGGCGATGGAGGTCAGCGCCGCGCCTTTGGCGACACGCGCGATCTGTTCGGCGGCGAGGCGGCGGTGGCAGAGGAACCACTCTTTGTGGCTGACGCGGGCAAGGTTGACCGAGAAGGGCTTGCCCGCGGAATCCGTGAAGTTGAGCGCGATGTTCACCGGCGGCGTTTTGGGGTCGGGCGCGTAGCTGTGGTTGTTGCCGTAGATCCAGCAGGTGGCCGCGTCGAAGGAGCCGGTGATGGCGACCGGCGCGGGCGGAACGAGCGTGATCCGCGGATTGGGCCCGATGGCGCGGTAGGTGAGCTTTGCCACGGCGTCACCGAAGAGCAGAACCTCTTGCGAGCGTTCGAGGCGGGCTGCCGCATCGGCGGTTTCGACTCGCCAGCCCGTGACGTCCGTGAATGGAATCAGCGCGGGATGATCGTCCCGCGTGCGGTTGGCCCAGACCATCTCGTAAGGACGTTCGCCCGCGGCGAGCGCGGCGCTGAGCAAAACGAGGCTGAGACAAAGTTTTGTGTAAGGCATAATCGGCCGTGAGTTTGCGGTTGGCGGGTTGAAACAAGACCTATTCCAAATATAGTACACATCGGCGGATGGTTTGTATAGCCGCGTTCGCGGACAAGAAAACCAGCGCGACGGGTGGGGTCGTCACGTTTCAGGCCTTGGCCGGAGGACCGGGCGCACGGCGGAGAGGCGGGCTTCCTCCCGAGACGGATTTCGGCGCTCGGGTTAGCGCAGGACGGTGGCGCCGAGGGCGATGAGGAAAATCCCGAGCAGCGCGTTGATCGCGCCGCCGAGACGGAAAAGCGCGGGGCGTTGGGTGAACCACACGATCGCCTGTCGCATTTTCCAGGGATAGAGCAGCAGGATCATGCCCTTGACGATGCAGAGGTAGACGAGCGAAACGACCACCAGTCGCCAAGGCGACGGATGGACGCGCGCGACGTGGAGCAATTCGTAGGGAAAGAGCACGAGAATGCCGCCGATCGCGCGGCAGGGCAGCAGGTTGTCGAGCCAGTACCATGTGAGCGGAATGCAGGCCAGCGCGGCGAAGGGGATGTATTTCTTGAAGGGCTCCAGGAAGTCGAGGCCCATGGTCCAGAGCGCGTAACCTGCCCACGCCCAGGCGATGGCGCTCAGGACACGGCCTGCGCCCGCGTGGCGCGGCAGCGCGTTGTAGAGGCGCGCGAGCGGCGCGGGAGCGAGGGCGATGGAGGCCCCCAGCAGGACGCAGATAAGGCCGAGCAGATAACACCAGCAATGAAGAGGCATGAGCGAGACTCCGTTCAAATGATGTAAAGCAACATTAAAGCACAACGTGCCGGAGAATGGAAAGAAGGGAATACGCGTGTTCCGGCGTGGCTCGAAGTGCCCCGTCTAATTCTTGGCTCGCGTGCGGATCCGTTTCGCGATGGCGGCGATGTGCCGGTCGTCAGACCCGCAGCAGCCGCCCAGGACGCGCGCGCCAAAATCGTCGCGGATGGACATCATCGCATCGGCGAACACGTCCGGAGCCTCGGAGTCGAGAAAGGCGAGGGCGTCCCGCTCTTGCGCGTCCTTTGCGGAGGTGTTGGCCTGCAAGCCGATTATCCGCTGAAGCATGCCGGGGTCGCGGTCCGCGATTTTTGTCATGCCCGCCCGGTAGTAAGAGGGATGGCAGCAGTTGGCCATATAGAAAAGGGGAGGGGGAAAACCCCGTCCGTCAATGAAGGCGATCGCGCTGTCGAGGGGGGTGTTGTCCAAGATCGCCCCTGCACGGTTCAGCACGAAGCTGATCACATACGGCATGCCGCTGGAGGCCATGGCCGCCGCTACGCCTGCGGCCTCAGGCAGGGCGGGCATGGTCGAGGCGAACAAAAAGTCCACGCCCGCCGCGGCGAGCGCGTCGACCTGGAAAGCGTGGAACGAACGGGCTTCCTGCTCGGACAACGCCTCTTCCGGCCGGTAGGCGTCGCCTTTGCAGCCGATGAGCCCGCCAAGGAGAATTTTGCCGGCGTACGGGCCGTGCCCCTGGGCGATTTCGCGCAGGAAGCGGACGCAGTCGCCGTTGACGTCTATTCCCCGCAGGGGCGAGGCAGCGAGCCGCTCAGCGTTGGCGCGCCACGTGTCGGTGAGCGTCAGCATCGGGAGGTCGTAGCGTCGGCCGATCGCGAAGTATTGGTTGTGCAACGCAGTCAAGGTTCGCCGTCCCTCCGCCGTATAAACAAAGGACGCGTGGACGAGGACCGGGTCGAGGCAGATTGTGCCGGAGCGCCTGATGCGTTCGACGACGGCTCCTTCCGTCAGGATGCACCTCTCGGTTTCCAACAGGTGCGATAACGTTTGGGCGTGCGGGCGCTGATTCATCATCGTGTGTTCAATGTCCGGCATGGCTTGCCTGTGGACGGGATCTCCCGGGCATGGCGGCATTGTTCATTTCGCGCGGACCGGAACTCTGGACTCCGGCACTTTCGGGATGCGGGCGGGATCGTCCGACAGTTTGCGGTAGACGAGTGTGTCGCCGTCCGGAGTGTCGAGTTCCATCTCCTTGTCCGACGCGAAACGCACTTTCGATTGCAGAATGTCCCGGTCGCTCGGGCCGAAGAGGGTCACGATGCCATTCTTGAAAATATAGCGCCGCGGTTTGGCGTCGGTCATCTGCGTGCTTTCGGCGGCCGTTTCGTGATAGAGGCCGTTGGCCGTGTAGATCTCTTTCCTGTTGTTGAACGCGGCCTGCGGGGCTCCGGACATTCGGGACAGGCGCACTTCCTTCATCTCCCAGACGCCGACGAGCGACGGCGCATGTCCGGTGGGTGTTCCGCATCCCGCAGCCAAGAGCAGCAGCGCCATGATACCGCAGCGAGTTTTCATTTTGATCTCCTCTCGTGAGCCTTCCCGTCGGTTGGTTTTGCGCTCCGAAGTGCCGGGGCGTCAGTGGCCGTCATCCGCGATCGGGCGGCAGGGCGCTGAAGCGGTTTCGAAATCGAACATCAGGGGCAAATGGTCGGAGAGCCGGACCTTCGGAATTTTGAACCGGACCGGCGTGATCGAGGGGTCATAGCAGATGAAGTCCAGCTCGCGGCACGGCGCCCAGCTCGGGAAAGTCGGCGCGTGGTGTGCGTTTGCGCTCTTGAGCCCTGTCGCGCGCAGGAACATGTGCATTTCCCAGACGCCGGAGAGCGTGTTGAAGTCGCCCGCCACGAGGCATGGCTTGCTGCGGGCGCGGATCAGGTCGTCCAGCTCCAGCAGCTGACGGTGGCGGGCGCGGATGCCGAGCGCGAGGTGGACGAGAAAGAGGGTCACGCTTGCGAACTCCACCTCGATGGCCAGGCTTTTGAAGCCGGATTCGAAGTCGTGGAAGGCGGTCCGGAGGATCGGTTCGCGCGCCAAGACCGCATTGGCCTGCTTGTTCAGGACGGGCACGCGGCGCCCCAGGCCGTCGTCGGGATATTTGACCCGGTGGCAGTGGTAGAAATCGAGTTCGTTGGCCAGCTCCTCGGCCTGGTTTTTGCGGTGGGTTCGGTAGGAGCCGGCATCGACCTCGACGAGGCCGATGATGTCCGGGTCCATGTGGCGGACGAAACGGCTGATGTTGGGGAAATGCGACGTCGTCCGCAGGAGCGTTTCCAGCCAGGCGAAACGCCGCAGACGGCCGGTCCCGTACTGAATGTTATGGAGGAGAATTCTCATGAGTGGTGCGGGGCGTTCAGTCGCCTTCAAACAGCGAGGCGGGCAGCAGGCAGGAGGCGAAGACGTGCCCCGAATAAATGGACGAGTGGATCACGGCTTTGTGCCCTTTCAGATGTTTGAAAGACTCCAGCCATTGGCCGAGGAGCTCCATCCGGATCTCGCCGGTGACCGGGTCGATGGACAGGATCCGCAGGTCTTGCGGACTATAGCGGATGCCGGTGCCGAGGGCTTTGGAGAGCGCCTCCTTGGCGCACCAGAAGCGCAGGATCGCGGTCGGGGCCTCGCCGGTGTGGGCGGCCAGTTCCATCTCCTCGTGGGTGAAGACCCCTTTGGTGAAGTCTTCGCTGAGGTCGCGGCCGAGGGCTTCGATGTCGATGCCGATGCGCGCGTTGGCGGCGACGGCGGCGACGACGAGCTTCGAAGTGTGGGCGATCGAGAGGTCGATGTTCTCGGCGGTGTGTTCGTGCCACGGGCCGAGCGGGTGCGGCTTGCCGGAGTCGTCGGCCCAGATCGGGATGTCCGCATCGGTCCAGCGGGCCTGATGGTATTTCTGCAGAAAGCGCCGGATCGCCTCCTTGGCGGCGGCGCGGCCGAAGAGCCACTCGACCCGGCGGCTGACCGCGCTCTGCATCTCCAGCCATTCCTCGCGCTCGACCGGCGCGAGCAGCACGTTCGCGAGCGTCCGGAGCCAGAGCTCCTGGTTGTTCTCGAAGATTTTGCAGGGCACGTCCGTCACGACCGACGCGGCGACCGGCGTGGCGGGATTGCCGAGCAGCTCGAGCGGCAATTCGCGGGTCAGGAACTTTTCTGAGGGGCGCAGGATGAACTGGTGATATTCGGGAGGCACACGTTCGCAGAGCTCCTCCCAGCCGCGGAAATGGATCAGCAGGTTGCCGTTGCCGTCGGAGACCTGGATGTCGGCCACGTGCGAGCGGGGCGTGACCGAGATGAGGCGCAGGTAACCGCGCAGGCGGGTCCCTTCGGTGAAGCTTGAGGCGTAGAAGATGATGCGGCGTGCGCGGAAGGGCATCGAGATCGCGCCGGCGAACTTCTCGTGAGAGCGCCAGAGCGAGAAGCCGGAGACGATGCCGTCCAGAAGCATGGGCCAGACAGAAAAGAGCGGGATGCGCGTGGTCCTCACGGCGTCTTCGCGGCCGGGCACTTCGACTTCGAAGTCGATGCCCTCCTCGCTCCAGAGATCGACGTGCCGCACGATGCGCAGGCGCTCGCCGTGGAAGAGCTTGTCGGGGTAGATGTCGTGGCCGGACCAGTTGACCGGGCGCGGGTTGGTGAGCGGCGGCGGCTGGATGGGACGGCTCACCGTGCCGGCGGTCGTCAGCAGGACCGTCGCCTCGATGATGGGCCACGTGAAGGCGCTGTTGGGCGAGTCGTCGCGGAGCTGGACCCGGACGGCGGCGTACTGCGGGTCCGGCCAGGAGATGCGCTCGGCGCGGAGGATGACGCGCAGGGCGCCGCGCTCGAATCCGACCCAGCGCTGGGAGCGGAGATTGTCGACCTGGCCCACGCGGCGGTGCGGCACGAGTTTGCGGGCGGCCTCGCACATCATCTCCATGCCGGAGATCAGCGAGAGCAGTGTGAGCCCTTTGAGGTCCGGGTTGGCGTACGAGAGCTGCGTGGTGCCGAGGGCGTAGTCGCTGAGGAAAGGGTAGTCCTCGAGCGTCAGGACTTTGGCGATCTCCATCAGGACGCCGGGCTGCTCGTCGATGATCTCCGCGTTGGCCAGCATGGGGAAGTCCGCGCCAAAGTCGAAGCTGCGTTTGTCGCTGATCACCGGCATCGCCTTGCGGGCCTGTTCGGCGGTGGCGCGCGAGGCCGTGAGGAATTCGCCGGAAGGCGAGAAGACTTTCAGCGAGGGGAGCTGGGCGGAGAGACGCAGTTCATTTTCGGTGCTGAGGCTGACCGAGAGGGGCTTGTCGAAGTCCAGCGCATGCTGGCGGCGGTGCCGGTGGAGCATGGTGAGGTCGAGCTGCACGCCCTGGGCGGCCAGCATGCCGAGGGCGTGGTGGAGCTGGACCAGGCCGGAGCGGTGGATGCGGTTGACGGCCACGGCCTGATGCGGCTGATTCTTGAGGGTTTCGTCGATCGCGTTGGTCATGTTGCCGCGCGCGCCGAGTTCGATGAAAACGCGGAAGCCGTCTTCGTACATCTGCCGGATGGTGTCGTCGAAGCGGATGGGCGAGGTCCACTGGTCTGCGGTCACGTGCAGGATGCCCCGCGGCTGGGAGGGCAGGCGCTCCGCGGTGGCGCACGAATAGACCGGGATCTTGGGCACGTGGCGCACCCAGTGCGAGAGGAACTGCTTGATCGGGGGCAGCACCTTGGAGCACCACGGCGTGTTGAAAGGGCGGTCGACCGGCACGGTCATGGTCTTCACGCCGGCCTTATGCAGCGCGGCGGTCACCTCTTTCTGGATCTCGGGCGAGAGCGCGATCGTCTGCTGGCGCGGACTGTGGAAGCAGGCGATCGACATCCGGCCGGGATGGGCGTCGAGCAGCGCGTCGAGCAATTCCCGCGGGGCGTCGATCACCGAGAGCATGGTGCAGGCGGGCAGGTCGTCGCGGTCTGCCAGCCGGTTGAGCATCTGGTAGCCCTCGCGCAAGAAGACGACCCGTTTGTTGTGCGACAGGTTGCCGTAGACGCCCGCGACCTCCAGCGCCGCGAAATCGCCGCCGCTGAAGCCCGCCAGCCCGTCGGGCGTGATCCCCATGCGCTCGAAGAGCCGGTAGAGCGCCGTGTTCGCGGCGTGGATGGCAATGAACGACTCGGAAAACGCATGGGCGGAAAAGCCGCCCGCGTCGTTGCGGTAACAGGCCGCGGGCGGAAAGACGTAGTCGGAGGGCGAGAAGTTTTCCGTGTCGCGGGTCTGGAGCGCCTCCTCGAGCTCGTCGAAGGCGCCGCGACAGTCCTCGAAGACGAGGCAGAGGTCGCGCAGCATGTCGGGATAGAAGGACACCGCGCCGGGGAAAAGGAAGGCGATGCGTCCGCGCGGCCGCAGGCGGTCGCGGAAAAAATAGGTGCCGCTCTTGTCGCGGATGCGCCCGGCGTTTTCCACGAGCTTCTTGTGGGCGAGCCGGAGGCGGTCGCGCAGGTCGGGCACGGAGGAGGCCACCACGGCGATGACCGAGGGCATGCAGCGGGCGGAACAGGCGCAGGTGTAGGCGACGTCCTGCAGCAGGGCGTCGGGCGCGTGCTCGAGGAAGTGGGTGACGCGCTTGACCTCTTCGGCGAGCAGGCTGTCGTTCGGCGCGCCGATCAGGCAGAGCTCGCTGTCGAACGGGTCGTACAGGTGGAGGGATCGGCTCATGGTTCCTCCGGATACTCTTCGAGGATGGCGGCCGCGCAGGTGCCGGTGAAGTCGATGGCGGAGACGCAGGCGCGGCGCGGCGTCTTCTTGCTGCCGCGGATCCACGGGCGCGCGTCGGACAGCAGGTAGATGGGGGACTTCGCCGACAGCACCCGCTGGTGCGGCTTGTCGACCGCCACGTGCGGCGCGAGCACGCGGTGGGAGAGGGCGAGCGCGGTCTTGAGGATGCCCGCGGCTCCCGCCGCCCAGAGCGTGTGGCCGATGTTGCCCTTGACGGAGCCGAGCCCCACCAGCGGCTGGCCGGGCTTGCGCTCGCCGTAGATTTCCTGCATGACCTGCATCTCGGTCAGGTCGGAGTACGGGACGCCGGAGCCGTGCGCCTCGATGAACTGGATCGAGTCGGGCGTGACATCGGCGGCATGCATCGCACGGCTGACGGCGCGCGTCAGGCGCTCCGGCGTGGGGACGCGCTGGTTCTGGTCCAGCGCGGCCGCCGCGATGCCGGTGCTGCGGATGATGGCGTAGATGCGGTCGCCCTGCCGGAGCGCGTCTTTGAGGCGCTTCAGCACGAAGACCGCGCCGCCCTCGCCGGGCAGCGTGCCGTCTGTTTCGCGGCTGAAGGGCTGCAACGTCTTGCCGCGCGAGAAGAGGAGTGTGCCGGCGAGCCCCTGCAGCACGGGCCGGTTGAGGGGCGGCTGGATGGCGCCCGCCAGCGCGATGTCCGCCCTGCGCGACAGCAGGTCGTCCATCGCGCCCTGGAGCGCCTGATGGCCGGAGGCCGCGCCCGCGTCGATCACGAAGGCCGGCCCGGCGAAGCCGAGCAGGTGGGCGGTCCACGAGGCGATCACGCAGCCCAGAGCCGACAGGAACGCGTAGGGGTTGGGCTCCGGCAGAGAGGCCGCGAGCTGCGTGCGGATCTCGTCGATCTGGTCCGGCCCTGCGCCGGGGAAGAACTTCTGCACGATGTCCAGGGTCTGGTCGATGAAGAAGGTGTGCTGCAGCCAGTTGACGGAGGCGGTGTTAAACGGCGGAGCGTAGCCGAGCCGGAACGAGACGCGGTCGGTGGGCAGATTGTTGATCGTGCTGCCGCTGTCGCGCAGCGCGTCGATCGCGAGCTGGACGGTGAAAAAAACGTCCTGGTTCTCGCCGGCGTTCATTTTGCGCGGGAAATACTGGTCGGCAGGGGTGCAGGCGTAAAGGTCGCCCAACTGGCCGGCGGAGAGCGGGAGGGGGCGGTCGAAAAGGTCTTTGCGCGACGCCGCCCCGTTCGGCGACGCCGCGTTGCCGTTCAGGGGCGTGAAGTGCGACTTGTGCTGCATCACGTTGCGCCAGAAGGCCGCCAAGTTCGGCGACTCCGCGAACCGGCAGGCCATGCCGGTGATCACGATGTCTTCTCGGGATGTGCTGGATAGTGACATGCGCTCTGACTCGGCGGCGGTTTATGGCTTGGCGGCTTCGGAGGGGGCGTAACAGTGTTCGGGCCCGGGGAAGGTGCCGTTCTGGACCTCCGCCGCGTAGGCGCGGAAGGCGGCGCGCATCGTCTCTGCGAGCGCGGCGTAGGGCTTCGCGAATTTGGGCGTGCGCTCCGTCAGGCCGAGCAGGTCGTGCATCACCAGCATCTGGCCGTCGCAGTCCGGCCCCGCGCCGACGCTGATGACCGGCACGGCGACCGCGGCGGTGACGGCGGCGCCGATGTCGGGCGGCACGCACTCGAGCACGATCGCGAACGCCCCGGCCGCGTCCAGCGCCTGGGCGTCGGAGACGAGCTGTTCGCCCGCCTCCCGCGTCTTGCCCTGCACCTTGTAGCCGCCCAAGACGTTGACCGACTGGGGGGTCAGGCCGATGTGGCCGAGGACCGGAATGCCGTTCTGCGTGAGGGCTTTGACCAGCTCGGCACGGAGCGCGCCGCCTTCAATCTTGACCGCGTCGGCGCCGGCCTCCTGCAGGAAGCGCCCCGCGTTGCGCAGGCCCTCGGCGACGGAGATCTGATAGGAAAGGAAGGGCATGTCGGCGACCACCAGCGCGTCGGCCGCCCCCCGCGCCACGGCGGCGGTGTGGTGAACCATCTGGTCCATCGTGACCGGCAGGGTCGAGCTGTATCCGAGAAGCGTCATCCCGACCGAATCGCCGACCAGCAGCAGCGGGATGCCGGCGGCATCGGCCAGTCGCGCGCCGGCGTAATCATAGGCGGTGAGGCAGGGAAGCTTGCACACGCCTTTCGAGGCCTTGATTCTGGCCACATTCCACGTTTTCATGTTCCCCATTTTAGCACAATCCGCATGCCGGGCAACCTGCTAAAAGGGGGCGGGCGTGCATATTTTTTGGCGGTGACGTGGCGGAAAAACATAAAAAAGGAGCGTTTTTTGCGATTCCGGTGTTTCCCGGAGCCCATGGAGCGGTTATGATGGGACCCCTCATGAATGACGTGTTGGGCAATATCCGGATTGTGCTGGTGGGCACGCTGTACAGCGGCAATGTGGGGTCGGTCTGCCGCGCGATGGCGAACATGGGTATCCGCGACCTGGTGCTGGCGGGGCCGCAGATCTGCGACAGCTGGGACGAGGCGTCCAGGATGGCGGTCCACGCGACCGATATCCTCGAGGCGCGGCGCGAGACGGCGGGCCTCGCCGAAGCGGTTGCGGATTGCGCGTTCGTGGTCGGCACGACCGCCCGGGGCGGGCTCTATCGGCAGCACGTGAAGACGCCGCGCGAGTTGGCGCCGGAGCTGCTGCGGCTGGCGGAGGGCGGCAAGGTGGCGCTGGTGTTCGGGCGCGAGGACAAGGGGCTGTCCAACGACGAGATCGGGCAGTGCACCCACCTCGTCCGCATCCCGGTGCATCCGGACTACACCTCCCTCAACCTGTCACAGGCCGTGCTGCTCTGCTGTTACGAGCTGTACGGCGCGCAGGGCTCCTACGAGCCGCCGGTCGAGAAGTCGCTTCCCGCGGTCGCGGCCCACAAGCAGAAGCTGGCCGACATGTGGCGCGACATGCTGCTGCTCATCGGGTTCATGAAAGAGGACAAGGCCGACCACATGATGCAGGGGGTGCAGCGCATCTTCTCGCGCGGCGTCTATTCCGAAGACGACGTGGCGATCATGATGGGCGTGGCGCGCCAGGCCGATTGGGCCGCCAAGAACGGCCCCGGCGCGAAGCCCAGGGGCAGCACGTCGAACGGATGAGCCTCAGCGCGCGGCCGGCCAGGTTTCCTTGAAGCTGCCCAGAGGCCAGAGCTCCCAGCGGCGGAAGACCGTTTCGGCGGCTTCGGTCTGGATGCAGACCCGGCCCTCGCAGGGGGAGACCTCGAACGCCTCGTTGACCACCTGGCCGTTGAAAAGGTAGCGCAGGGTGTTGCCTTGGGCGATGACCTCCAGCCGGTTCCACGCGCCGACCGGCGCGTCCAGGTCGTCTTTGCCGCGGAACCCGAGGCGGTCCGCCCAGTCCTCGTCGCGCTTCGCCCAGTTGACGCGCCCGCTCGTGACCGTCTGGCGCGGCGCGCCGCGTTTCCAGCGTTTCTCGCCGTCGCGGTCCAGCTCGATCTCACACGTGACGCTGGGCTTCAGCACCGTGCCGTCGGGCAGCTTGGAGCTGATGGCGATGATGTCGGCCATGCCGCCCTCGATGATGTTCGCCTCGATGCTGGTGATCCAGGTGCCGCCGCACGCGCCGTGCGGGCCGAAGGCGTGGACGAGGACGCCGTTGTCGCGCGCCCGGTCTTTGCGTTGGCCCCAGGTGTATTCGCCCCATTTGAACTCGACCACCAGGTGGTAGTCGCTGAAGGCGGGCTTGGTGGCCAGATAGCCGTAACCGCGGCCGCTGACGTGCAGCAGCCCGTCGCGGAGCTGAAAGACGCGCTCGGGCGGGTCGGCCAGATCGGCCTTGGCGCTGAGGTGGGCCTCCACTTGCCCGGCGCGGATGAGGTCGAAAACGTTCACGGTGTGGGTGACCGGTTCGGCGAACGCGGCAAGGCTTGCGCCGATCAAGAGCGCGATCAGGCAGAGGGGAACGCTATGCGGGCTTGTCTTCATTTGGGGGTTCTCCGGTTGCGGGTGCCGGTTGTGTGTTGATCGCATCTCGGACGGACGTCAGCAGCTTGACAGTCGGATAAGGCTTCGGCAGGAAATGGAACCCCTCTTGCTGGATCGCTTGCCACCGCACGCTGTCGTCCGCGTATCCGCTGCAGAGCAAGACGGAAAGGTCGGGGCGTTTGGCCCGGAGCTCGAGTGCGAGGTCGATGCCGTTCTGGCCGACGAGGACGACATCGCTGAACAGCAGGTCGAAACGGCCGTTTTCGCGCTCGAAAATGGCTTTAGCGGTCAGCGCGCTCTCGCAGGCGATGACCCGGTAGCCCGTGCCTTGGAGCACGAGCGTCGAGAGGCTGCGGACCCCGGGCTCGTCCTCGACGAGCAGAATGCTTTTTCCCAGCCCCTGCAGCGAGAGCAGGTTTTGCGACGGGTCGTCGTCGTCCGCGTTCTCGGGCTTTCTGTCGTGGGCGGGCAGGTAGATCTTGAAGGTGGTGCCCAGGCCCTCCTCGCTGTAGACATTGATCCAGCCGCCGTTCTGCTTGACGATGCCGTAGATCACGGACAAGCCCAGCCCTGTGCCTTTTCCCTGCGCTTTCGTGGTGAAGAAAGGTTCAAAAAGGTGCTGCCGCATCTCGTTGCTGAGGCCGGTCCCGGTGTCGGAGACCGAGAGGCACGTGAAGCGTCCGGGCGACGATTCCGGGAAGAGCGTGGCGTCGGTGGCCTGCAATGCGACCGTGTCGGTGCTGAACGTCAGCCGCCCGCCTTGCGGCATGGCGTCTTTGGCGTTGACGGCAAGGTTCATGAGAATCTGCTCGATCTGGTTGGGGTCGGAGCAGACCGGTTGGACGTCTGGGGCGAGCTGGAGGACGATCGCGATGTTTTCGCCCATCAGGCGGCGCAGCATTTTCTCCGTGGATACGATGATCTGGTTGAGGTCAAGCATGCGGGGCTCGACCCGCTGTTTGCGGCTGAAGGTCAACAGCTGGCGGGTCAGGTCGGCGGCGCGTTTTGCGGCGCGCTCGATCTGCTTGAGGTCGCCGTATTGGGCGTCCTGTTCGCCGACGCCCGAGAGCAGGATTTCGGTGAAGCCCAAGATGGCCTGTAAAAGATTGTTGAAGTCGTGCGCGACGCCGCCGGCGAGGCGCCCGATGGCGTCCATTTTCGAGGCTTGCTGCAACGCTTGCTGCAGCTCGATCTCCTGCGTGATGTCGCGCGAAATGCCGACGAGTCCCACGACCTGCCCCGCGTTGTCTTTGATCGGAGCTTTCGACGCGGACACCCAACGGGGCCGCCCGTCGGACGTCAGCTTCTGTTCGACTTGCGCCAGCAGGGGCAGTCCCGTCCGGATGATTTCCCGCTCCTTTTCGCGGGTGCGGGCCGCCTCTTCGGCGGACTTGAAATCGGCGTCGCTTTTGCCGATCGCTTCCTCAGGAGTGGAGAGCCCCAGCGAGGCGGCGTGCGCCTTGCTGATTTTGAGGAACCGGCATTCGGTGTCTTTGAAGTAGATCCGGTCGGGCAGGTTGTCCATCAGGGCGTAGAGCAGGTTGCGTTCATGAACCAGCGCCTCGTCGGTCCGCTTCTGTTCCTCGACGGCGCACAGAAGGTCGCTGCGCGCGGCTTCCGTCTCTCTGAGCAAGTGGAGCGTTTCCTCCGCGGCGCGGCTGGCCCGCTCTTCCGCCTGGATGCGGTCCGTGACGTCGGTGAAAATGTTGGCCAGCAGGCCGGACTCGAAGCGGAACAGGGCGCCTTCATAATGCCGGTTGCGCGTCCTGTCATGGAAGGAATATCGGCCGGCCTGGCCACATTCGGCGACCCGGGCGTAGGTGGCGAACAGATCGGCAGGGAGGTCGGGACGAACGGCGAGGAGTGTTTTGCCGGTCACCGTGTCGGCGGCCAGGCCCGTGATCCGCTCGTACGCCGGATTGACCGTCGTGAACCGGAAGTCGACGATGCGCCCCGCTCGGTCCGTCACCTGCTCGTACAGCGCGATGCCGTAGTCCATCTCTCTGAAAAGCGTCCGGTAGAGCTGCTCGGCACGGCGCCAGGCCGTGATGTCGTTCAGGGTCACGACGACCCGCCGCCGGCTCTCGAAGAGAACGGGGGCGAGGCTGAAGCGGAGATGGAAGGACTCGGTTTTCCCGGAGCGGTCGATCCGCGTCTCCAAGTCCTGGTCATAAACGCTCGCCGCGCCGGCGGCCACCTCCCGGATGGCGCGGCGCAAAGGACATGCGGCGCAGTCGGGGCCGTGCCCGCAGCCGCCCGGAGCGTCGTGCCGCTTCACGCAGTTCAGGAAAACGCCGCAGCCTTCGTGCCGGCAGCCGCAGGCTTTGGAGAGGAAGAGCTGCTCCGCCCTCTGGTTCGCGTCAAGGACGCGGGCGTCCCCGTCGACGATCAACATCGCCACGGGGGTTGCGCCGAAGACCTCTTTCAGATTATCGTGGGCGCTTCTGAGGTCGGCGGTGCGCTTCTGGACCTCGCGCTCGAGAGAAATCCGGCGGTTGCTGAGCAATACGACGAGAACGGTGAGCAAAGCGGTGAGCATCAAGCCGGCAATGCCGGCGGTCACGTTGTCGCCGATGGGGTTGGCGTCCAGCCAGTCAGGGGAGGCTCGGATGACCACGGCGTAAGTTTTGCCGAAGCAGAAAACCGGCGCTTTAAGCCGGAAGTTTTCGTTGTGGGCGTTCCAGCAAGAGGACGTGCTCCCGTGCGAAGGGGCCGAGGTTGCGAGAAAACGGGGCTGTTCGCCGGGGGCCAATTCGAACAGGTCGGCGAGCAGGCCCCTGTCGGGACGGGGTTCCCGGTTCATGGGGACGGTCGCAAGGGACTTCAGCGAGACCGCGATGGCGACCAGTCCCGTCTGGGTCTGAGAGGCTGCCGTGCGGAACGCGAGGAGCCGGGGCGGCTGGTTGGTCTGGGCGAAGAACCGGACGGGGCCTGTGGCGGAGATGAGCCCGCCCCGGAGCGTTTCCTGCAAGGCGGAGGCGCAGGTCGGGTCGGAGCCGAAGTCGAATCCCAACGCGTGTCCGTCCCCGTTTTGAGGTTCGATGTAGAGGGCCGGGTAAAAGGCGGGGCGGCCTTGGGCGGAAACGCGTTTGCCTTGGCGGTCAAACTGCCAGATCCGGAAGTCGTCGAGACCCGCGCTTCGCGCGTGGGCCTCGAAGCGGGCGGCGTCGTCGGCCGCGACGGCGGGGAGCCAGAGGGTGGACTGGATGGTGTTGCCCGCATAAAACAGCGAGGCGTCGTTTCTGAACTCCTGCCGGGTGACGGCTTCGCTGCTGCTGAACAGGCGGCTCAGGGCGTCGAGCTGGTTGCGGATGCTGTCCAACTCTTGCCTGATCGCCGACGCGTGCTGGTGGGCGAGCGTGGCAAAAGAGAGCTCGCGCAGACAGCTTTCGCCGTAGCGGATTCGCCAGACGGTCGCGACGGTCAAGGTCAGCATCACCGCGGCGCACAAGAACGCCTCGGCGTACCTGAGGCCCCAGCTGGCGGGCGAAGTCAGGCGGGAGCGCCGGTGGATCACCGCGAAGCCGGTCACGAGCAAGACGAGCACGAGAACGCTGAATGAAAGGGGCACGAGCCGGGCGTTCCGGATTTGCGTTTTCCATTGCGAGACGCTCAAGTCGGCCCCGACCAACAGAAGGACATTTCCGGTCCGGGGGTCGATGACGGGCACAAACGAGGAAACAGACGTGCCGTACTCGTCCGTGTAAAGCGGCGTCACTTTGGGCTGGCGGGACGCGAACGCCTGCGCCACTTGGGGCGGCGGTTGCCGATACGGTGTGCCGGGCGGACTGGACAGCGGATGCCCTTGCGGGAAACTCTCGGGGCCGAAAACGAAATGCCCCTCACGCAACGCAACGGTGTACAGCCCCACGAGCCCCAGGTGTTCGGCGGTGGTGGCCAACTGCCACGCCACCCGCCGGAAGAGCGGGCTTTCTTGGTCTTCCGCGGTGAACGAGAGTGCCCGGACCTGGTCGGGGGAGATCGCCTGGGCGACCGTCAAAGTCTGCATCAGGAGTGCCTTGCGTGCGCACCGGTCGGCCATGCGTCCCAGCAGGCACATCTGCCAGATGCCGGTGCCGGACACGAGACAGCACAACACGATCAATCCGATCAGGCCATTTTTTGATATCCGGGGGAGACGGTTCTCAGGCATGCGTCAGTTTTCTTCTCTTGGCGAGACGTTCGGGCTTAGGCGGGGTCGAGCGTTCCGTCCGCACCCCTCCGCCAGGGAGTCCAGCAAAGGCCGACAATGCCGACCGAGATGTCCGATTTGCGGGGGCGGACCGGACGTTTCCGGATGTTGATCGAAGCGGGCGCGACCGCCTCCTGAAGTGCGGCGACCTCCTGGTCGAACTGGGCTTGGAGCGCGTTCAGCCGCTCCTGCAAGATTTCCGCACTTTCTGAGGCCCGGACGACATCGGCGGACTCTTTGCCGATCCGGCTCGCGTTCTTCATGGCCGTGGCGGCGCGCCCGACCGTGCCGACGCGTGCCATGCCGCGTCCGAGAAAGGCGCCGAGCAACGTCGCGCCCACGGAAAGAACGGTGTTGATTTTCTGCTGCCCCGCCTGAGCCTTTTCGCGCTCCACGCGTTCTGTCGCCCGCCTGATCTGGTCGGTGAGCGTTTGCAGTTTGGGCGCGTAGCGGTTCTTGAGCTTGTCGACATCGGCGTCGCGCTGTTCGCGCAGAAGCTGCGCCACGCGGATGCGGAAATCGCCCTCGCGCTCCTCCGTTTTCGCCGCCAGCCCCAGCTCGGGATAGGTCAGAAGGTCGAACGTGGCGCTCTGGTAGAGCGATTCCTCCAGGGAGCGGGCCCAGGCCGCATAACTCTTGGGACTCAAGGCGCTGGCCGACAGTTCCGCGAACGAGGCCCCGGGGAGCGGCTGGCGGTCGAGTTCGTCCGCGAGGTCGCGTTGCAGCGGCGCGTCCCCCCACGCCGCGTCGCGGCCGTCTTCCGAGAACGGGGCGAGACACGCGCCGCTCAGCCACGTGTCGAGCTCCGCCTTGGCATCGACGAAATGCAGTTTGCCCATGCCGATGACGCGGGGCTTGTACACAATGTCGCCGGCAGGATTTCGGGGGCGTTGATAGAAGACGGGCACGTCGGGCGGCAGAACGGGGCAGCCGGACGCTCCGGCGGCGGCCGCAGCGCCAGGGCTGTCGCGGCCGGCGGGCGCGGCCGGTGTGGCGGCTGCCGGAGATCCCGCGCCGGCGGTGAAAGCGGCGAGTTGCGGCAGGGTCAGCGGCCCGCGCAGGTAGCTGAGGGTCCAGCGCGTCTGGAAAAGGACCGGCGCATCCTCGTGGACGTTGCGCATGAGAAAGACGCGGTTGCCGAGTCCCGCGAGCAACTGCTCGGTCTGCGCGCGGTCAAAGCCCGCGCCGGTGTTGGCGGCCGCGCCTTCGAGGCCCTCGATGACGCGCAGCTTGTCGCGCTCCGTCTGGAGCCGGCCGATGAACCAAGTGCCGCAGTTGGCGAGGCCCTTGTAGTCGAGGTCGACGGGGTTCTGGGTGGAGAGGACGACGCCCAGGCCGAAAGCGCGCGCCTGCTTGAGCAGGGTCAGCATGGGCAGCTTGGAGGGCGGGTTGGCGGTCGGCGGGAAATAGCCGAAGATCTCGTCCATGTAGAGCAGCGCCCGCAGACTCCCCGTGCCGGCTTGGGTCCGCATCCAGGCGAGGAGCTCGTTGAGCAGGACCGTCACAAAGAACATGCGCTCGGCGTCCGAGAGGTGGGCCAGGTAGAGGACGGTGACGCGCGGTGCGCCGGCGGGCGTGTAGAGCAGGCGCTGGATGTCGATGGGCTCGCCTTCCATCCAGGCCGCGAAGCCCGGAGAGGCGATGACGTTGTTGAGGCTCATGGCGAGCCCGAAACGCTCTTTCGCCGGATAGAACGATTCGAGGTCGAACACGCCGACCTGGTCGAACGGCGGCTTCTGGACGTCGTGGATGATCGCGGCGATGTCGAGGCTGCGGCCCTCGCGCCAAGCGTGGCTGAGAATGTTCGAAAGCAGGATGTGGTCGCGGCTCTGGACGGGGTCCGCGTCGAGCCCGAGCAGGCCGAGCAAGCCGGAGACGGCGGACATGACGCGGTCGCGCAACGCGGACGCGTCCTGTGCGAGCGGGGCCGGCGGCGCGGCGAAGGAGCGGAGGACCTGCAGGGGGCGCCCCGCGGTGTTGCCGGGCGTGTAGACCGCGACCTCGGCGGCGTCCATCAGGCGACGGACGCGCGCGCCGTCCTGCCCCCACTGCGCAAGCCCGCTCCGCCAGGACTCGGCGGTTTTCGCGGCGAACGCATCGGGAGAAAGGCCCTTGCGGGCGGCCTCGGCCTCATCCACCCAGGGGCGGAAATCGGAGGGGCGCAGCTCGGGGAACCGCAGCAGAATGTTGCCGAGGTCGCCTTTCGGGTCAATCAAAAGAGAGGGGATGCCGTCGAGGGCGGCCTCTTCAAGCAGGGCGATCGCGAGGCCCGTCTTGCCGCTGCCCGTCATGCCGACGATCATGGCATGGGTCGTGAGGTCCTTGGAATCATACAGCACGGCGTTGCCGTTCGTCGGGGTCCCGGGCGGGGCATATTCCTTGCCCAAGTAGAATGCCCCCAACTTCTCGAAATCCTGCATAACGCACCTCCCCCGGGTGATCGGCAAATCGGGAAGCTCTGAATGGTAGGCCAGGCGGGAGTCGAACCCGCGACCCCCAGATTAGGAATCTAGTGCTCTGTCCTACTGAGCTACTGGCCTTTGTGACGAAAAAGGATAGCACAGACCGGGAGGCTCTGACAAGCCCGAGACGTGCCGCGTGCGCGGGCCGTTTTCAGTGAAGGATAATGTAGTTGTGTGGGGGAAAAGGGTGCTTTATACTAAAAAGACGATTGGAGTATCAGCGATGTTGAAATGGAATCCCGAATTGTATGGACGCTCCCTCCTCAGGTTGGCCGACTTGAGCGATGGGGAAATGTTGGACGTGATCGAGCTTGCCGTGGCGTTGAAAGCCCGTCGCCGCGCGGGGATCCGGGGTGACCTGCTGAAGCGGCGCCAGGTGGCGCTGATCTTCGAGAAAAGCTCGACGCGCACGCGCAATTCCGCTTCGGTGGCGATCCGCGACGAGGGCGGTTCGGCGGAGTACCTCACCAAAAACGACATCCATCTCGGCGCCAAGGAGTCGGTCAAGGACACCGCCCGCGTGCTGGGCCGCATCTTCGACGGCATCCTCTTCCGCGGCTTCGCCCAGAAGACCGTGGAGACGCTCGCGAAATATTCGGGCGTGCCGGTGTGGAACGGGCTGACAGACGACTTCCATCCGACGCAGATCCTGGCCGATCTGATGACCATCCAGGAGAACTTCGGCCGGCTGAAGGGGCTGAAGGTCGCCTATGTGGGGGACGGGCGGAACAACGTGGCGAACTCGCTGATGCTGGGCTGCGCCAAGGCGGGCGTCCACTATGTGAACTGCACGCCGTCCGAGCTGCTGCCCGATCCGGCGCTGGTCAAGGAGGCCGCCGAGACGGCCAAGCGCAACGGGTCGACGGTCGAGGTCTTCCAGGACCCCAAGCAGGGCGTGGCGGGTGCCAACGTGCTCTATACCGACGTGTGGGTCTCGATGGGCGAGGAATCCAAAAAGGAGACCCGCCTGCGCCTGTTGCGCCCGTATCAGGTGAACATGGACCTGGTGAAGGCGACCGGCAATGCGGCCGGGGGCCTGATCTTCCTGCACTGCCTGCCTGCGTTCCACGACTGCGAGACGGCGGTGACGGCGGAAAGCGGCGCGCTGGAAGTGACGGACGAGGTGTTCGAGGCGCCGTTCTCCAAAGTGTTCGACGAGGCCGAGAACCGCATGCACACCATCAAGGCGCTGTATGTTTCGGCGCTGGCCGACCTTTCTGCGCTGTGAGACCGGGGCGGGCCGTCAGGCTTGCCCGCAAGTGAGGGAGGTTCTATGTCAAAACGCTTATCCGATATCGCTTGGGAACAGTTCCAGGCGCTGCCGCTCGCCGAGAAGACGCCCTATCTGATGCAGGTGGACGGCACGCCGTATCACACGCTTTTCGCGCAGCAGTTCGGGCTCGGGCTGCTGGACCAGCTCGCCGTGCTGGCGAACGAGATCAGGACCATCGCCAAGACGCGGGTCGGGACGGAGTTTCTGCGGGAACAGGCGACGCACAAGCGGGCGATGCTCTATTTCTCGCAGCCCAGCTCCCGTACGTTCCTGTCGTTCATGTCGGCCTGCCAGATCCTCGGCGTGCCGACGGGCGAGGTGCGCGACACCTCGATCTCCTCCGAGTTCAAGGGCGAATCGCGCGAGGACTCGGTGCGGACGTTCAGCTCCTATTTCGACCTGATCATCATGCGCACGCCGGAAAAAGGCCTCGCCGAACACATGGCGTGGGCGCTCTCGAACTCGGAGCGCCCGATCCCCATCATCAACGCCGGCTCGGGCCAGGATCAGCATCCGACGCAGGCGCTGCTGGACATCTATACGCTGCTGCGCAGCTTCGAGCGCGGCGGCGGGCTGCGCGACCGGACCGTGCTCTTCTGCGGCGACCTGCTGCGCGGCCGCACGGTGCGCTCCCTCTCGTACCTGCTGACCAATTATCCCAACATCAAGCAGATCTTTGTGGCGCCGGAGCCGCTGCAGGTCGGCGCGGACGTGCTGGCGATCCTGAAGGAAAAGGGCGTGGCCTTCGAGCGGACGGACGATTTCCACGCGGCGATCCCGCATGCCGACGCCGTCTACATGACGCGCATCCAGGACGAGTGGGATACCGCCCAGGGCGAAAGCGCGAAGATCGACACTCGTCGTTTCAAGTTCGGCTTGAACGAGCTGAAGCTGCTGCCGCCGCGTTCCATCATCATGCATCCGTTGCCGCGCCGCGACGAGATCGCCACCGATGTGGACAGCGATCCGCGGGCCATGTACTGGCGCCAGATGCGCAACGGCATGTGGATCCGCACCGCGTTGATCGCCATGACGTTCGGCTGCGAGAAGCGCATCCATGAGTACTACCGTCAAAACAACTGAGGGGTTGCGCGGCTAAGAGCACGATTGGGATTATGAGGGGAACGGCAACCTTTTTGCCCATAACTTCATCCTGATCGTCACGCGGTGCGCTACCGGCTGTTCGCGGCACCGCCGTGCGTTTTTTTGTCTCTTTCTTAGAGAAGGATTGCGCTGGATTTGTCCCTGAAAAAGAGATAATATTCTTTCCGCTTAAAGGGGCTTAATGCCATGCGTGCGGTCATCGACACGATCCTTACCGATTTCCAGCAGCGCGAACTTCCCGCGCTGGTCCGCCGGGATGTGCCGTTTCCCGAAATGGAGGGGAAGGCCACTGTGGTGACGGGCATGCGGCGTTCCGGGAAGACCTGGTTCTGCTACCAGCGGATCGCGGACTTGCTCGCTTCCGGCGTGGACAAGACGCGGGTGCTGTACCTGAATTTCGAGGACGACCGGTTTATCGATTTCACAGTCCGCGATTTCCAGACGCTGCTGGACGTCTATTATGCCCGCTGGCCGGAGAACAAGTCCCGCCGCTGTTATTTCTTTTTTGACGAGATCCAGGCCGTGGACAAGTGGGAGCGGTTCGTCAGGCGCCTGCTCGACACGGAGAACGTCAGCGTCGCGCTGACCGGCTCTTCCTCGAAAATGCTGGCCACCGATATCGCGACGGGACTCCGGGGACGCACGCTCGTCCGCGAGCTGTTCCCGTACTCTTTCCTCGAGTTTCTGGCCGCAAAAGGCACGTTCTCTGTCGTGCCCGAGCATCCCGGAAGCCGCGACGCCGCCAAGCTGAGGCATGCCCTTGCCGAGTATCTGAAGGCGGGCGGGTTTCCGGAAACGCTGCGGCTTGGCCCAGACGGGCGGCGCGAAATCGTCCAAGGCTATGTCGAGACGGTCCTTTTCAAAGATGTCGTCGAGCGGTACAGTGTGTCCAACGTGCTGGCCCTGCGCCATTTGATCGCCGCTGTTTTGGGTGCGCCGGGACAGGTCTTCAGCGTGAACCGGTTTTTCAACACCCTGAAAAGCAAGGGCATTCCCTGCACGAAGAATGCGCTGTACGATTACTTGGACTATCTCGAGGATGCTCACTTCCTTCACCGGCTTCCGTTCCATTCGCAGTCCGTCCGCGTCAGGCAGGTCAACCCCGAGAAAGCTTACGCAAACGACACCGCCCTGCATGGGCTCCTTTTGCGGGGCGATGGTCGGGACATCGGGCCGCTTCTCGAAACGGCCGTGTTTCTGCACTTGCGGCGCGAACGGCTGTCGTTGTCCTACCTCCACACGCGGGATGGCCATGAAATCGATTTCGTCGCGACCGACGAAGGCACCGGGCGCACGCGGCTCATCCAGGTGTGCGCGGACCTGTCGGCTCCGGAGACGCTGGCGCGCGAAGTGCGCCCGTTCGCGAGCTTGCCTCCGGAACTCTCGGACGCGGAGAAGCTGGTCGTGACCCTTGACGAGACACGGACGCTCGCGAACGGCATCCGTGCGGTGTCCGCGTGGAACTTTTTGCTGGGGCACCCCATATGATGAGCCTTTCCGAATATCTCAGACGCCCTGCGGGGCGACACGGGCGGAGAAGGTCAAGCGCGGTTCCGCGATGGCTCGCGGTCTGCTGCGTCCTCGCCTGCGGGGTTTCCATGCCGGCGGCGGAAACGACCAACCGGACGCCCGACCGCGTGGTCAGCCGGTTCCGCATCGGCCCGCTCTTCGAGTACCGCGCGACGCGGGACGGCGGCACCTTCTGGGCCGTGCGGCCATTCTGGTCGCGCGTGTCCGACCCGGTGTGCGATACCCGCGTGGCCGATGTGGTCTGGCCTCTGGGCACGTTCCACCGCGACCGCGAGCAGTCCTGGTGGCGCATGGCGCTGGCGTACGGCTCGGACAACGACGCGACCCGCGACGATTCGGCCTGGAAGGCCGCGCTTTTCCCGCTTTGGTTCCAAGGCCGTTCGCGCCAGGGAGAAGACTACTGGGCACTCTTCCCGGTCTACGGTCACCTGCCGCACGTCCTGCTGATGGACGACATCGATTTCGTCCTGTTCCCGCTCTACCTGGACTATGAGGTCAACCGTGTCGAGCGCGAGTATTACCTGTGGCCGGTCGTTTCGCGCATGGGAAAAGAGCCCGGCGTAGAGCGGACGGGCTTCTTTCCATTTTACGGGCGGACGGAGCGGCGCGACTCGAAACACCTGTATGCGTTCTGGCCGTTCTGGACCTCGGCGGTGTACGGCAACGAACGCAATCCGGGCTCTTCGTGGATGCTGTTTCCGCTGTGCGGCCGCGTGGACCGCGCCAAAGAACAGCAGTGGATGGCCCTGCCGCCGTTCGTCTCGCACGCCACGACCGATGCGGCGGATCGCTGGCGTGCGCCGTGGCCGTTCGTCGAGACGGTGACCACGCCGACGTCGCGGAAACGCTCCTACTGGCCTCTCTACGGCGATGTGCGCCGCGAGGACGAGCTGCGCTGGTATGCGGCGTGGCCGCTGCTCGAACACTTCAGCCTGACGGCCAAAGGCCGCCGGACGGAGCGCAGCCGGCTCTTCCCGTTATATTTGGACGAGACCGTGTACGAGAAGGACAAACAGGGGGTGGAGCGCGAGGCGGAACGCTATACGCGGGTGTGGCCTTTCTACGCGCGGAAGACGTCGCCGGAAGGTTCGCTCCTGCGCGCGATGGAACTCAGCCTGATCCGCTACAGCGGCGGCATCGAGCGCAACTGGGCGCCGTTCTGGACCCTCTATGAACGGGACGAGCAGGCGGGCGAAGTCGCCCACGACGCGCTCTGGGGGCTCCTGCAGTACCGACAGGCGCTGGCTCCGGAAGGGGGCGGACGATGATCACACGTGAACCGGTCTATGAGAATGGCCCTGACAACGCGCTGGACGGCATCTGGCGCAGCGTTGTGCTGGGGATGGGCAACATCGGACGTGCCGGCTCCTTGACGCTGGAGGCCTTGACGGGCATCCCGACGCTCTTCACGTCGCGCCGCCGCAGCCGCGAACTGGTCCGGCAGATGTTCCTGATGGGGATCAAAAGCCTGCCCGTCATCTCGGTGGTCGGCATGTTCACGGGGATGATCCTCGGCCTGCAGGTCGGCCTTGAGTTGCGCCGTTTCAACCAGGAGATCTACATCGGCTCGGCGGTGATGGTCTCGCTGCTGCGCGAGATGGGCCCGTTCATGACCGGCCTGATTCTGGCGGCGTGCGTGGGGTCGTCCATGGCGGCGCAGATCGGCACCATGACCGTGAACGACGAGATCGCGGCGCTGGAGATCATGTCGATCAACCCGGTCCGCTTCCTGATGACGCCGCGCATCGCGGCGATGGTGATCATGACGCCCGTGCTTTCGTTCTACACGTGCGTGCTGGGCGTGCTCGGCGGCGGCATCGTGGGCCTGACGCAGCTGAATGTGCCGTGGGACCAGTACATCACGATGGCGATGGACATCGCCCGGATGCGCGACCTGTATGTGGGCCTGCTGAAGGCGTTGGTGTTCGGCATTGTCATCACGGGGGTTTCCTGTTTCGAAGGCTTCACCACCACGCAGGGCGCGGTGGGCGTGGGGCAGGCGACGCGCCGCTCGGTGATCACGTCCTTTCTGCTGATGCTGGTTCTGGGGTACATCATCACAAGGCTGTTTTACGACTTATGATCCGGTTTGAACACGTGACAAAACGGTTGGGCGGACGCAACGTCCTAAACGATCTCTCGTTCGAGATCGGGAAGGGCGAGATTTTCGCCATCGTCGGACCTTCCGGCACGGGCAAGAGCGTGACGCTCAAGCACATGGTCCGGCTGCTGACGCCGACGTGCGGCGCGGTCTGGGTCGACGGCACGGAAATCAGCGCCGCGAACGGCGCGGAGTTGAGCCGTGCGCGCGAACGCTTCGGGTACCTGTTCCAAAGCGGTGCGCTGTTGGGGTGGATGTCCGTCGCGGAGAACATCGCGCTGCCGCTTCGCGAGAAGACGCGGATGACGGAGGACGAGATCGGCGAGCGCGTGGCCAAAGCGCTGCGCGCGGTCGGTTTGGAGGCGGACGGCGACAAGTTCCCGAACGAGATTTCGGGCGGAATGCAGAAGCGCGCGGGCCTCGCGCGAGCCATCGTGAACAGCCCGGAAATCGTGCTGTACGATGAGCCCACCTCCGGCCTCGATCCCGTCACGGCCCGCACGATCGACCAGCTGATCCGGCGCCTGAACGAGGAGCTGGGCATCACGAGCGTCGTGGTCACGCACGACCTGCAGGGCGCGCTGCTGATCGCGGACCGCATCGCGATGTTGACCGGCGGAAAGTTTGTTGAGGTGAGCCCGCCGAAGGCGTTCGTGGCGACCGATCAGCCGGATGTGCGCAGTTTTCTGGACGCGCAGTTCATTTCGAAAAAAGGGCTTGAAGGAATGTGAGGAGGGGTGCATGAGACTGAGAAAAAACAGCGAGGTCTTCTCTGAGGTGCTTGTCGGCGTGTTCATGGTCGCGGTCTTGGGTCTGCTGGTCTACTTCACGATCATCATTTCGGGGGTTGAGGTTTTCAACGGCAAGAACAAGGTGCCGGTGTCGGTCTTCTTCAAAGACGTCGGCGGGCTGAAGGTGCGGGATTCGGTGATGCTGCGCGGGATGACGGTCGGCTCGGTGAGCGACATGCGCCTGGCGGACAGCGGGGTCGACATCACGCTGTCGATCCAGGCGGCCGTGAAGTTCAGGGAGGGGTACAAGATCTCCGTCAACTCGGGCTCATTGCTCGGCGGCAACTATCTGCTGATCGAAGAGGGGGCCGGCGCGGAGGTGCCGAAAGGGACGGTGCTGCGGGGCGAGTCGCCCAACAACTGGATGCGCGACCTGGGCGAGATTGTCGCCAAGCTCAAAGAGGCGACCGCGGGCGACCAGTTGCGGAGCATCGTCACGAACCTGGAGGCCGCCGCCGGATCGATCAAAGTGCTGACCGCGCGCGTGGAGCAGGGCAAAGGCACGCTCGGGAAACTTTTCTCTGAAGACATGGCGCTCTACAACGACCTGTCGAACACGGTCGCCAACCTGAAGTCGGTGACCGCCAAGATCGACACCGGCGAGAACTCGCTGGGGCGCCTCATCAACGATGACGGCGGCGTGTATACGGATCTGCACGACTCGATCGCGAACCTCAAATCCATTTCGTCGCGGCTGGAGAAGGGCGAAGGCACGATCGGCAAGCTGCTCTCGTCGGACGACACGGTCTACCGTGACCTGCAGGAGACCGTGTCGCACATCAAGAGCGTGGCGGCCAGCCTCGACAAGGGCGAGGGGACCTTGGGCAAGCTGATCAAGGACGACAACAAGATCTACAACGACCTCGACGCGACGGTCGCGAACCTCAAACTGGTGACCGACCGTCTGGCCCAAGGCGAGGGCACGCTCGGCAAGCTCTCCAAAGAGGACGCGCTGTACAACGATGTGCAGGGCCTGATCAAAGACGTGCGCCAGACGGTCGACAATTTCCGCGACACGACGCCCATCAGCGCGTTCGCGAGCCTGCTCATGGGCGCGCTGTAAAAGCCGCGGCCCGGCGCAGCCTCGCCCTTTGCGGATTTGCCGGGAAAACGGGCGAAGCGGTGCGGCTGTGTGGTCGTTCCTTGAAGCGCGGCGCCGGGTGTGGTAACGTCTCGAAACGATGGCCGATACTTCAATCAAAGACGATTTCTGCCTGGCGCCGCTGCGGGGCGTGACGGTGCGGACCTTCCGCAACCTGCAGGCGCTGTGGTTTCTGCCGCCGGACCGGGCCGTGGCGCCCTTCATCCCCACCTTCGCGGGCGCGAAGGTGAAGCCGGTCCTGCTGAAGGACATCGACCCCGAGATGGGGCAGTCGGTGCCGGTGGTGCCGCAGGTGATCGGCAAGGACGTGGGGCAGCTGCGTACGCTGTTGCGGGCCTTCAAGGACATGGGCTATACCTGCGCCGACCTGAACGCCGGGTGTCCCTATCCCTTCATCATCAAGAAGAGCCGCGGCGCGGGGCTGATGCGGGACGCCGACGCGTTCGCGCGGATGTTGGAAGCCGGCTGTGAAGAGCTGCCGGGCGGCTTCTCGGTGAAGGTCCGGCTGGGGATTGACGCGCCGGACCTGCTGCTTCAGCGCATGGCGCTCATCAATGCGCTTCCGCTGCGCGAGGTCGCCATCCATGCGCGCACGGCCCGGCAGATGTACGAAGGCCGCGTGTTGCTCGACGCGTTCGCGGAGGCCTTGGCGGCGTGTCGGCATCCGGTGGTCTACAACGGCGACCTCCGCACGCGTCGGGACTATCTGCGGCTCAAGGCGCGGTTCCCCGGAATCCTGCGCTGGATGGTCGGACGCGGTGTGGCGATCGACCCCTTCCTGATCGAGCGCCTCCGGCGCGACGACGCGCCGGCGCGCGAGGTGGCGCGCCTGAAAGGTTTCCTCGACGATTACGTGGCGGCCAATACGGAGGAGCTGTACGGGCCCGCGTCCGTGCTGGGGCGCATGAAGGAGCTGTGGGGCTATCTCCATCTCTCCCTGCGCCAGGGCGAACGCGTGTGGCGCGGCGTGCGGGTTTGCCGCACGATGGAGGAGTATCACCGCGTGGTCGAGGGCGTGTTCGCGAGTTTCCCCGGCTTCGTCGAGGACGGGGAACTGAGCGGGATCGAGGAGCCGGAGGCCGCTGAACGCTGAACGGCGGGCGGTAAAAAGATGTCGGGGTTCCGGTCATTTTGCGGGTGGGCGATCGCGGCGTGGGCGCTGCTGGGCGGCGCGGGCCTCTGGGCCAAGAACGCGGCGACGGATGCCTATGCCCTCAAGCTGTGGACCGTGGAGGACCGGCTGCCGGGCAGCCCGGTGGTCGGCGTGACGCAGGCCGCTGACGGCTACCTGTGGCTGGTGACGCGCGTCCAGCTGATCCGCTTCAACGGCGTGGAGTTCGCCGAAATCGCCGTGCCGGAGAGCGTGGGGCAGCAGACCGGGGCCTTTGCCGGCGTGTTCTGCGGGCAGGCGAAGGGCGTGTGGGTTTACGGGCCGTCGGGCGTGGCGCGGTATCTCGCGGGCCAGTGGCAAGTCTGGCCTGCGGCCTCGCCGTCGGGGGTGGTGGGCCGCGTGCTGGGCATGGTGGAGACGCCGGACGGCGTGGTCCGGGCCTATGCCGAGCGGGGCCTGCTGGAGGCGGTGACGGCCGCCGACGACCTCACCACGCAGTTCGCCGTGAAGCTCTGTCCCGTGCCGCCGGATGACCGGGCGACGCTGGGTGCGGTGACCGATGCGGCGTCCGACATGGCCGGGCGCATCTGGATGACCGCCTGGAACGGGCTCGTGGAATACGCGGCCGGGCGGTTCGATGACCAGAGCATGCGCCTGCCGGATTTTCTGGTGGAGGCCGCGGACGGCGTTTACGCCGGGCGTTCCGGCCGGCTCTGGGTGTATGGCCCGAACGGGGTCGCGTTCCGAGAGAAGAACATCTGGACCCCCATCGGGTTTCCCGAGAATGCCGGCATGGCCACGGTGATGCTGGAGGTGTCCGACGGCTCGCTGTGGATCGGCAACCCGACGGGCATGTTCCGCTGGCAGTCGGGGGTCTGGCAGCGCATCGCGGAGCAAGACACGCCCGGCAGCCTCTCCGTCAACACGCTGATCGAAGACCGCGACGGCACCCTCTGGGCCGCGTGCGACGGCGGCCTGCTGCGCATCCGCAAGAAGACCGTCGGCACGCTGTGGGCAGAGGGCGCGGCGACCGCCGGAACGGCCTATGCGCTGTGGCGCACGCCCGAGGGCGGCGCGTGGGTGGGGCTCAAGGGCCGCGCCGTGCGGCTGACGGCCGAGGACGGGCGGCTGTTGCAGACGCTTTATCTCGACACCGACGTGCCGGTCAGCGCGCTGCTTCAGGACTCCGCCGGACGCGTGTGGCTGGGGACCTTGGGCGGCGGGCTCTTCATGTATCAGGGCGGCGCGCTGACGCTGGTGACCCAGAGCGATTACAGCCTGCCGGTGGTGCATACGGTGTACGCCCTGTTCGAAGATCCGAAGCAGGGGATCTTGGTCGGCACGCCGCAGGGATTGATGCAGATCGCGGCGAGCGGCGAACTCGCGCCGGCGACGGTGTACGGCACGCGGGTCGGCGAGCCCGTCCACGCGTTGTGCCGGGACGCGGACGGCGCGCTCTGGGTGTGCAGCGAGCGTCTGGGCATTCTCTGCCTGCGTCCCGACGGGAGCAAGCTGGTCATCAACCGCGAGGCCGGCCTCACCGGATACCCACGCGTGATGTGCCGCGATTCCAACGGGAATTTCTGGGTGGGCACCACCGCAGGGCTTTTCGGCGTGACCCCGGAGGCGGTGGTCCCCATGGGCCGGCAGACCGGGGTGTTCGACGACGCCGTGCTGCAGATCGCGGAAGACGCGTCCAAGCGGCTGTGGCTGGGCACGACGCGGGGGCTGCTGTGCGTGTACATGGAGGACCTCGAACGGCTGCTGCGCGCGCCGCAGCCGGAAGAGTCCGTGGCGATCCGCATGCTGCACCTGGGCGTTTCGGACGGCCTTCCCGGCGAGCGCTGCATGGGCGGCGCGGCGTCGACCGGTGCGCCCAAGAAGGGCCGCATCTGGTTCCCGTTTGAGAACGGCGTGGCGGTGGTGGATCCTCGCCGCGCCGAGTTCTCCGGCCGCCCGCCCGCCGTGGCGGTCGAACGGGTTCTGGTGAATGGCAAAAAGGTTCTGGACAACACGGAACGGGTCCTTTCCGACGTCGCGTTTGCGCCGGGCGCGCGGAACATCGCGTTTCATTTTGCGGCGCTTTCGCCGGGCGCGCCCGACTCGGTGCGCTTCCGGTACCGGGTCGAGGGGCTGCGCAAGGGGTGGTCGCCCGTGCAGGCGGACCGCGTGGCGGCGTTCGAATGGCTGCCGCCGGGCGAGTATGCCCTGAAGGTGATCGCCGAGGCGGGCGGGATCTGGAACATGGCCGAGACCGCCTTCGCGTTCGAGGTGAAGGCGCATTTCTGGCAGACGGTCTGGTTCTACCTGGTGTTGGCCGTGGTGCTGGCGGCGGCCGTGTTCCTGATCGCGCGCTGGATGCTTTGGCACCGCTACCAGCTGCAGATGGCGGTCCTCAAGCGCGAGGAAGCGCTGGCGAACGAGCGCGCCCGCATCTCGCGCGACATCCACGACGATCTGGGCAACGGCCTTTCGGTGGTGGCCACGTTGAGCGAGCTGGCCCACAACGACGTGGAGAAGGGCGCGGCCCACAAGCGGCTCGACCAGATCTACGACGTGGCCAACGAGTTGGCGCGGAACGTGGACGAGATCGTCTGGGCGGTGAATCCCGCGAACGACGGCTGGGAGCCGTTCATCAGCTACTTCGAGCAGTACACGGAGTACTTCTTGGGCAACTCCGGGCTGCGGTTCCATTTCTCGCGCCCGGCGGATCTGGTGGGACGCCCCATCGCCTCCAAGACGCGCCACCATCTGCTTCTGTCGGTGCGCGAGGCGGTGGGTAACGTGCTCAAGCACGCCGCAGCCAAGCAGGTGAAGATCAGCATGTGCCTCGACGGCAAGGTTCTGGAAGTGTGTGTCGCGGACGACGGCGTCGGGTTCGATACCGGCCGGCGTGCGGGAGTCGGCCATGACGGCCTGGGCAACATGACCCGCCGCATGAAAGAGGCGGGCGGCACGCTGACCATTGCGAGCGCTCTCGGCCAGGGCACCTGCGTCACTTTCCGCGTTCCTCTGGAGTGAGGGTCCGAAAAAACGCACTTACGGGCTGCGTCTGGCGCGGGTCTTGTAAACGGGGTCGGTTTTGGTTCAAGCGCGTTCTTTGTGCTCCGGCCGGGGCTCATGTTCTTCCTGAATATGTCTACGTGTGCGTTACTGGCGGGGGCTTCCGCGATGCCTCAATCGCTCAAATGACGGGTACAGGCAGTTTACAACGCGTACCGCGTTCGTGTGTTGAGCAGGCCAAAATCCCCCTGCCACCTTTGGAGGAGCAGAAGGAGGTCGTGGCAGAGATCGAGGGCTGCCAGAAGGTCATCGACGGCGCCCGTGCGATGGTCGACTGTTGTCGTCCGCACCTCCCAGTCGAGCCTGCGCGGCGTGACGCAGTCAACACCTGTCGCATGCGGCGGAGCGCGTGGTGATCGGCCATCTCAATCCGGACGGGATGCTCGCGTGCCTGCTGGCCGATCTGCCGGCGGGAAAGTCCGTAACGGTTTTGTGAATCGCATGGCCAGCGGCGGGACGCTTTGGTATTCTAACGGCGTCTTTTTTAACCCCAAAGGTGGTGTATGTCTGATAATCAGGAAAACACGAGAAAAGGTCGCGGGTGCGGGTTCGGCTGCGCGCTGATGATCGGCCTGCTCGTCGGGATCGGCCTGCTGGTGTCGGTCGTGCTGATGAGCAGCGTGGGACTGTTGAGCCTGCCGCAGGAGCAGCAGATCGCGGGGCTGTTCCACAAGGGCCATTGCGCCGGCGAGATGGGGGAGGACGAGTCCCCGTACATGATCGAGACCTGGTCGTCCGGACACGGCGACGTGAAGGTGGTGCGGATACCCGTCTCGGGCATGATCATGCTGGGCGAGTCCTCCTGGTACGCGGGCAACGCGAACACCGTGCTGCGCTCCATCCGGCGGGCCACGCACGACCCGGAGGTGGAGGGGCTGATCCTCGAGATCAACAGCGGGGGCGGCGGCATTACGGACAGCGATGTCATTTACAAGGCGCTGCTGGACTTCAAATCGTCCCAGAAGGGGCGCGTGATCGTCTCGGTCATGGGGGATATGGCGGCTTCGGGTGCCTACTACATCGCGCTGGCTTCCGACTACATCATGGCGCACCCCACCACGCTCACCGGCTCGATCGGCGTGATCATGCAGTCGTACAATTTCAAGGAGCTGGCCGCGAAGCTCGGGGTGCAGGACGTGACCATCAAGTCCGGCGCGAACAAGGACCTTCTGAACCCGTTCCAGGACGTCAAGCCGGAGCAGAAGGAGATATTGCAGAAAGTCATCTCGGCCATGCACGACCGGTTCGTGACGCTGGTCGCTGAGAACCGCAAGCTGCCGAAAGAGACCGTGCTGCCGCTGGCCGACGGCCGCGTCTTCCTCGCCGGGGAGGCCGTCACAAACAAGCTGATCGACGGAATCGGCTACAACGAGGACGCGCAGGCCAAGATCGCCGAGTTGCTGGAGACGGGCGGCGTCAAGGTCTACCGGTACGACGAGCAGGTGACGCTGATGGACCTGTTCACCTCCAGCCCCGGGATCGGCTTGAGCCTCAATCTCAACCGGTTCATGCACGAAAGCGTGCAGGGTGCGCGGCTCATGTTCCATTGGACGTGGTGACTCGGATACCAAGGTGAAACCGGAGACTGACATTTGGGACGGGCCCGGGCGTGTCCACATGCAGGGCATCTGCGGCGTGGGCATGGCGGGCGTGGCCTATCTCCTTGCGAAGCGGGGCTGGCGTGTGAGCGGGTGTGACGCGCATGTGAACGCGTTGGCGCCGTGGCTGTGCGCGGCGGGCATACCGGTCGTGGAAGGACACGATCCCGCGCACGTCGCGGACGCCGACCGGGTGGTCGTGACGCCGGCGGTGCCGGCGTCGGACCCGGAGCTGGGCGCGGCCCGCGCCCGGGGCTTGCCGGTGTTCCGCCGGGGCGAGGTTCTGGCCTCCCTGCTGTCGCGGAGCCGCGGCGTGGCGGTGTGCGGGGCGCACGGTAAAACCACGACGAGCTGTTTCACGACGCGGCTCCTGCAGGAGTTGGGCGCGGCTCCCGGCTGGTGCATCGGCGGTGCGACGCGGAGCCTGGGCGGCGTGGCGGGCGGCGGAGCAGGAGAGCTGCTGGTGGTCGAGGCGGACGAGAGCGACGGCACGCTGGCGCTGTATCATCCGGCGGTCACGGTGCTCAACAACATCGACCTGGATCACCTGGAGCATTTCGACGGTGAGGCCGCGCTGCTCGCCTGTTTCCGACAGGCCGTGCTGCAGACGCGCGAGGGCGTGGCGGTCTGCCGGGATAACGTGCGCGCCTGGGGCGTGGCGCAGTCCGCCGCCGCCCCGGTCCTGAGCTTCGGCTTTTCCGGCGAGGCCGCGTTGCGGGCGACGGACGTGCGCGTGGCGGCGGCGTCGGTTTCGTTCGGCATCGTCTACCGGGGCGCGGCGTGGGGCCGCGTGACGCTGGGCGTCTCGGGCCGGCACAACGTCCTGAACGCGCTGGGCGCGTCGTCGGCGGCGCTGCTGCTGGGCTTCGATCCGGACCGCGTGTTCGGCGCGTTGGCGCGGGCCTGCGGGGAATTGCCGGGACGGCGCTTCGAGACGGTGGCGGAGATTTCCGGCATCCGGTTTGTCGCCGATTACGCGCATCATCCCGCGGAGCTGAAAGCGGCGGTGGAGATGGCGCGGGAACAGAAGCCCGAGCGGCTGATCGTCGTGTTTCAGCCGCACCGCTACACGCGCACGCTGGCCCTGGGGCCGGAGTTCCCGCCCGCTTTCGCGGCGGCGGACGAGGTGATCCTCCTGCCGGTGTATGCCGCCTCCGAGGCGGTGATCGAGGGCGGGGACATTTGCGACCTGTACGATTGGTTCAGGCGGGCGGAGGGCGGGCCGCGGGTGAAGCTGGCGCGGTCGAGGGAAGAGGTGTGGGGGTATTTGCGGCAGACGGCCCGGCCCGGCGACCTGGTGCTGATCGCGGGCGCGGGCGATGTGATCGAGCTGTCGCGGCTGATCCAGGCGGACGTGGCGTGCGGCTGGCCGGAGCGGAAAGATCCGGAGGGCTTTGAGGCGGCGCTGCGGCAGATCCCCGGCGTGCGGGCGGACGCCTTTGGCGCGCTGGCGAAATGGTCGTTTTTCGGGACCGGCGGATGGGCTCGCTGGCGCGTGGAGGTCGCGGGCGAAGAGCCGCTGTCCGCCGTGGTGCGGCTGTGCGCCGGACAGGGCGTGCCATGGCGCATGGTGGGCGCGGGCGCGAACGCGTGGTTCAGCGACTTGGGCGAGCCGGGGTGCGTGATCCGTTTCGCGGAGGGCGCCTGCGAAGAGCTGGAGATCCGCGGCGGGGAGGTTGTGGCGGGGTGCGGCTGGAAGGGCCCCGTTCTGCTTGACCGGCTGGAGCGGGAAGGGCTCGCCGGAATGGAATTTCTCGACAGCGTTCCGGGCAGCCTGGGCGGCTGGCTGGCGATGAACGCGGGTGCGCACGGCGGCGAGATCGGCGCGCGCGTGGCGTGGATTCGCTGTTTGAATCCGGATGGCAAAGTCACTATACTCACCGCTGTTGAATGTGGGTTCGCTTACCGGCATTGCGCGGGGCTCCAGCGGCGGGTGGCGCTGGCTTGCGGCTTGCGGCTGGAACGGTCGGAACCGCCGGCGGTCCATGCGCGGAGGCTGGCGGTGCGGGCCAAGCGGATCCCGCTGGCGGGGTTGCGGACCGAAGGGTCGGTTTTCCGGAACCCCGACGGGAATTCCGCGGGCCGGCTGCTCGATCAGGCCGGCTGCAAGGAAATGCGGGTCGGCGGCGCGCGGGTGACCGATTTCCACGCCAACATTGTGGCGGTGGAGCGTTCGGCCACGGCGTCGGACGTCTTGTCGCTGGTGATGCGGATGCGGAACCGGGTCGCGCTGGATTGCGGTGTGACGCTGATCCCCGAGATCAGCGGGTTGGATTTTTGAAAAGGCAGGCACAGAGATGATGAAACGTGTTGCGGTGGTGATGGGAGGAACGTCGAGTGAGCGCGAGGTCTCGCTCCGGTCGGGCGCGGCGGTGGTGGAGGGGCTGAAGGAGGCCGGTTACGACGCGGTGCCGGTCGTGCTGGACGAGAACCGCATCGACCGTCTGCCGGCCGGCGTGGAGGTCGCCTTCCTCGCGCTGCACGGCGGCTACGGCGAGAACGGCGGCGTGCAGGCGGATCTGGACAAGCTGGGGGTTCCCTACACGGGGCCGGGCGCGGCGGCGAGCCGGGTCACCATCGACAAGATCGCGACCAAGCGGGTGCTGGATGCGGCGGGCGTGCCGACCGCGCCGTACGAAGTGCTGCCCCGCGGCAAGGATGCGACGGCGCTGCCGCTGCCCGTGGTGGTGAAGCCGCCGCGCGACGGGTCGAGCGTGGGCATTTCGAAGGTGACCGAGCCGGGACAGTGGGCCGCGGCGCTGAAGGCGGCGCGGGACGCCGATCCCCAGGGCGAGGTGCTGGTCGAGACGTATATTCCCGGCCGCGAGTGGACGGTCGGCGTGGTCGGGAACCAGGCGCTGCCGGTGGTCGAGATCCAGGCGCCGAACGGCTGGTATGGCTACGCGGAGAAGTATACCAAGGGCGTGACGCGGTATGTGTTTCCCGAGGGCGTCGAGGACGCCCCGCTCGTGGCGCAGTGCCAGATCCTCGCGGTGCTGGCGTTCCAGGCGGTGGGCTGCCGCGGGGTGAGCCGGATCGATTTCAGGGTCACGCCGGACGGCCGGCCCTATGTGCTGGAGATCAACACGATCCCGGGCTTCACGGCGACGAGCCTGCTCCCGAAGGCCGCGGCGAAGGCCGGCCTTTCGTTCAGCGCGCTGTGCGCCAAGCTGCTGGAGACCGCAGCCTGCGGGTGAGACGGACGGGTGAATGATGAAGTGGGACTTTTTCAAAAGGAGCAAGAATCGGCCCAGCCGCCTCGCCTCGGGTAGCCGTCGCGTGACCGGCGTGGTGACCGATCTGCCGGGCGGCCTGAAGGTCGCGATGACGTTTCTGGCCGGCCTCCTGACGCTGGCCGTCGGCGGGTGGGGCGGGTGGACGCTGTTCAACGCGTACTACTTCCACGCCCGCTCGCTGTTCGTGCTGAGCGATCTGCGCAACAACGTGACGATCACGACCGGCAAGACGCTGACGCCCGACCTGGTCTGCGAGGTGCTGGAGCTCCGTGAGGGGATCAACCTTTTCTCCATCCCCATCGCGCAGAAGCGCCGCGAGCTGCTGGAGCAGGCCCCGAACATCCGCGACATCACGATTGTGCGGCGCATGCCGGACAAAATGAACATCACGATCATCGAGCGCGAGCCGATCGCCCGCGTCGGGTCGAACGGGCGCGTGGTCGACGATGAGGGCGTGGTGTTCATCCGCTATGCGGGCACGGGCGGCCTGCCGATGATCAAAGGCTCCGACGAGCTGGCGCAGCTCAAGCCGGGCGACCATTTGCGCGGCAACGAGATGGCGGCGGTCCGGCTGGTGAACAACGCCTTGCGCCCGGAGTGCCGCCTCCGCTTGCTGGCGCTGGACACGACCAAAGAGGATTATCTGATGCTGACCTTCTCAGATTACCGGCAAGCGAAGTTCGCCTGGGAGGGCATGGAGGACGACGAGAAGGACACGACGGCCCGCATGCAGCGGCATTTCGATCGGCTTGCGCAGGCGATGGACAGCAAGATCGGGCATTCCCGCCTGATGTGGGACGCAACGCAACCCGACCGGATTTTCGCGATGCCGGTCGGGGTTCAATAAGGCGAAGAAACGAGGGCTTATGGCGATTCCTCCGATTGCCGCGCTGGAGATCGGCACGACGCGCACGGTCATGTGCGTGGGCGAGACCAATGAGAGCGGGCGCGTGAAGATCACGGGCGTGGGAACGTATCCCACGATCGGCGTCCGCAAAGGGCAGGTGGTCGACCTGTCGCAGGCGCGCGTGGGTGTCGAGTCTGCCGCGAAGCAGGCCGAGAAGCAGGCCGACGTGAGCATCTGGCAGGTGCTGCTGGCCACCTCCGGCGGGCACATTCAGGCGGGGGTGAACCCCGGCATGGTGACGATCCGGTCGAACGACCACGTGGTGTCGCGCGAGGATATCGAGGAGGTCACCGAGAATGCCAAGGAGGTGCAGGTCGAGGCGGACCGCCAGGTGCTGCACACGATCACGCAGGCGTTCACGGTGGATGACCAGCCGGGCATCGTGAAGCCCGAGGGCATGCGCTGCAAGGTGCTCACGCTGAACGTGATGGCGGTGCACGGCCTGAAGAACCGGATCGACAACGCGGTGAACGCGGCGAAAAGCGCGCAGCTCGATGTGTCGGACGTGGCGTTCTCCGGCGTTTGCGCGGCCCTCGCCGTGCTGACGCCCGAGCAGAAGCGCAACGGCGTGGTGCTGATCGACCTGGGCGGCGGCACGACGAATTATATCGCTTACTGCAACAACGTCATTTCGGCGGTCGGATGCGTCGCCGTGGGCGGCGACCACGTGACGAACGACATCGCGCTGGCCTTCAATATCCCGCTGAACCGCGCCGAGGAGGTCAAACGCGCCGAAGGGTGCGCGGTCATCGACGCGGAGAGCGGCGGCCGGCGGGTGGTGCTTCCGGCGGACGTGGGGTTCGAGGAGCGGGTGCTCAGCTGCAAGGCGCTGCACACGGTGATCAACGCGCGCATGGACGAGACGTTCCGCGTGCTGCGCTCGCGGCTCGACGAGGCCGGCGTGCTGCCGCATCTGGGCGGCGGAGTCGTCCTGACCGGCGGCGGCGCCTATCTGCGGAAGGCGACGGATCTGGCCCAGCGCGTGTTCGGGCTGCCGTGCCGCATCGGGTTGCCCGTGAACGTGGACGGCCTAGAAAAGGCCGAGCAGCCGGCCGCCCTGTCCACGGCGGCGGGGCTGGCGCTCTACGGGCGCATGACGTATGAGGACCGCGGGCTGTTTTCGCCGGTGAAAAACATTTTCAAAGGATGGTTTGGAAGATGAGCCAGGAACAACAGACGGCACTTCTTTTGTTGGGCGTCGGCGGCGGCGGCTGCCGACTGGCCGCGTCGGTTCTGGCCTCCTACGGGAGCGGGCTCCGCGCGCTGGGCGTGGACACGGACGCGTTGTCGAACCGCACGGCGGCCGCGGGGGGCATGACATGCCTGCTGCTGGGAGGCTCGCGGCTGGCGGGACACGGGACCGGCGGCGACGCGATCCAGGGCCGGCTCGCGGCGCAGGACGACATGCAGAATATCCTGCCGCATCTGCAGGGCGTCCGGACCGTGGTGGTCACGGCGTGCCTTGGCGCGGGCACGGGCGGCGGCGCGACGCCCGAGATCGTCAAAGCCCTGCACGACATGGGCCTCGCCACGATCTGCTTTGTGACCCGCCCCTTCGCCTTCGAAGGCGAGGCGAGGCGCAAGGCCGCGGAGCGGGTGCTCCCGATGATCGAGGAGAACGCCGACTCGCTGGTCGTGGTGGCCCTCGACGACCTGTTCAGCGATGCGGGGGGCGGCTTGCTGACGGACGCCGTCCAGGCCGCGGAAGGCCTGCTGGCGTCGGGGATTACGCTGCTGTGGCGGCTGGTGTCGAAGCCGGGTTTCATCCAGCTGGATGCCGAGCGTCTGCACGCGATGGTCTTGAGGGGCGGCAATGCGCGCTTCGGGTTCGGCTCGGCCGAAGGGGCGGAGCGCGCGTCGCAGGTTGTCTCGGCCTTGCGTTCGTGCCGGCTCCTGCGTTCCGGAGATGCGGTCTCCAAGGCCAACGCGCTGTTGCTCGGCATCCTTGCGGGGCGCGACTTGCGCCTGGCCGAGATCGGCGACATTATGGGCTTGGTCCGCGAGGCCTGCAAAAGCGACTGCCATGTCGAGATGGGCACTGTGCTCGATCCGCAGTACGACGGGCACATCGAACTGGTGGCGCTGTCGTTCGAGAGCTGGACGGCCGCGGTTCCGGTGGAGCCCCGCAAGGATGCCCCGCCGACGCAGGAGCCTCCGGTGGCCGAGGCGTTCCCGATCCAGCCGGGCAGCCGCAAGGGCCGCGCGAAGGGAAGCAAGCTTTCGTTCGGCACGACGGGGCGCGGAAAGTTCCAGAATGTGGAGCCGACGCTCTTCAACGGGCAGGACCTCGACGTTCCGACCTTTATCCGTCGCGGGATCGCGCTGGAGCGCTAGTCCGAGAAGCGCCTCGAAGCGAGCTGTCGCGGGGGGGGGTATGGTTTGGATGCAATCGCATCAAGGGGGAAACGAAGATGAAACGGATGATGCTGGGCGTCATGGCGCTGATGGCGGGAATCGCAGGCGCGGCGGGCGTGGAGGGCGCGTTGGACAAGCCGGTGCTGGCCACCGGCAGCGGGCGCGTGCTGCTGCTGTCGCCGCAGGGGGATGTGGTCTGGGAGCATAAGGCGGGCAATATCCATGACGCCTGGATGCTGCCGAACGGCAACGTGCTCTTCGCGGACGGCAACATCACCGAAGTGACGCGCGACCATAAGGTGGTCTTCGAGTATAAGCCGGAAATCCAGAAGGGCGGCGGCGCGTATTCGTGCCAGCGCCTGCCTAACGGCAATACCGTGGTGGGCGAGAACGCCTCCGGACGGGTGGTCGAGGTGGACAAGGACGGCAAGGTCGTTTTCTCGTTCATGACCCGCTACGGCAGCACCGACGACCACCATCACATGCGCATGGTGCGCAAGCTCGCGAACGGCAACTACCTGGTCAGCCACTCGCAGGCCAACATCGTGCGCGAGTACAAGCCGGACGGCACGACCGCGTGGGAGATCAAGGCTAAGGCGCTGGCCTTCGCGGCCGTGCGCCTGCCCAACGGCAACACGCTCTCCTCCACGCTCAATCAGGTCACCGAGTATGACCCGAACGGCAAAGAGGTCTGGGAGTTCAAGAGCACCGATCTTCCGGGCGTCACGATCCGCAACATCACCGGCATCCAGGTGCTGCCCAACGGCAACCTGGTGATGGGGTGTTACTCGGCCTACGACAAGGAGGGCCAGGGCACCGGCATGTTCGAGATCACGCGCGACAAGAAGTTGGTCTGGCACTACGTCAGCCCCGGCCTGCGCGACAAGAGCATGATGGGCGTCCACAAGATCGTGGAAGGCTCCGAGCCGCCGCGGCGGTAGCGCGGCCCGGTCGCGCCAGGCAAACGGTTCGGCCGCATTCGCCTCGCGCCCCGCAGGCGGGTTGCGCGGAGAGCGTTAGCAAGGAGATGGCTCATGCGTAGGCAACGGCAACGTCTGATGCGGTGTGTCTTGTGTGTGCTCGCCGTCTCTGCGGCGCACGCCCAGCCCCTCTCGGGGACCGCGTTGCTCACGGGGACGAACAACCTTTCAGACGCCTATCTGGAAGGCGTCGACCGCTTCATGCTGCGCGAGACGGAGCGGCTCGCCGGCGAACGTCACCTTTCTTGGAAGCGGGATTTCTCCGCGGGAGAACAGGGATATCTTGCGTCGGTCGAGACGAACCGGCAGCGCCTGGCCCGCATGCTCGGGGTGCGGGATCCGCGCGTGCCCTTCGCGGCCCCGGAGCCGGTCGCCACGCTCGCCCGTTCCGCCGTCTTGGGCGAAACCGAAACCCACACGCTGCTGCGCATCCGCTGGCCGGTGATCGGAAAGTTCCAGGCCGAAGGGCTTTTGCTGGAGCCCAAGCGCAAGCCGGTCGCTCAGAACATCGTCCACCTGCCGCATGCGGGCGTCTCTCCCGAGCAGGTTTTGGGACTGGCGCCGGGCGCGCCTGCCGCGTCGGCTTCGGGCTTCGCCTTCCCGGCGCCGGGATGCCGTATGGTGCTGCCCGCCGTGGTGGGGCGTTCGAAACAGAAATATTTGAGCGAGGTGCCCAATCCCTATTACGGGAAACAGGCGGCGGCCATGCCGGGGGGCAAGGTCATGACGGCCCGCGAGTTCGTTTACCGGCCCGCCTATACGATGGGGCGGCACATCATCGGCTACGAGGTTCAGGAGGTGTTGGCGCTGGTGGACTGGTTCGTCAAGGAGAACGCGAATGCCGGGGTGCGCGTGGAGGGCTGGGGCGACGGCGGGATGCTGGCCTTCTATGCGGGCGCGCTAGATCCGCGCATCGGCGAGACGGCTGTGGCGGGCTATTTCGGCTGCCGGGACAACCTGTGGCAGGAGCCGGTCGACCGCAACGTGTTCGGCCTCTTGCGCGAATTCGGCGACGCCGAAATCGCGACCTTGATCGCGCCGCGCAAGCTGGCGGTGCTGGCGGTGCCCGGCCCGGCCGAGGCCGTCACGCGGGAAAAAGGGGAAGGCGGCGCGCCGGGGGCGTTGACCTCGCCGGATCCGGAGTCGGTCAAGCGCGAGGTCGCAAAGGCGCGCGGGCTGGTCAATCCGTTCGAAGCAATCCGCTGGCTTACGCTGTTCCTTGAAGCGGACACGGCGATGAAACCGGCTGTGCCGCTGGCGGCGGCGCGTTTCGCGGGCGAGGTGGACCCGGCCGACGTGGCGGCGCGTGAAGGGCGTCTGGTCAGCGGCATGAACGAATTCTCGCAACAGCTGCTGGCGCTTTCGCCGGCCACGCGGCGCGCGTTTATGTCCAATCTGGATTTCTCCTCGCCGGAGGCCTACGACCGGTCGGCCCAATGGTACCGCGACTATTACCTCGAAGAGGTCATGGGCCAGATCCGCGCGGACAAGCTGCCGCCGAGTCCGCGGTCACGCGTGGTGGAGGAGACGGCCGTATACGTCTGCTATGAGGTGGTGCTGGACGTGCTGCCCGACTTCGTGCTGTACGGCTACCTCCTGCTGCCAAAAGACCTGAAGCCGGGCGAGCGGCGTCCTCTGGTCGTGGCGCAGCACGGCCGCGGCGGCACGCCCCGCACGGTGATGGCCCCCGAAACGGGCGGCACCAAAACCTATCACGCGATCGCGCCGCGCTTGGCCGAAAAGGGCTACATCGTGTTTGCGCCGCAGAACCCTTACGTCTTTGAGGACCGCTACCGCCAACTCGTCCGCAAGGCCAACCCGCTCAAGCTCACGCTCTATTCCGTCATCCACGCCCAGTACGGGCAGATGTTCGCGTGGATCAAGACCCTGCCGCAGGTGGATGGCGCGAGGGTCGCGTTCATCGGACAGTCGTACGGCGGCAAGACGGCGGTGCGCGTGCCGCCCGTCATGCCGGGATTCTGCCTGGCGATCTCGACCGGCGATTTCAACGAGGGCGTGACCAAGATGGCGTCGACGCGCTATCCTTTCAGCTTCGCGCTGTGGGACGAGTACGAGATCTTCGAGTTCGACTTCGGCAACACCTTCAACTACTCGGATCTCGCGGGGCTGATGGCGCCGCGCCCCTTCATGGCGCAGCGCGGCCACGCCGACGGCGTGGCGTGGGACGAGTACGTCGGCTACGAATACGCGCTCGTGCGGCGGCTCTACACGCAGCTCAAGATCCCCGAACGCACGGCGATCCGCTGGTTCGACGGCGGACACGAGATCGATGTGGAGGCGGCGATCGAGTTCTTCGACCGCTTTCTGCGCGAGTAGTCAGGACAACTGTTAACGCTTGTTGCCATTCAATCTCACACAAAGACACAATGGGCACAAAGGATTCTGTTACGTTAAACGCCTTTAAGCCTTCGTTCCCTTCGTGGCTTCGTGTGAGTAGCAATTTGTTTCTCGGTCGGTCAGGCACTGACCACAAGAGCGGTTCATTTATATGTGTAGCCGTTTAGGGTGGAGCCGCATCTCCGAGGCGGCTGCCCCTTCGGCTGTCTCAGGGCCGGCGGCGGGTTCGGAAAACCCGCCCTACCACATCTTGGACATCGGATTATGCTTTACTTAATCCGCGCTAGCGCCGCAACGCCCGCGTAGACGCGCTCTTCTCGGCTTCGTCCAGTGCCAGCAGGTCGAGGATCAGACCGAAAGCTTCTTCCACGGCGCGCCGGTCGTCGTCCTTCAGCTCAAAGCATTTCTGTCCGGATCCGCTGTCGTCCGAGGGCGGCGCGGTGACGATCGAGATCCGGTAATCCCCGTCGACCGT
>CAZOIS010000007.1:0-16884 GCA_964579865.1 uncultured Lentisphaeraceae bacterium | reverse complement strand
TGTCGTCCGAGGGCGGCGCGGTGACGATCGAGATCCGGTAATCCCCGTCGACCGTGTCGAGCGTGACGCTGGAGATGTGCGAGATCCGGATCGCTGAAGTCATCACGAGGGTGCTGCCGGACTTTTGTCTCAGGACCATGAAAGCCCCTTTTTGGAACACATCGAAGTCAACGGCGAAGATTGCGTGCGCGATCAGGCATAGTGCCATGCATAGACGGAGTCTCATTGCTCGCCTCCCTTGCTTCGCGGCTCAAACCAACCTCGCCATCCCTGCGGCGCCGTTGGTTTTCAGTCCGCAAATATAATGAGATAAACGAAGCGTCTCGCCAAATATTGTGCAGCTGACCGTTCTCTGTTGACCTTTTGTTTTGCGGCAGAGCAAACATCAATATACAGGCGCAGGACATCAGCACGGAAGCCGTCAAACACGACGGCTGTGTCATTCGCCGGCGCGCGGGGCCGTGCCCGTGTAGCAGGTGCAGATGCCGAACGTGTACCGCTCCAGACGGCACGCCTCGAAGCCGGCGGCGCGGAGGAGCGCCAGCATCTCGTCTCCCTGCGGCACCTGTTCGATCGAGGCCGGCAGATAGAGGTATTCCCGCGCGTGGCCGGTCAGCAGCCTGCCCACGAACGGGATGACGGCGCGCAGGTAGAAGCGGTAGAGCGGCCGCATCGGGAAGCGCGGCGGTTCGGAGAGCTCCAGGATCACCACGCGTCCGCCCGGGGCCAACACGCGGCGCATCTCAGCCAAGCCGGCCGCGAGGCTTTCGAAGTTCCGCACGCCGAACGCGGCGGTCACCGCGTCGAACGCGCCGTCCGGCGCGTCGACCGCCAAGCCGTCTCCCGCTTGCAGCGCGACGCGTGCGTCGAGCCCCGCGGCGCGCACCTTTTCGCGGCCGATGGCCAGCATCGCCTCGGAAAGGTCGACGCCGGTGATGTGCGCCTGCGGCAGCACGCGCGCCGCCAGGATCGCGAAGTCGGCGGTGCCGGTCGCCACGTCGAGCACGCGCGGCGGCGCGGCGTCGCGCAGCAGCCGCAGCGCGCGGCGGCGCCAATGTAGGTCGATGCCGAGCGAGAGCACGCGGTTGAGGCGGTCGTAGCCGTGCGCGAGGGTGTCGAAAGCTCGACGGATCTGATCGCGTTTGCTTTCGCCGGTACGGTAGGGTTTGACGGATTCTACGCGCATGAGAGGGGAAGATAGTTAGGAGTTGGGAGGCGGGGCCTGGGAGGTGAGCAGGAAGTCGTGCAGGAGGGTGGCGAGGCGGGGGCGAGCGATCGCGAAGAGCTTGCCTTCGGCCAAGGCGAGCTGGCTGGCGAGAGTCTGGTACAGCGCGTAGGGGGTGCCCTCCGCACGGGCGTGCAGGCGGCGCACCTCGTCGGGGAAGTGGCCGCGGTTGTGCACCAGTTCCCAGCAGCGGGCGAAGCGCTGGAGGCGCATGAGCGTCGCGAAATCCATGGCGTCGGAGCGCAGCAGTTCGTAAGGCGGCTCGGGGTTGAACGCCAGCCCGAGCGCGGCGGCGTCGCGCGCGAGGCGCGTGCCGGGCAGTCCCTTGAGCAGGTTCACCTGCACCTCGGGCGGCGCGCATTCGGCGACCAGCGCGTTGAAGCCGCGTGCGAACGAGGCCTCGTCTTCGCCGGGCAGGCCGAAGATCAGGTCCGCGTGCACGGTGGCGCCGGTCTCGCGCGTCAGGCGGCGCAGGTTCGCGAGGGTGCGCGCGGTGTTCGCGCTGCGTCCGGCCGCGGCGGCGACCTGCGGATTCAGCGTCTGGATGCCGGCTTCGAGGTGCAGCGTTCCGGGCGGGAAGGCGGCGATGCGCGCGACGAACTCGTCGGTCAAATGGTCGGTGTTGATCTCGAAGTGCAGCACCATGCCCGGCTCGGAGCGCGCAAGAAAGAAGTCGAGCAGCGCGGCGGCGTGCGCGGCCGGCGCGTTGAAGCTGCGGTCGAGAAACTTGAAGCGCCGGAGGCCGCGCTGCCAGAGCGCGTCGAACGCGGGCAGCAGGCGCGCCAGGGGGATCAGGCGCAGGCCCGTGCCGGCCGAGGTGCAATAGGCGCAGTCGTAGGGACAGCCGCGGCTGGCTTCGACGTAGACGGTGCGCAGGGTGAGATCCGTGTCGGTGTAGAGGTCGTACGGCAACGCGAGCGTCGCGGGATCTTCGGGCGGTGACGCCGTGATACAGGCTGGCCGTTGTGCCGCCCCGCGCGCCTCGCAGAAGGCGCGGAAGGCGGTTTCGCCCTCGCCGATGATGACCGTGTCGAAAAACTCGGCGTCCGCGTAATCGGCCGTGAGTTCCGGGCCTCCCGCCGCGAGCCGCAGCTCCGGCGCCACGGTGCGCAGGATGCGGGCGGTGGCCTCGATGAGCCGGAGGTTCCAGAGATAGACCGAGAACCCCACGATGCGCGGGCGCGACGCGAGAATCTGCGAGGCGAGCTGCAGGGGCGTGATGTCGAGGTCGGTTTCGAGGATGCGGGCCGATGCGGCGAGGCCGCCGAGATTCGCGAGCAGCGACCGGGCGGCGTAGGCGCAATGGCCGTAGCGCGCATTGACCGCCACCAGCAGGATGTCGGCTGCGGCGGAGTTCACTTGCAGTTCTCGATGTCCCGGCGTTCGGTGTAGGCCTTGATCAGGTCCACCACGGGCGCGGGGTCGTCGAGCCCGTGCGGATGGTGCCCGACGGTGGGCTTGTGGAAAACGTTGATCGTGCCGCCGAGCGCTTTGTAGCGCTGTTCGATGACGGCGGTGTTTTCGGCGACGGGCACCACATCGTCGACGTCGCCGACGACGTGGATGAGCGGAATGTTGGCTTTGGCCAGCGGCTCCAGCAGGTCGACGGGATTTTCTTTATAGGCCAGGGCTTCGGCTTCGTCCTTGAAGCCGTAGCACGTGAGCAGGCTCGCCCAGTCGCCCTTGCTGCCTTTGCCTTTGCCCTTGCCGCCGGGCCAGCTTTTGAAGTCGCAGACCGGCGCGTCGCCGTAGACGCAGACCACGCGGTCGGGATGGGCGGCGGCGAAGCGATAGGCGTAGAGGCCGCCGCGGCTCACGCCGATGAGGGTGCCTTTGGTGTTCAGGCCTTTGGCGACGAGGTGCTTGTAGAAGGCGTCAAGGTGCGCTTGAGCGGCGGGGCTGCCGAAGGTGTTGCCCACGCTCATGTGGACGTAATAGAAGCCGTCCTCGACGAGCGGCACCACGCCCGTGCGGGTGTCGAAGGCCGTCGGGAATTCGAGGCACCACACCCAGTGGTTGCCGGGACGCGGGTTTTTGGGGACGGCCACCCAGCAGGGGCAGCCGTCGACGGTGAAGTTGTGGCGCGTGAAGGTTTTCCACGTGTCGGTCTTGGTCGGCTTCCAGTCGATGGACATGCCGAAGGCTTGGTCGGTGAAGGCGAGGTAGCATTGCCAGTCGTACGTCGCGATGCCGTGTTCGAAGGGGCGGCGGTGGTAGGCGAGGTGCGAGCTCATGGAGGGCTGCATCTCGGCGGGCCACGCCGTGGCGGGCAGGCCAGGGGCGCCGAGGAATTTCCACGCCGGCTCGGCGGCTTTCATGCTCAGGAATTCGCCGTAGGGGTCGAACCATTTGCCGGGGAAGCTCGATACGTAGAGCTTGCGGGGCGCGCAGGCCGCGAGGAGCATGTGCTGGTCGAAGGGCATGGCAGCCTCGTTGTCGCTGTACTGCCGGAAGTTGCCGCAGAACCAGTAAGGGAACATCTGGTTCTGGGTAGAGACGTTCTCGCCGTAGTCGCGCTTGGCGAGCGGCACGCCGCCGCCGCCGGTCTGGTTGGGGATGACCACGGCGAACCGCTCGTCTTTCGCGCCGGCGAGGAGGGCGGCTTTCGCGAGGCGCGAACAGCCGATCGCGGCCACGCGCTTGGCGTCGATGGCGGGCTCTTTTTCCAGCATGTCCATGCCGCGCATCAGGGCCCAGGCCCAGGCGGCGATGACCGTGGTGTCGTTGCCGACGCCGGGGGTCGAGGGCGGGAAGAGGACGTGCACGCCGTTCGTGTAGAGAATTTTGTCGTCGGGCGCGACATCGCCGTAGCAGGCGGTCGCGAGCGCATAGCCGCGCGTGATCAGCGTCTCATACGGCCAGCTCTTCGGATCCAGGCCGCGGCTCTTTTCGGAGGCGCGGTGGTCCGTGACGAAATGCTTCGCGTCGTTGCGCAGCCAGCCTTCGGTCATGCGGATCGCGGGATCGGCGTCGATCTCCTGGTTGCCGTAATAGTTGAACCCGATGTAGGCCGGCACCGGTCCGGGAGCGTTTTTGGGAATGAAAAGGATCCAGTCGATCTTGGGGCCGCTGTTGTCGTTGCGGAACCACATGCGCAGCTGCTTGCGCGTCGCGCGCCCGTCGAGGATGTCGCGGTTCTCGAGTACCTCCAGGCGCATGACGGCGGGCGGCGGCGGAATCAGGCCGTACATCTGGTTCTCGAAGATGGACAGGATCTCGCTCCGGCGCTTGGGCCACTGGTCGGGCGAGGTGAGCTTCGTGCCGTCCGCGAACGTGAGCGGGTCGGGCAGCGTGTAGGGAGCGATATTCGACTCGTCGTAATTCGGCGGCCGAGCGGAGACGGAGAGGGCCAGACAACAAAAAAATAAAGCGTAAAACGGGTTGAAAACTTTCATTTCGTCATTATCGCATTTTCAAAGGAGATGTCAACGCGCGTCGGTCTGGCCGGACGTGCCGCAAGATTCAAATCGTCTCGCATGACGGGGCGCGGTGCGGAGGTCTCAGACGGCTTCTCAGCGGCGATGTTTCGCTGTAGGCGGAGGCACGTCCGCAATGCGTCGTCGCTTCCTTCTTTTCCGTTATTTCGTCGATCAGGTGCGTCCAAGACAGGCGGCCTTCAAAAGCCGTTTTGATTTCGTCGCGCCAAGCCTGGTAACCGACGGGGTTCCGCGTCCGCGCCTCGCAGAGTCTGCGGCAGGCCTCAACCCAGGTGTCCGGCGAGCCGGTGTCGAGCACATAACCGGTTTTGCCGTCGATCACGATTTCCTGAGGGCCGCCGCACTGGGAGACCAGGGCGGGGAGGCCCAAAGACTGCGCCTCCAGGACCGACATGCCGAACGTGTCGGAATGGCTGGGAAACACAAGGACATCGGACAACCGATAGACGGCTTTGAGCGTTTCCCGGTCGAGTCGTCCCGTAAAGATCACCTGCCCGCCGAAATGCGCGAGCGCTTTTTCGAGGTCCAGGCGCGCGGGGCCTTCTCCCGCGAAGAGGAGCCGCGCCTCGATGTTGCCGGCGCGCAGGCGTTTGAAAAATTCTGCCAGAAACCCGAGATTTTTATCTTTTCCGAGCCGTCCGCTGTAAAGCAAGGACGGCATGTCCTTGCGGAACCACTGGGCCTTGGCTCTACGCAGGTGCGCCTCGCTGACGCGCAGGAAGGAATCGTCGAGCCCGCGGCGGAACAACCGCATCCGGCTCTGGTCGTGCCCCTGGTCCGCAAGTTGTGTCATGTAATACCGGCTGGGGACGTGGATCTCGTCCATGCGGGCATAGAACCAATTGACATACTGGTTGACGAGGTCGATCATCCGCCTGTCGCCGGTGAAATCTTCGGTTTGTTTGGCGAAGTCCGTGTGGTAGATGCCGATGCAGGGCACGCCGATGAGACGTGCGGCGAGGAGTCCGGTCAGCCCCACCGGCCCGGGTGTCGAGATCACGATTTTATCGGGGCGGGCCTCTGCGATCGTGTCGATCGAGCGCAGCAGCGAAGGGATGCGGAGCGTGTGGGACGTGTCAGACGGGAGCGTGACCTCATGGATGCAGGGCAGCCGCAGAAGTTTGTCGGCGATCGGCTGGGCGTGCTCCTGTTCCGTGAGGCTCCCCACGAGGCGCAGGGGGGCTTTTTCGCGGTAGGCGCATTCGGCCAGTTCGTTCATGGTCACCGAAACGCCGTTGAGGTCTGCGACGGTGTCCGAGAACCAGAGTACGCTTTTAGCCCCTCCGGGCGGGCGCAGATGAAAGGCCTCTGTCAGGCGGTCGTTCAGGCCGCGGCCTCTGTTGAGCAGCTTTAGCGTGCTGACGAAAGGCGTCGCGAAAAGCAAGGCCGGCAACACCGAGGTGAGATATTGGAGAAGGTCCTGTTTGGAATCACCGCGTGCGCCGTTTTCGAGACCGGATGCGATCTCGGCGACGAAATCGTCGATCAGCACCGCCAGTGCGTCGTACGCGTGGACGATCTGCCAGTCGGGGCCGAAGTCGGAGGCGTCCTGGGTGATTTCCCAGAGCGAGTTCAGAAACCGCGCCATGATGCGGTCGCGCGCGGAGCGCCGGAAACCGAGCTTGCGCAGGAAGAAGCGTTCGCGGAGGCTGGGGCCGCTTTCTTGGAACAGGATCGATGAGAGGAGCCCCGTCAACCCCGCCGCATGTCCGCCCTTTTGCCGGACGTGTTCGCTGGCGATCTTGTAGATGCCGTAGGCGAGCGTCTTATAGTCGCCGTAACGGCCTCCGGGTGTGGTCCGGCGGTTCCTGATGGCCGACAGAAACTCCTCTTTCGATTGGGCTTGCGCGCGTGTCCACGTATACCCCATGAAAAGCCCGGCATGGTCGTCTGAGCCCCCGGTTTGGCCTTTGACCCAAGGCTCTTCACCCCACGGGTCGAGGTGGTGCTTGGCGCTGAGTCGGCCGATGTCGTCGGGCGCGAGGGATTGGAGGACCTGCTGCCAGACGAGGTTGCCCTCTTTGCCGCGGGTTCCGTTGATTCCTTCGAACACGTCGAAAAGGACCAGCAGTTTCTCGAGGTGATCGATCGTGAGCCGGTTGTTGACGCTGAAGGTGGCATGGGCCACGGAGCAGGCGATGTTCTCGCGGCGCAGGTAGTCGCGCAGGTTGTAAATGTTTTCGCGGGCGCGCTGGATGGAGGCGAATTGGGCAGGGGTGATGCCGTAGCAGAGCACGTGGACCTTGCAGCCGTCCTCCGGAAAATAGGCCGTCGCTTCGGTGCTGACGAAGCAGTCGTCGGGATGCAGGCGGCAGAGCTCCAGCGCGCCGTCGATGGTGTTGTGGTCGGTGAGCGTCACAAAGGCGTTGCCCTGCTCTTTGGCCTGCCGATAGACCGTCTCCACCGCCGTATAGGATTCTTGCGCGCCCAAGCGTTGCAGGATCCACTCGCCGGGATGTTTCGAGTGGCAGGAATGTACATGCAGATCGGCCAGAACCTCTTTTTTTCTGGGCAGTTTCGTCTTGTTCATGGCGGCATTAAGCGAAATCCGTGTTCGGATGTCATTAACGGCGTGTTGTTTTTTTGTTAGACGACGGGTGTGGGACGGCCGTCGCGGGTTTGGGGCGATCGGTGTGGCCGAGAAAAGGCCGCGGCCGAACCACCGCGAATCCCGCACGCGGCTGAACTCCGCCTTGCTTCGAACATGCGTTCGCGGTAAACTGAAAAAGAAGAGTAGTAAGTGACGGAATACGTCGCATGGAGAATGGGATGGCGGTTTCGGTCGGAATAGAGAAAGTGGTCAAAACGTTCGGGGCGTTCGTCGCGCTGAAAGAGGTCAGCGTCGAGATCCGGGCGGGCGAGATTTTTTTCCTGCTGGGGCCGAGCGGGTGCGGCAAAACCACGCTGCTGCGCTGTGTCGCGGGCTTCCACCGGCCGCAATCGGGACGCATTCTGATCGGCGGGAGGGAGGTGACGGACCTGCCGCCGCATCAGCGCGACACGGGCATGATGTTCCAGAGTTATGCCCTGTGGCCGCACATGACGCTGGCGGAAAACGTGGCCTTCGGCTTGGAGATGCGCAAGGTGCCGCGCGCGGAGATCCGCCGCCGCGTGGGGGAGGCGCTTGAGCTCGTGCATTTGGCGGACCGGGCGAAGGCGCGCCCGAACCAGCTTTCGGGCGGGCAGCAGCAGCGCGTGGCGCTGGCGCGCGCGCTGGTGATCAAGCCGCAGTGCCTGCTGCTGGACGAGCCGCTCTCGAACCTGGATGCCAAGCTGCGGCTGGAGATGCGCATGGAGATCCGACGCATCTGCAAGCAGGCGGGGCTGACCGCCGTCTACGTGACGCACGATCAGAAAGAGGCCCTTTCGGTCGCGGACCGGCTGGCGGTGATGCGCGACGGCGCGATCGATCAGACCGGCACCCCGGAAGAGGTCTACCGCACCCCGTCTAACCGGTTCGTCGCGGGGTTCATCGGCGAGGGGAATTTCATCGAGGGCCGCGTGGAAGGAACGGGGCCGGCGGGTGTGACGGTCGCGACGCGTTTCGGGCCGCTGCGGGCCGCCCGCGCTGCGGGGATGGCCGCCGGCGACGGCGTCACGCTCTGCCTGCGTCCGGAATCCGTGCGCTTTGAGCCGCCTCCGCCGGGCGCGCCCAACGTCTTGCGCGGCCGGTATCTCGAAAGCGTCTATTTGGGCGAGGTGGCTCAGCACATGATCGCGCTGTCCCAAGCCGAAGGGGACGGCCTGCCCTTCAAGGCGTTCGAGCTGAATCCCCTGGCGGGGCGTGACCGGGCGGGCGAGCCCGCCGCCGTCTGGGTTCCGCCCGAGCAGGTGATTGTGACGCGGTAGGGCGGATGGGCGTGTGCCGAAGGAGAGGATGGAAAAAATGAGCGAGAAAGTGATCGCGTTGGCGATGGCGGCGCATCCGGACGACATCGAATTCATGATGGCCGGCACGCTGCTGCTGTTGAAGCAGGCGGGCGCCGAAATCCACATGTGCAACCTCGCGAACGGCTGTTACGGGTCGCAGGTCTATTCCAAGGACGAGGCCGCCCGCGTCCGGGAGCAGGAGGCGCAGGCTGCGGCGCGCGTGGCGGGGGCCGTGTGGCATCCGTCGCTGTTCGATGACGTGGGCCTTTATTACGATGCGCCGTCGGTGGCGAAGGTGACGGCCGTCGTGCGTGAGATCCAGCCGGACATCGTGCTGACGACCTCGCGCTACGACTATATGGAAGACCATGAGTACGCCGCGCGGCTGACCTGTTCGGCGGCCTTCAACCGGTGCCTGCCGAGCTATGTGACCGACCCGCCGGTGCCCTCGACCAACAAGCCGGTGGCGATCTATCACTCGCTGCCGCACGCGCTGATGGACATGATGCGCAACCCCGTGGTGCCGGAGTTCTGCATCGACGTGGGAAGTGTCATGGACCAGAAGCGCGAGATGCTGGCGCAGCACAAGAGCCAAAGCGAATGGCTGGACGCGACGCAGGGCATGGGCTCGTACGTGGAGAGCATGGTGCATGCGGCGCATGATGTCGGATCCCGCTACGGCGGGTGCGAATATGCGGAGGGGTGGCGTCGGCACAACCACATGGGATACTGCGGCGCAGGGTTTGCTCCGCTTCAGACGATGTTGAAGAAGGGGTTGAAAACGGTCGATATGAAATGAGGGGAAAAGGAAATGGCACGAGCGATCAGTAAGTTGGCGCCGGGGTGGTGGGATTACACCACGCTGGACTGTGAGATCCTGAACGATGCGGCGAAGCTGACGGCCAAAGATCTGGAGCAGCTGTCGCGTCCCGGCTTCAAAGTGAGCATTTACGATACGGTCGAGGAATTCTATACGGCCGAGGCGCTGGAATATGTCGAGGCCTGGCAGCGCGCCACCGCGGATAATCCGGCCGGCGTATGCGGGCCGATCGGCCCGACCGAGCAGCTGCCGCTGGTGGCGCGGATCGTGAACGCGATCGGACTGAATCTGCGCGACGCGCACTTTTGGGGCATGGACGAGTGGGTTGAGAACGGCAAGGCCGTGCCGCCGACGCATCCGCTCTCGTTCGCCAAGTGCGACAAGGAGCAGTGCTTCGACCGGATCCGCCCGAAGCTGCGGATGCCCTCGAAAAACATGCATTTCCCCATCGGCGACCTGGCGGCCTATACCCGGACCTACGACCAGGTGAAGTGCCTGCTGATGCAGGGCGGCCAGGGCGAGACCAAGCATTGGGCGTTCAATGACCCGCCGAAACGCGAGGGCGCGTATCAAGACGCGCCGCCGTCGCCGAAGGAGTACCGCAAGCTTGCGGCCCGGCTGGTGGATCTGCATCCCGTGACGATCATCCAGAACGCCCGCACTTCGGGCGGCGGCAACGTGACGATGGTGCCGACCCGCGCCGCGACCGTCGGGCCGGTGGAGACGTGGAAGGCCGAAAAGGTTTCGATCTGGCATCCGGGGCATCACGATAACCCCTTCGGCATCCGGCTGTCGGCGCTGATGATTTCCAAGCGCATTCCCGACAGCAGCGTGCCGATGTCGCTGTTGGCGGATCACCCGAACGTCCACTTCAGCTATCTCCGCAAGGGGATCGGCGATGTGGCTGTCGAAATGCATTGAGGAGCGCTGTATGAGCGATTTAAATATTGTTGCGGCGGGGCATGTCTGCCTCGACATCATTCCGACGTTCCTGCGCGGCGCGGCGACGCTCGACGCGGTGATGCAGCCGGGCAAACTGGTGGACATGGGGCCGGCGGTGCTCTCGACCGGCGGTTCGGTTTCGAATACGGGCCTCGCTCTGAAGCGGCTGGGGTTGCCCGTCCGCCTCATGGGCAAGGTCGGCGCCGACTCGTTCGGCACGGTGGTGCGCGACATCTTCAGCCGTCTGGACGCCTCCCTGGTGGAGACCATGATCGTCGATCCGGCGGTCGCGACCTCCTATACGGTGGTGATCAACCCTCCGGGCATCGACCGCGTCTTCCTGCACTGCCCGGGCGCGAACGACTCGTTCGGGGCGGAGGACGTGACGCCGCCGCTTCTGGAGGGCATGGACCTTTTCCACTTCGGCTATCCGCCGCTCATGAAGGCGTTTTACAGCGATGCGGGCGAGCTGGCGCGCCTCTTCAAGAAAGTTAAGGCCTGCGGCTTGGCGACGTCGCTGGATATGGCTTTGCCCGATCCGGCGTCGCCGGCGGGGCAGGCCGACTGGCCCGGCATCCTGCGGCAAGCGTTGCCCTTCGTTGACATTTTTGCGCCGAGCCTCGACGAGATCGTGTTCATGCTGCACCGCGAGCGCGGCATGGCCGTGCGCGCGAAAGCCGCCGAAGGCGTGCCGATGGGCGGGCTGATCGAGGACGACGTGCGCGCGCTGGCGGGCGAGCTCATCTCGCTGGGCGTGGCCGTGGTGATGCTCAAGCTCGGCAGCCAAGGCGCGTATCTGCGCGTGACGGCGGACGAGAAGCGTCTGGCCGCCTGCGGCTGCTTTGCGTCCGGGGCGTGCGGCGCGTGGGCGGGCGCGGAGTTTTTCGCGCCTTGCTTTGACGCCAAGGTCGTGGGCACGACCGGCTCGGGCGACTGCACGGTGGCGGGCCTGCTGGCCGGCATCGCCAAACGTCTCGGGCCTGCGGCGAGCGTGCGCTCGGCCGTGGCTGTGGGTTCGGCCAGCGTCGAACAGCCGGACGCCACGAGCGGCGTGCCGTCGTGGGAGGCGCTCGAGGCCCGGCTCCGCGCGGGGTGGGGACGCGAAACGCCGGACGTGAGCTTCCGGGCGGAAAGGGCGTAATCCCATGCCGGTGTATGTGCATTTCGGCGCGGGCAACATCGGGCGCGCGTTGGCCGGCCCGATCTTCAGCCGCGCGGGGTATGAGGTGGTCTTCGTCGACGCGGTGCCGGAGATCGTCGCCGCGCTGCACGCGCGCAAGGCGTATCGCGTGGTGGTCAAGGACGCGCTGCCGCCGGGCGTGCCCGACACGTTCGTGGTGACGGGCGTGGACGGGATCGCGGTGCAGGATGCCGAGGCCGTGAAGAACGCCGTGGCGCGTGCGGATCTCATCGGCACGGCCGTGGGCGCCGCATATCTGCCGGGCGTGCTGGCCGCCGTCGCCGCCGGCCTGCCGCTGCGCGCCGGCCGGCCGGTCTCGCTGCTCTTCTGCGAGAATCTTCACGGGCTTTCGCAGATGGCGCGGCAGGTGCTGTCGCAGCATCTGCCGGCGGATTTCCCGCTGGCGGAGCAGGTCGGGCTGGTCGAGACCAGCATCGGCAAAATGGTGCCGCTGATGCCGCTCGAGGTCCGCAAGCGCGATCCGCTGGAGGTGTGGGGCGAAGCCTACAACGCGATCATCGCGGACCGCAACGGGTTTGTCGGCAGGAAGCCGGACGGCATCGAGGGCCTGCTGCTCAAGGACTGCTTCCAGGCCTACGTCGAGCGGAAGCTCTACATCCACAATCTGGGGCACGCGACCTGCGCCTGCCACGGCTTCCTGCGGGGCCATAAGCTGATCTGCGATGCGGTGGCCGACGAGGCGGTGCGGCCCGAGACGCGGGCGGTCATGATGGGGTCGGCCCGCGCGCTGATCCGGCGCTATCCGTCGGAGTTCAACGAGGCGAATCAGACGGAGCATGTGGAAGACCTGTTGCGGCGTTTCGGGAATCGCGCGCTGGGCGACACCGTCTTCCGCGTCGGCCGCGATCTGTCCCGAAAACTCGCGCCGGGCGACCGGTTCATCGGCGGGCTGCGGCTCGTGCAGGCCGAGGGCGGCGATCCCGCGCCGGTTTGCCGTGCGATCGCGGCGGCGCTGCGGTTCGCCGCGACCGACGAGGCGGGACAGCCGTTTGCGGCGGACGTGGCCTTCCGCGGGCGGGTCGCCCGCGAAGGTGCGGCGGCGGTGCTGTGTTCGCACTGCGGACTCGATCCCGTGCGCGATGCGGCCGTGCTCCACGCGGTCGCCGGCTGAAGCGGGATTGACAACGGTGGGGAGGATGTGGCACGCTTACCCCACAGTCTGGTTGTTTAGACACAGGGAAGGAAGAGAGGGTGATATGGCGAAGCAAGCGAAGGGGTTGAAGCGCGTTGCGATTGTCGGTTTCGGGTTCATGGGCCGCATGCATTACGGCAACTGGAAGAAGATGAAGGGCGCGAAGGTCGTGGCGCTTTGCGACCGGGATGTGTCGCAGTTCACGGCGCCGATCTCGGGCGGCAATATCGCGGGCGCGGACGCGGCGACCGATTTCGGCGACGCGGTGATCTATGACGATTTCGACCGGATGCTGGCCGAGGCCAAGCCGGATGTGATTTCGCTGACGCTGCCGACGACGCTGCACGTGCCGCTGACGGTCAAGGCCCTGCAAGCGGGCGTGAGCGTGCTGTGCGAGAAGCCCATGGCGCTGAACGCGGCGGACTGCGAGATCATGATCAAGGCGGCGAAGAAGGCGCCCGGCGGCGCGAAGCTGATGATTGCGCAGTGCCTGCGGTTCTGGCCCAGCTATGTCTATCTCAAGAAGCTGGTGGACAGCAAGAAGTATGGCAAGGTGATCGCGGCCTCGTTCCGGCGTTTCAGCGCGCCTCCCGGATGGCAGAAGGGCACCAACTGGTTCGCCGACGAGAGCAAGAGCGGCGGCGTGGCGCTGGATCTGCACATCCATGACACCGACATCGTCAATTTCCTGTTCGGCATGCCCAAATCGGTGACGAGCACGGCGGCCTTCGGCAAGGCCGGCGAGATGCAGTACATCTCCACGCTCTACGATGTGGGCGGAGCTGCGGTGACGGCCGAGGGAAGCTGGGTGATGACCAAGACGCTGGGGTTTGAGGCCAGCTATATCGTGACCTTCGAGAAAGCGGTGGTGGTGCTCGACGGCAAGCGCGAGAAGCCGCTGTGCGTGTATCCGGCCAAGGGCGAGGCCTTCGTGCCGGTCTTGGCGGAGGGCGAGGGGTACGAGTATGAGATCAAGTGGTTCCTCGACGTGCTGAACGGCAAGAAGGTGGCTTGCGTGACGACGCCGGAGCAGTCGCGCGACTCGGTCAAGATCGTGGACGCGGAGAAAAAGTCCGCGAAGACCGGGAAAACGGTCAAGCTCGCGAAATAGAAACGCGGTGTGTGAAACTCGGGATGGGGAGGTAACGGTTTATGCAGAAGTGCGGCAAGTGGCCGATCAGCGTGTGCAGCTGGTCGTTCCGGAAGGGGGTCGACGAGATCGGCTCGGTCATGACGGCGCTGGGGCTGGAACACATTAACCTCGCGATCGCGCCGGCGCTCGGTCCGGACGGCGAGGCGTATTTGGAGGCCGTGAAGCGCCAGAACTGGACGATCACGGCGGGGATGATGAACTTCGAGTACGAGGACTACACGACGCTCGACACGATCAGGGTGACCGGCGGCGTTGCTCCGGACGCCCATTGGCCCGCGGCGGGCGAGGCGTTCGCCAAGGCCGCGAAGATCACGGCGGAGCTGGGGTCGAAATACATCGCGATGCACGTGGGTTTCCTCGATCACACGGACCACGCCTATGCCAAAAAGTTCTATGACCGCGTGCGTTACTTGGGCGACCGCGCGGGCGAGGCGGGCGTGACATTGCTCATGGAGACGGGGCAGGAGACGGCGGAGGATTTGCAGCGTTTCGTCGAGACGCTGAACCATCCGAACGTGCTGCTGAACTTCGATCCGGCCAATTTGATCCTGTACAACAAGGACGAGCCGCTGACGGCATTCCGCCGCCTCGCGCCGTGGGTCCGCCACATCCACGTCAAGGACGCGGTCCGCACGACCGTTCCCGGCTCGTGGGGCAGCGAGGTCGTGTGGGGCGAAGGCCAGGTCAACTGCTATGCGTTCCTGAACACGCTGGCCGAATGCGGTTTCGACGGCGCGCTGGCGATCGAGCGTGAGGCAGGCGAACAGCGCGTGAAGGACATTTCGACGGCCGTGCGTCGCTTGTTGGCGTATTGATCTCCGGAATTGTTCGCGCGGGCCGGGGGGACGGGAAGCCGTCGCCTCGGCCGCGTTGTTTCAGAAACCGAAAAGCCCCGGCCCGGGCGTTACGGCTGATCCGCCGCACATTGCTCCAACAGCCGCGGCAGCTCGGACATGTCGTGGAATGCGGCCACCCCGGGAACGGTTGTCCCGTTTGCTTCCGGCGCGTACAGCAGAACTTTCATGCCCGCGGCCGCTGCGGCTTTCACCCCGGACGGACTGTCTTCGACGACGACGCAACGCGCGGGCGAGAACCCCATCGCTTGGGCCGCGTGGAGAAACAGCCCGGGGTCCGGCTTCCAGGAGCCGACCTCGTAGGAGCTGAAGATGTGTCCGCCAAAGAAGGGGGCCAGGCCGCAGACCTCCAGCGCTTGGCTGATCTTTGCGCGCGGCCCGCTCGACGCGATGCAGCGGGGGTAGGCGGTCGCGGTCAGCATTTCATGGACGCCCGGCATGGGCTTCAGCCCGTTTTCGAACAGTTCGGCCACGTGGTTCCGGTAGCGGTCCTCGAAGCCCTCCGGCAGTTTTCTGCCCAGGCGGCGCTCAAGGTCGGCGAAAATCAGGGTCATTTTTTTGCCCCGATAACGGCTGAGCAGCGCTTCCGCCGTGTCGCCCAGCTCGGGGAGAAGATCGAGAAAGGCTTGGTAATTGAGGCCCTCGCTGTCGACCAGCGTGCCGTCAAGATCGTAGATCACACATAAGTCGGTCATTTTTGCGTAAGCCCGGCGTTCGCGCTTAACGGGATCGGGCGGATCACGTAGCGATGGGTTTTCGGTTTGTTTGCGGCGTAGGCCTCGCGGAAAAGAATGGCGGATTGGTTCTCGAGGGCCGCTTTCTCCGGAATGAGCGTCCGGTAAGACTCGATGACGCCGACGCGGTAGTTGTTCCAGATGTTGCTGGTTTTGCGCATCTCGGTCAGCCGTTCATCCAAAAGCCGCTGCTCGATTTCCGGAGACCCGTTTTGAGATCGGAGAAGAACAGGTGCTCGATCTGCGCGAAGGTCCGCAACTTGCGCCCTTCGACGACGGCGCGCTCGGCGAGGAGGCGCTGCACGGCTTGGGCCTGCCGGTATTGCGGGGTCCCCGTGTTTGTCGCCAGATTGATTCCGGCCTCCAGCGCCGCCGCCGTGGTTGCCAGGGCGGGGCCGCCGTCGATCAGGACTTGGTAGCCGCCCCTGGGAAGACCGGAGATCTGAAGCGTCTCTTGGTTGAGATCCGCCGTGAAGGGGACGAGTTCCAGCGCCTTTTCGTTGGCACCGTCGAGCGGAAAGGGCAAGGCCTTTTCAAGGCAGGTGAAAGAGAGCGTGCCGTCCGCCAGGGCGAGCTGGGCAATTTCGCAGTTGTCTTGCTCGCGGACGGCGCAGCGGGCCGCGTCGATCCGCATGCCCGCGACGGTCGGTGCGTGCCCCTGCGCGCGGAGGAACAGATAGGCCATCACGAGATGCCCGACGGGGCCGGGGTGCACGCGGTCCGCCCCGACGATCGTGAATGCGGGATCTTTCGCTTGGCCGGCGGCGTTGAGGGCTTCCATGGGGCCGTTGAAGTCGACCAGCCCCGCGCCGTATTGGGCGGCTAATTTGCGGGCTCCCGCGCCGCAGTCTATGAGGGCGTCGTTGACGCCGGCGAGCCTCTCGGTCGTTTGCTGCCCGGTCTGGTCGAAGAGCGAGGGCGTGATGAAGATGATGCGCGTGCCGTCCTGGGCGAGAAGCGCCGCGAGCTTGCCCAGATTGGCGATGTGGCCGTCGATGGCCCTCTGCCGCTGCGCCTCGACCTGCGGTCCCGATTTGTCTCCGGCATAGAGATGCCGGCCCACGTCGTTCATGCCCAGCATGACCGTGGCGACGGTGGGCTTGCGCGGCGCGATGTCCCACGCATAGCGTCTGACACTGCCGGCCGCGGTGTCGCCGGCGAGTCCGCAGTTCCAGGCTTCCAGCCGCATGTGCGGGAAACGCGTCGCGTAAAAAAGCAGGATTTGCGTGTGGTAGTAGGCCTGGTGGGTGATGCTGTCACCGATGAAGCAGACGCGGTCGCCGTCTTTGAACGGCGGGGCCTCCGCGAAAACGCTGAGCCTCGCGAGCGCGATCGAAAGCGAAAAAAGCGCCGCCTTGAAAAATGAGTCGGGACACCTGCGTGCTCTTTTTACAATAAGCATGTGGCAATTATCCCGTTTCAATTCCGGATTGGCAACCGCGATCTTCTGCCGCGCCGGCTAGGGCGAAGTGCAAAATGAAATGCACGCTTTTGAAAAAGTGGGGAAGTTTTCGGA
>CAZOIS010000006.1:2187-63826 GCA_964579865.1 uncultured Lentisphaeraceae bacterium | reverse complement strand
AGCGCCTCAGCAGCGTGATCAGCGGCGCAGGCACCTTGACCAAGAGCGGCACCAATCAGCTGCAGCTGCTGTCAGCCAATACGTTAACGGGGCCGGTCTACATCAACGAGGGCATTGTGCGCCCGGATCAGAACACCGCGTTCGGCACCACCAACAGCGGCGTGTTCATCGCGAGCGGTGCCACGCTCGACTTGGGGTGCGACTCGTCGGTCGGCGGCACGCGCGGCGGCGATTCGCTGAACATGGGACTTGAGCCCTTCACCGTGAGCGGGGCGGGCGTCGGCGGGGCGGGCGCGATCGTCTGCAACGGCGGACAGAATCAGTCGATCGCGATCAACCTGATTTCGCTCGCCGGCGACACCACCTTCGGCGGCAACCGCCGTTGGGATCTGCGCTCCGCGGCGGTCCTGAACCTCAACGGATACACCCTGACCAAGACGGGGGTCAACGAGATCTCGATCTTCGGCGCGACCGTCCATCCCGGCACGGGTCATCTGGTCGTCAACCAGGGCCAGATCCGCATGGAGGCGCAGAGCGTCATCAACGGCACTTCGGCCAACACGGTGACGGTCAATGCGGGCGGCATCCTGGAGATGTACAACCTCTATGGCACGGCGCCCGCGTGGTCGCTGACCCTCAACAACGGCGCGTATTTCCGCGGCGCAAGCAACGGCAGCACCTACGGCACCAATATCAACGTGTGGGCCGGTCCCGTCACGCTGAATGGCACGTCGTTCTTTGTCGGCAACGCCGGCTCGGTCAACTGGAGCGTCTTCGGCGACATCTCCGGGCCGGGGGCACTGTTCAATACGGGCAACAGTTCTGCCACCCTTTGGCTGATGAGCAGCAACAACACCTACAGCGGCGGCACTGTCATCAGCAACGGCACGCTTTACGCCAAATATCCGGGGTCCCTTCCCGGCTATGGCGACGGTAAACTCACTTTTGGCGGTAACGGCATCTTGGCCCTTGCCACGGGCGATGGCACAAACGGGTGGACGTCGGCCCAGATCCAAAGCGTGCACGATGCGTCGACGTTTACGTCCACCACGGCCGGGCTGGCGATCGACACCACGCAGGAGGGGATCGATTACGTCGGCGATGTCACGAAAACGTTGACGCTCGTGAAGAAGGGGGCGAATACCCTGGCTCTGAAGGGACGCAACACGTTCTTGGGAGCCCTGACGGTCAGCGGGGGCGAACTCGTGATGGACGCTGCCGAGAACCATGATATCGGCAACATCACCATCAATAGCGCGTCCGTCGATTTCTCGAACCCCGCCGGGATGTTTGTGCGCGGCACAAACGTCATGGTGGGCTACAACTCGGCCGATTTCGGCCGGATGACGCTCGCCGGGAACGCCGTGTTCGGCATGTCCACGCAGACCATCGTGAACACCGGCGGTTCCTACATGTCGGTGGGGCACAATGGCCGGGGCGTTTTGGTCATGCAAGACAACGCGATCCTGACCAACAAGATTATCGTCGGCGCCGGCGGTGGTAGCCACGGCGCGGTCTATCAGCGGGACAACGCGTATGTCCACAACTGGTGCGGCCAGGCGAATGACGGACGCATCGGCCAAAGCGGTTACGGCTACTATGAACTGGACGGCGGCACGATGACGAACAACGGCTATTTCCAGGTGGGCGTCGGCCTGTCCAGCGTCGGCATCTTAGCGCAGCACGGCGGAAAATTCCGCATGAGCAACAAGTATAACGGCCAGCTCGGCATCAGCCGCGGCGGCACGGGTGTCGTTTACGTGGCTGGCGGCGATTTCGCCTCGTACATCGGCGTAAACGTCGGTGAAGCATCGGAAAACAGCGTGACGAAGGGCTACGCCGAGTTCACCGTGACCGGCGATGCCGAAGCCCTGGTCGCGGGGAATCTCAATATGGCCGACCGCACCAACATGTTCGCCGCGGTCAACCTGAACGGCGGACGTCTCACCGCGAACCAGTTCAGCAAGGCGAACCGCTATGGCTCCCTGGCGCTGCTCAACTTCAACGGCGGCACCTTCCGTGCCCGCGCGGCCGGCAACCTGTTCGGCTCTGGCTTGAATGCGCTCGACGGCGTCTATGTCTATCCCGGCGGCGCGGTCATCGACACGACGAACCTGAACGTTACGGCGAACGCGAACCTGCAGGCGCCCTTGGGCAGCGGCGTGGCCAGCATCACGATCGCGCCGCGCGATGGCTATATCGGGCCGCCCTTCGTCACCATCGCGAACGGCGGTGGCGTCGGCGCGACGGCGATCGCGCAGTTCGATTCGGAAAACGGTTCCGTGAGCGGTGTCACGATCACGTCGCCGGGCCGCGACTTTACCAGCCTCCCGACGGTGACGCTCTCCGGCGGCGGCACGAATCTCCAGACCGTTGTTACCGGCGTGACGCTGGCACCGAACGTCAGCGGCGGCCTCACGAAACTGGGCACCGGCACGCTGACGCTTTCTGGCACCAACACCTACGGTGGCGAGACCACGTTGGCCAACGGCACGCTTAGATTGGCGCACGCGTTGGCCCTGCCGGCGGCATCGACGATCACGTTCGCCGGCGGCACGCTGGATTTGGGCGGCATGACTTTGACGAACGCCGTCAACACGACCGGCGCCTTGACGGGCGGGGTCACAAACGGCACGTTCCAGACCGTTTTCTCGCCGGCGGGCGAATACAGGATCGGGGCGCAATCCTACGCGCTGAATGTGCGGACGTCCGGCGTGCTTCGCGGCACGTATCTTTTCGACGCAGACGCGAACGGCGCGTGTGACGTGCTTGCGGTGCAGGGGAATATCGACCTCACCAACATGGACCTGCAGATTTTGGACCTGTTCAGCTTGGACACGCGCTATCCGTATACGATCCTGACCTGCACGGGAACTCGCACCGGCACCTTCAACTCCGCCAATCTTCCGGACGACCGCTGGCACTTGAAATATCAGCCAGACGGCTCAGTCAAGCTCGTCTATGTTTGCGGGACGATCCTAATGTTGCAGTAAAATAAACACGACCTGGTTGTAAGGAGTACGTCATGAGCGTGCGGCAGACATCGGGAATGAATGGGCAATCGCGACGTAATTTTTTGCGGGGCGCTGCGGCAGGGGCGATCGGTTTTCCGATGGTCGTCCGCGCCCAGACCCTTGGAAAGAATGCGCCGTCGAACCGGCTCACGATGGGCATCATCGGTTGCGGGAACCAGGCGGCAGAGGACCTGAAGCAATGGCTGCCGATGGAGGATGTGCAGGTCGTGGCGGTGTGCGACGTGAATCGCGCCAGTTACGGCTACAAAACCGATAAACAATTTCTGGGGCGCGAACCGATCTGCGCCAGTGTGAATGCGGCCTATGCTAAAAGGGCCGAGTCGGGGATTTTCAAGGGGTGCGACAGGGTTTCGGATTTCCGAGAAATCATCGCCCGAAAAGATATCGATACGGTTGCGATCATCACGCCGGACCACTGGCATGCCATCATGACGATTCAGGCGGCTGCCGCGGGTAAGGATATATACTGCCAAAAGCCTTTGGGCCTGACGGTGCGCGATGGGCAGGAGATGGTGAAAGCTGTCCGTAAACACAACCGCATTCTTCAGACCGGCAGTCAGTGGCGTTCGAATGCGCTTATCCGGCAGGTCTGCAATGTCGTGCGTAACGGGAAGATCGGCGCGGTCAAGCGCGTCGAAACGTACGTTGCCGCGAACAACTTTTCAGGCCCGGGGCCAGGCTGGAAACCGATGCCGGTGCCGGAAGGGTTCGATTATGATTTCTGGCTCGGCCCTGCGCCGCAGGCGCCTTATCACAAGGACCGATGCCTCTATCGGTTCCGTTTTGTCAGCGCATATTCCGGTGGCCAGACGACGAATTTCGGCGCCCATTCCAACGATGTGGCGCAGTGGGGGCTCGGCACCGATGATACCGGTCCGGTGGAATTCGAGAACCTCGGGGCGGAATTCCCGCAGTCCGGCGATCTGTTCGATACGGCGACGAAAGTGAATTTCCGCTGCCGCTATGCGAACGGGGTCGAGCTGGTCTGCGCGACCGACCCGAAGAGTTTTGGCGTGCGGTTCGAGGGCAGCGAGGGCTGGATCTTTACGAATGGCCGCAAGATCGAAGCCTCTTCGGAGGCGCTTCAGAAATGGACGCCCGGCCCCAACGACGTGCATCTCTACGAGAGCGCGAACCACTACCGTGATTTCATTGATTGCGTCCGTTCCCGCAAGGAACCGCTCTCGCCCGTCGAGGTGGGACACCGCACCGCAACGATCTGCCATCTTGGCAACATCGCGATGAAACTGAACCGGAAAATTCGCTGGAATCCCCAGGACGAACGGATCGTCGGGGATGACGAGGCGGGGAAGATGCTCCAGTGCGCTCACCGCGCGCCGTGGAAGTATGCCTGAAAGAGAGCAGCGGCGCCTACTGCGTAACGCTTTCGCGCGCCGGGGGCTTCGGCAGGAACGATGCGATGACCGCGCCGGCAAAGGCGATGCATACGAGCACGCCGAATCCGAGCGCGTAGCTCTTCGACGGGGCGTCGTACAATGCCCCCACCAGCATGGGGAACGCCGATTCGGCTACGCCGTCGGCGACCAGAATGATCCCCATCGTGCGGCCCAGAGCCCGGACGCCAAACAGGTCTCCCGCCATGAGGGGGATGATCATGTAATCGCCGCCCAGGCCAAGGCCGAAAACAGCCGCAAAAAGGTAGATTCGGCCAGGGAAATCAGGCACGAGCAGCAAAGGGATCGCAAACGTCACGCATAGAAAGATCAGAATCATGACGTGTTTGCGGCCGATGCTGTCCGCCAGCCAGCCCATCAGAACACGTCCCGCAAGGCTGAACAGAAGTACAAGGGACATGACATGCGCGGCGCTGGCCTGAGAAAAATCCAGGTCGCGAAGATACAGTTTGAGGTGCTGCCCGACGCCGCCGACGGCTCCGATAGAGCACATGCTTCCCAAGGCCAGCAGGTAGAAGCTGGGATTCTTCAGGATAGCGCTGACGGGCACCATCGGGGACGCGTCTTTCTTGCCGGCCGTGGCAGGTGCCGGCTCTTTAAGCAGCAAGGGCAAAGGCGCGGCAACAAGGATGATCAGAAAGCCCAGTGCGCATAACGCCTGATGCCATCCGTGTGCGTGTTCCAGGCGTGCAGCGATGAGCGGCACCAGCGCGCCTCCGGCGCCGATGCCGAGGTAAGCGATCCCCATGGCTTTTCCCCGGTTCGTGTCGAACCGTCGCGAGATTAACACTTGGCAGGGCAGAGGGCCTCCGCAGACGTAGCCGAGGGCGTTGAAAACATAGAACAGATAGAAAAGGCCCAGCGAGTTGGCCAGACTCAATCCGATCAGCGCGATACCCATCATGAGCGCCCCTGTCGCCATCAGCCGGCGTGGACCATAACGGTCGATCAACCAGCCCGCAATGAAACCGAAGAGCGGTCCGACCAGCAGTTTCCCAATGGCGTTGCCGGAGGTGACAACGGCTCGGGACCAACCGTATTCCCCCGTCATGAAGTCGTAGAAGAATGGCAGGCCGTAATAGGCGAAACCGACAATCCCGAAGAGTGAGAGAAAAGCGGCCGCAACAACAAAAGCCTGGGATCCCCTCCACTCCGAAGGATGTGCCACCACCTCTTCCATGTGCTTGGACATACGGTTCATCTTCCTTGCGTACACGAATCTCATTTTGCCGGGCGGAGAAAGGCGCCGGCCTTGATCGGATAAACCAAGTCAACTTGGAGGAAGGATGCCAGACGGCCACCGTCAAAGCAAGGAGAAATCACCGATTCGCCGGCATGTTTCCAGGCTTTTGGTCAGAACAGATTGAAGCGGCGGCGCAGGAACCATTCGGCGATCAGAAGCGTTAGGAGGATGAGAAAGAGCGCCGGGTTTTCGAAGATCAGAAATTCCTCGCGTAGAACGATGTTCTTCCTGACGGCATCGGCCAGGCTGTCTTCAAGAGCCGACGCGTCGTCAGGACCGAAGATATGTCTCGCGCTGCTGTAGTTGAGGAATGTCGTGCGGTCAGAACGGATATGCGTGCTCTCTGACAAGACGTCGCCGACCAGCAGGAGCTTGTATCGCGAGCGCAACAGCGTTTTGTCGTCGTGAGAGCTGACGCGCAACACGTATCGCCCCGGCTTCAACCCGGGCAGTTCGGCCATGAAACTTTCCGTCTGCCTGTCGAGCGTGCGGCTAAAAACGGGCGTGTCGCGGTCGATCGGAAACACGTCGGCCTTCACGGTCAGTGTTTGCTTGTCGCCGTCCGGATGGCGCGCGAGGACGGTGAGGGACACGCGCTCATCGGCCGCGAGCTCAGTCTTCGGGAGTGTCACCTTCAGCAGGTCGGCGTCATCATCGACGCTTTTTGAAAAGGAGATGAGTTGCCGCCAGAAACGCCCGAAGTTGTCGTCCCGTTTGTCGGGGACGCCCCACAGGTGGAAAGTGTTGCTCAGAAGGGCGACGACCTTGCCGCGGCCATAGGTGTGCCATACGAGCAGGGGATGGCGCATTTCGCCTTCGGCCCAAAGTTCGACCTTTGCAGTCGCCTTGACAGCTTTAACCTGATTGATGCTTTTGAGCGTGAAATCGGCGGAGGCGGGGTTGTCTGCGATGATGGAGCGGACTTGGCCGGCGAAGGCGTCATTTGCGGCTGGATCGGGCTCGAGCCTGAACGTGCCGGATAGGAAAGAGTCCTCAAGGTTCACAACCGGCAGCAGACGAAGCAGGGGGGAACCGGGCGGAAGCTTGCCGAAGGAGTCACTTCCGGCGAGGCAGATGAGCGAGCCGCCCTTGTCCACATACTGTTCCAGCGCGAGCGCTTCGGCGGGCGTGAGCAGTTCGCCATTGTGGGAACCGAGAATCAGGCAGGTAACACTCTTGAGCGCGTCGGCATTTTCCGGCAGGCCCGACTGGAACAGACGGTTCATCTTGCGCCCCATCACCCGATAAGTCCCGGCGGAAACACGGTAAGCGGCCGTGAAAACGTTTTCCTCATCTTTCGTGAATTCTCGCAGCAACGGTCGGAAACTGTTGTTGAGAATCGGAAAATAAGCAGCGACTTCCTCCTTCGCGGCCACAACCTCCACGGCAAATTCGCGGCGGTTGTTGAGGTCGGAGACCTCGTCCGGCAACACGTCGCACTCGATTCGGATAAGGTGTATCCCCGTTTGGGAGAACGCCGTCTTGACCGTTTCAAAATGCATTCGACCGCCGTTCAGAACGGGGGTGGAGGCGTAGATCGGCAGGCCGTCCACAAGCACGCGGAACGGGATGCGCTGTTCGGTGGCGTAGCCTTGCATCAGGAGCGGAATTTCCAGGTGCAACTCTTCGTTTTCGCTGAGTTTGGCGGGGCACTTGAACGGTTCGATGCCCACGTCTTTCACCTTCGCGAGATCCGTTCCCGTCTGCACACTGATGACCGGCACGGCGAGTTCGCTGCCTCGGAATCCGGAGTGGTCGATGCCGTCGGTTAAGAAAACGAGCGCAGCCGTGCGGTTGAGTCCGATGTCTTTGTCGACGCAGGCCACGGCCTGCTTGAAATCGGTGCCGCCGCCGGGTTTGAGCGCCGCGAGCGCGGTTGTGCCGCTGTGCCGCTGTGCCTGGCTATCGAAGGTGTAATAGTCGATGGGGTAGTCGGCGAGTCGGTTAAAGCGGTTTTCCAGCAGGTATGCGGTCGCCTTTTCGAGCCGCGACTGGCCGCTGGGAAGATCGCGCGTGGCCATGGAGGCGGAACGGTCCAGAAGGAATACGATGTGCGATTTCTCGAGATTGCGTTCCTCAATCAGGCGTCCGGGGCACAGCAGCATGAGTGTCACCAGCGCAACGCTGATCATGCGGAGGACGATAAGCAGGGTGTGCTGCCACGGTTCCACCGCAGGGTTTCGGCAACGGTAAGAATAGATGCTCGCGCTGACCGTCAACAGGAACGCGACCAAGATGCACCACAAAGGCAGTAGCGGGTAGAAATTCATGTGCGTGATGAGAGGAAAATGTTCACCCTCCAGCGCCTGTGACGGCATCCGGCATAACGAAACCAATGTCCCGCCGTGTGACCTCGGAAAGAGGCCGCTTCCCGAGAAGCTGGAAGTGAGGCTTCGCGCGGTAGCCGGATCGGTTATCTCACTTCGGGAATGACCTGGACGAGCAGGTTGGTCACCTTTTCGGCATTCTTTTTGAAGACTTCAAGAATCGCGTCCCAACTCACGGGCTCCTCGTCATCTTTCCAGCAGTCGTAGTCGGTGCTCATGGCGACGACGGCGTAGGGGATGGCCGCCTCGTTGGCCAAGACCGCTTCGACCGCGATCGACATGTTGATGATGTCCGCTCCCCACATGCGGAACATGCGCGATTCGGCGCGGGTGGAGAAACGGGGGCCTTCGATCGTGATCACGGTGCCCGCGGCATGATGTTTGTAGCCGAGTTGTCCGCACTTGGAAATCAGCAGCCTTCGGAGGTCCTTGTCAAACGGTTCGGCCATCGGCGTGTGAATCGGCGAATGCGGCTCAAAAGATTCATGGAAGCTCATGTGCCGACGCTTTGTAAAGTCTATGAACTGGTCGACAATCACGAGATCGCCCCGGCCGATCTCCTCGCGGAGCGAGCCCACGGCCGTGGTCGCAAGGATATGCGTGCACCCCGCCTTTTTGAGCGCGTGGATATTGGCGCGAAAGTTCACCTGCGTGGGGGGGATGGTGTGCTCACGGCCGTGGCGGGCAAGAAGAACCACCTCGGTTCCGCCGATCCGGCCGTGCTTCAACGGCGAGGACGGTTCGCCGTATGGCGTATTGACCCATTCGTCGCGCGGGTCCGCAAAGATGTCCGGATTGTCCAGGCCTGATCCGCCGATGATCCCGATTCTCATCCGAGTCCTCCTTGTGTGTAAACTGATTTCACCAGAGCGAGTGCCTTCTCGACCGTTTCGCCGTAAGCGATGATTCCTTCATCGTGGCCGGCCGTCACAAAGATGCCGTGGTTCGTTCCGCACGAAACGACCAGCTTTTCGATCGCACGTGCCAGCTCCGGTGTGCCGAAAAGGAGCGCGGGGCCGGTCTCCGGGTAATGTTCGGCCCGCATCAGGTCGAAAAGGATGCGGCTGTGAATATGGATCACCGCGTTCACTCCCGGCAGCGCCCGATAGACCGCGCCGTGGCTCATCGTTTCGGACGACGCATCGATCCGGCCGACCGATTTCACGCAGTTCCGATCGAGATCGAAAGATACCACGTGTGCGTAATGTTCCTTGGAGAGTTCGCGGATCCCACCTGTGGCGCTTCCTGAAACAACGAACTGCGAAGCGCTCAAGCGGAGGCTCACATTGCCGTAGCCGATGCCGTTGGGGTAGAGGCCGATCAGCCTGAGGTCGAACAGCTCCGTCCGGCACCGGTTCAACGCGCTGAAGTCCGGATGGTCGGGGATCATGCCCTCCTCGCGCTGTGACCGATATTTGATATACCCTTCGTTGATCACGGGCGTTTCTCCGGAAACAGGCTGAGGATGCTTGCCTCGGTGGCATCGCAGACGCCCCGTTCGCAGATCAGCCGGGTGATGAGCCGCGCCGGCGTGACGTCGAAGCCCCAGTTCCTCGCGGGGGTCGAATCCGGGCAGATCTGGACGGCCTCGATTCTTCCGTCAGCGGTTTTCCCGGTGATGAAGCGCACTTCGTCGGCATCGCGCTCTTCAATGGGTATGCTGTTGACGCCGTCAACGCGATCGAAGTCGAACGTCGACGAAGGGAGCGCGACATAGAAGGGGATGCGGTTGTCTTTGGCGGCAACCGCCTTAAGGTAGGTGCCGATTTTGTTCGCGGCATCGCCGTTGCGGGTCACCCGGTCAGTGCCGGTGATCACCAGGTCGACCATACCGTGCTGCATGAGGTGGCCGCCGGCGTTGTCTGGAATCAGATCGTGCGGAACGCCGTGCTGCCCCAGCTCCCAGGCCGTGAGGCTGGCTCCTTGGTTGCGGGGACGGGTTTCATCAACCCACACGTGAACCTTTACGCCCGCATCGAAAGCGGCGTAGATCGGCGCCGTGGCGGAACCGTAATCAACGAAGGCCAGCCAGCCCGCATTGCAGTGCGTCAGAATGTGGACCGTCTCGCCGCGTTTCCGATCGGAGATCGCCTGGATGAGCGCCTTGCCGTAGTCGCCGATCCGGCGGCACGATTCCGCATCTTCGTCGGCAATGGAGTTCGCCGTCGCGAAGGCGGCCCTGACGGTTTCCGCACGGGTCGAGCAGGCGCGTATCGCGCCGAGCTGACGGTTGACCGCCCAAGCAAGATTTGAAGCGGTCGGACGGGTCGCCACGAGCGTTGCCGCCGATTCCTCAATGAATTTTAAGTAGCCTTTATCCGGTGAGGTTAGCGCCGCGATATACATGCCATAGCCGGCCGTCGCGCCAATCAAGCCGGCGCCCCGTATGGTCATGTCTTGAATCGCAGCCCTGAAGTCTTCTACCGTCCGAAGATCTCGAATGGCAAACGCGTGAGGCAGTTTCGGTTGGTCGATCACCTGAACGGTGGCGTGGTCGCCCTCTTTCACCCAAATGGTGCGATAATGCTTTCCGTTAACAATCATTTAGACTCCAGCGAGAGCCGGTGAGAGACACAGCTTGAATGTGCATATGATCTCCAAACCGATGCGGATGAGTCAAGTACGATTGACGCCGGAACGGATTCTATATTAAAGACCAGCGACAGCGATGGACTTGAGTCGCATGGAGGTTTGTGGGACAATCGGGGCACAGTCAAGAGGGCGGATAATCGCTGTCCACTAACGGAGAAAAGGGAATGAAGACGAAATTGGTTTGGTTGGCGGCGTTTTCCGCCTTGCTCGGCACACTTCAGATGGGACTGGCGGCGGAGGCGGCCGGAAAGGGACGTGCAACCTGCCGCATGGAGGACGTCCGGATCTCGGGGTATCTCGGTGAGAAGATGAGTGCCTGCGTCGCGAACAACGTCAAGACGACCGACGGCTCTTATCTTGCGGGCGTCTTTCTGAAGCACGAAGGGACCAGCGATTGGCGCACGGAGTTCTGGGGAAAGTGGATGCACAGTTGCGTTCCGGCCTATCGGTACACCCGGGATGAAGCGCTGAAGCAGAACATCGACGCTTCGGTCAAAGCGTTGCTGGCCGCGCAGAGGCCAGACGGTTACATCGGCAATTACAAGGACGAGTGCCACCTGCAGGGCTGGGACATCTGGGGCCGCAAATACACGATGATGGGGCTCATGCACTATTACGACCTGACCGGCGACAAGGCTGTGCTCGACGCGGCCCGACGCGTGGCCGACCAACTCATCACCGAAGTCGGCCCCGGTGCGGCCGGAAAGATTCAGACCATCGGCATGCACCACGGCATGGCGAGTTGCTCGGTGCTGGAACCCATCGTCTGGCTCTTTAACCGGACGCAGGAAAAGAAGTACCTCGGCTTCGCGAAGCACATTGCTGCCGCGATGGAGGACTTTGAGGACAGCCCGAAATTGGTGAGCAAGGCACTTGCGGGCGTGCCGGTCGCCGAGCGTTTTCCACACCCTGATCCGTGGTGGAGTTGGAAAAACGGCATCAAGGCGTACGAAATGATGTCCTGCTATCAAGGTCTGCTGGAACTTTATCTGGCCACCGGTTATGTGCCCTATCTGCAGGCCGCCGAAGCGACCGCACAGAACATCATCGACGAGGAAATCAATGCGGCGGGCTCGGGCGCGGCCTTCGAGTGCTGGTATCACGGAAAACGCTTTGAAACCGCGCCGGCCTATCACATGATGGAAACGTGCGTCACCACGACGTGGATGCGGTTCTGCGAAACGCTGCTGCGCGTGACGGGCAAAGCGATCTACGCCGACCAGCTGGAGAAGACCGCCTATAACGCCTATCTCGCCACCCTGGCGCGCGACTGCTCGACCTTCTCGAAGTATTGCCCGCTGAGCGGCACGCGCAGCCGCGGCAATGACCAGTGCGGCATGACGATCAATTGTTGCGCGGCAAACGGGCCGCGGGGTTTTGTGGCGATTGCGGAGTCGGTGCTGATGGCCGATGCCGAAGGCGTCATGGTCAACCTCTATCAGGCGTCGAAAGCCTCGGTCGTGCTGCCGTCGTCACAGACGCGTGTGTCTGTTGAACAGGTGACAGACTATCCCAAGGACAACAAAGTGGTTTTGCACGTGTCGCCGGACAAGGAGTCCGCATTCGCATTAAAAATCCGCATCCCGGCGTGGAGCGCCAAGACGGTCGTGACGGTGAACGGCATGGAGGTTTCTGGCATGAAGCCGGGAGCCTACCTCGCGTTGCACCGCACGTGGAAGGCTGGCGATAAGGTGGCGGTGGCGTTTGATTTCACGGGGCGCGTGGAAGGCCAGAGCGAACATTTCGCGCTGTTCCGCGGGCCGTTGGTACTGGCGCGCGACGCGCGCTTCAACGATGGCGCGGTGGACCAGCCAGCCAAGATGCCGGAACTCGGCAAACCGGTCGAAATCATGCCGGCCGAAAGCGGCAACAAAGACATTTGGCTCGCTTTCACCGTGATGCTGCAGACCGGCACCGACCCCGAATCCGCCGAAATGAAACTTCATCCGGTGCATTTCTGCGATTACGGCTCCGCCGGCAACACGTGGCAGGCCGACTCGCTCTACCGCACGTGGTTCCGCAATCCCATGAACATGATGGCGCGTCCCTACGTCTCATACGATGTTCCGGTAAATTGAGAAACGAGCGGTTGAGTCCTGCCGTCAAAACGCGTCGAAGAGCCGTCCCGGATTCAACCGGCATGCCGGATCGAAACAGGCTTTGAGTCGTCGCATGCCGCTGATCGCGTCAGCGCCGTACATGACGGCCAGCAGGTCTTTCTTGAGGCGGCCGATGCCGTGCTCGGCCGAAACGCTGCCGCCCCAAGCGACCACTTGTTCCGCCCATTTTTTATAAAGCCGCTTGCCGTCGGCGTACTCGTCCATGTCGCGCGGGAGAATGTTGACGTGGACGTGATTGTTTCCGATGTGCCCGAAGATCACATGCTCCAGGCCGGCGGCTGCGAGGTCGCCGCGGTAGAGTCGCATAACCGCTTGAAGCTTCGTGTCCGGCACCGAAAGGTCGGTGCCGAGTTTGGTGAGCAAGGGATGAATGCGTTTCCGCTCGGCGATCAGGGCGTTGACCTGTTCCGGCACCGCGTGGCGGAAGGCCTTCAGCCTTTCAAGCGAAGGTGCGTCTGCCGCCACCCACGTGTCGTGCGTGTGTCCTCCGCACTCGGCGAGCAGGCGGCAGGTCAGGTCGGCGGGGTCCGGTTCGCCGGACGTCAGCGCCCACTCGAGGTATAGCGCGACGTTCCAATGCGGCTGGTGCGCGGGAAGCAGCAGCCCCGTGTGTGCGGTGCTGTTGCGGATGAGCCGGAGCGCTCCCGCATCGAAATATTCGATGGCCGCGAGGACGTTCGGGCGGACGGATGGGGCTTCAGCCCGCAGCGTTTGCACGAAACTCAACGCCTGTTCTTCCTCCGCGAAATAACAGAGTACGCCGAGGGTTTCTCTTGGAACAGGATGCAACCGCAGCTCCAGTTCGGCGATGAGGCCAAGCGTTCCCTCGCTGCCGATGAAGAGGTCAAGCAGGTCCATGTCCGGCTTGATCCAGTAGCCTGCGGCACTTTTGACGGACGGCATTTCGATGTGAGGCAGCTCGCCTTCAATCTGATGCCCGCTGTCCGTGGTGAACGAAAAACGGCCGCTTTTCGCGAAAGCTTGGCCACGGCGCAGGGCGAGTGTGTCGCCATCCGCAAGCACGAGTGTCAGCGACTCGATGTGGTTGCGCGTGGCACCGTAGGCGAACGAACAGGCCCCCGAGGCATTACAGGCCGCCATGCCACCGAGACTGGCCGACGGCTCCGTCGGATCAGGCGTGAACATAAGGGGGCAATCACCCGTGGAGACTCTCTCGGCCGCGAGATGACGGCGGAGATTGGCGAGGGTGAGCCCCGGCTGAACGCGGAGGAACACGTGGCCTCGCGCGTCGGCGCGGAAACCGAGAACGCGGTCCATCTTCGAGAGGTTGACGATGATGCCGCCATCGGGTACGGCACCTGCCGAGATCCCGGTACGTGAGCCTTGGACCGTGATCGGCGCTCCGCGTAAGGCTGCTGAGCGGACGACGGCGGATAATTCCTCAATAGTCTGAGGGAAAGCGATGGCTTCGGCCGTGCCCGTCTTGCGGGATTCGTCGCGCAGGAAATCGGCCGGAACGGGCGCCAAAAACGTCGGAGAAGGAGACATGGCCAGAAGCATAGCGGGAGAAAACCGGACGAAGCAAGCTCAAAGCGGTTGACGGCAAGCGGCGGTTTTCCCTACACTAACGAAATAAAAGGGGCCGCTATGACAGTCAATCGGCGACGTGATTTCCTTAAAGATCTGGTGTGGGCGGGGTTGGGTTCGGCAGTCTTGTTGCGTCCCGCCTTGGCGCCTGCGGAAATCCGCGTCCGCCGTCCGAACGTGATCTTCATCCTTGCGGACGATCTGGGCTATGGCGACCTGTCGTGTTTCGGGCAGAAAAAATTCTCGACCCCGAACATCGATAGGCTGGCTGCCGAAGGCATGAAGTTCACGCGCCACTACTGCGGGTGCACCGTCTGTGCGCCGTCGAGGTCCACCGTCATGACCGGCCTGCATACGGGACATACGCCGATCCGCGGCAACAAACAGGTGGGCGACGGGCAGGCACCTCTGCCGCAGGGCACCGAGACGTTGGCGGGGTGTCTCAAGCGGGCGGGATACGCCACCGGGTGTTTCGGCAAGTGGGGGTTGGGATTCCCGGGGTCGGTGGGCGATCCCGTGAACGTGGGCTTTGACACGTTCTTCGGATACAACTGCCAGGCCGAGGCGCATTCCTATTATCCCGAACGACTGTGGCGCGACCGGCAGGAGGTTAAATTGGACGGCCAGACCTATTCGCCGCCGCTGATCATGGGCGAGGCGTTGAAGTTTGTCCGGGAACATGCGGGCAAGAAGCCATTCTTCGCGTGGCTGACGGTCACGATTCCCCATGCGGCGATGTCGGTGCCGCCGGAATTGCATGCCCCTTTCCGAAAGCAGTTCCCCGAGTTTGAAGGGACACGGGCCCGGTACGACAAGACGCGCGAAGACGAGAGCCCCGCCTCGGCTTTTCCCGCCATGATCGGCGTGCTTGACCGGCAGGTCGGCGAGGTCCTTGCGCTCGTCAAAGCGCTCGGCATCGAAGAGGATACGCTGGTGCTTTTCGCGAGCGACAACGGGCCGCATAAAGAGGGTGGCCATCAGCCTGATTTCTGGGCGAGCAGCGGCGGGCTGCGGGGCTATAAGCGCGATCTCTATGAAGGTGGCATCCGCACTCCTCTGCTGGCGCGCTGGCCGGGAATGATCCGCCCCGGTAGCGAAAGCGCGCATTTTTCGGCATTCTGGGACCTCATGCCGACGCTGTGCGAACTGGCCGGGGCGAAGCCGGCGTGCAACATGGACGGACTCAGTTTCGCTCCGACCTTGCTGGGGCGGGAAGGTCAGCCGCAACATTCGGGCCTCTACTGGGAGTTCCACGAGCAGGGTGGCAAGCGCGCCTATTTGAAGGGGAACCTGAAGGCGATTCAGCTGAACGTCGACAAATTGCCCGAGGGGCCTGTCGAAGTTTATGACCTCGCCGCAGACCCGGCCGAAGTTCACAACATTGCAGATCGGCACAAACTGTTCGTGGACGAGGCGCGGTGTGCGTTCGTGACGCAGCATTCGCGCAGCGAAACCTTTCCTTGGAAATGGGAAAAGACAAAGTGAAGGCGTAAGCGACTAACCGAAAAGGACAAACATGAAACGGACGATGCTAATTGCGGCGACGGTGGTGGGTGTTGCACTGTGTGGCTTGGCGGCTCCGAGAAAAACGGTGGTCGTGTGGTCTGAAGGCACCGCGCCCAAAAATGTTTACCCCAACGACATCAATACGGCGATCGCGGAGGGGCTTCGCGCCTCCGAGCAGATGAAGGACTGGGATGTCGTCGTCGCGAACCTGAGCGATCCCGATCAGGGATTGCCGGACGAGCTGCTCAACAAGGCCGATGTGCTGCTCTGGTGGGGGCATAAGAAACACGGCGACGTCAAGGACGCTCTGGTAGATAAGATCGAGAAGCGCGTCAAGGAAGGCGGCATGGGGTTCATCGCGTTGCATTCGGCACACTTCGCAAAGCCCAACAAGCGGCTCATGGGTACGCCGTGTACGTTCGCGGCCTATAAGGGTGACAACAAGGAGACGGTAGTGAAGGTCGCTATGCCGGACCATGCGATCGTCAAGGGCGTGAAGGCCGAGTTCACGGTCGCGAACGACGAGCGTTACAGTGATCCCTATGCGGTGCCGCCGACCGATCAGGTGCCGTTGACCGGTGTACAGGTTCACAAGGACGGAGTTCGAGAAGATGCCAAGATGGGCTTCTGCTGGAAAGTCGGTAAGGCGCGCTATTTCTACCTCCAGTTGGGCCACGAGACCAATCCGATTTACTTCGACGCGGAGATCCGCAAGATCATGGCCAATGCTGTGATCTGGACGGTTGGAAAGTAGCGCTGTCGAACAGCCCGCGTCCTTAGTTCATGTAGATCAGAGCGCCCGAAGGGGGTTAAGGCAATTTACTGCCGCATTTCTGATTACACAAACCAAGTTGCCCTTGATTTCTGCCTGCTCTGCAACCTGCTACAGTTTCTCCATCTTTAATTAGCGACGTAAAGATTGGCCATCCTGATAAATGCTGGGTGCGGGTAAGCCGGCGGAAATTGAGGTCGATCAAATCAGAACCATCAGCAAGCAACGGCTCGGGCGCACTGTATCTGGGAGGTGGATTCGAACGGACGAGGCATCCCGCTCGGCCATGAGGCCGTTTGCCGCGAAATCGAAAAATTGTCGCCAGAAGAAATTGGCATCAAGGTCGTTGATCTAGACTGCAAGCTGAAGACTTTATGCCCACGCTTTCGAACGGGCGTGTACGTTGACCGCGAAAGGCGCAACGGTATTTAGTGCCGTCAGGAAGATGAGGGGGCTGTCGATATCGGGTATCCATTGGAGGCGTTCATCTGTTCAGACGGTAACACCGTTTTTTCTCCCGTCATGCTTTTTCCAATCGAGGTCGCTTTTGATCGCGAGCTGCGAATCCTGACGGTCCGCCGCGACGGAATCGACATCAATAGGACATGGCTTGAGTTCAATGTGCCCAGAGTGGAACAGATGTGCGAAAGTCGTGGTCTAAGCGATCAACGGCGCGACCGATTGACGGGGCCTCTCATAGTCCTTTATACTCCAAACTATTCACAAGGGGACTTATATGAGCCGTGTAACACACGTGATGCGTGTATGGGGTGTGGAAATGAAACGTGCGATGCTCGTCGGCATGATGGGTGCGATTCTGTTGGCGGCGGGGTGTCGCTTGGCGGGACCACGGGTCGTTGAGGCGGATGTGGTGATCTATGGCGGCACATCGGCTGGCGTGGCGGCGGCGGTTCAGGCCGCGAGGATGGGCAAGTCGGTCATTCTGGTCGGTCCCGACCGGCATCTGGGAGGGCTCTCCTCGGGGGGGCTCGGCTACACCGACTCTGGCAACACGAAAGCGGTGGGCGGTCTGGCGCGCGAGTTTTACCACCGCGTATACCTGCACTACAGCGAGGGCCGCGCCTGGCGTTGGCAGCAGATCTCGGAGTTCAAGAACGAGGGGCAGGGAAGCCGTTCGCGCATCGACAGCGAGCAGACCATGTGGACCTTCGAGCCTCATGTGGCCGAGGAGGTTTTCGAGGCCTGGCTGGCTGAACATAATGTGCCGGTTTACCGTAACGAGTGGCTGGATCGTGAGAAGGGCGTGGTGAAAAAGGACGGTCGCATCGTTTCCGCCACGATGCTGAGCGGAAGGACCTTTGCCGCGAAGGTGTTCATTGACGCGACGTATGAGGGCGACCTGATGGCCGCCGCGGGAGTGTCATACCACGTGGGACGCGAAGCGAACAGCGTTTACGGCGAGACGTGGAATGGCATCCAGCTTGACGCGTATAAACACCATCGCCATTATTTCATGTCCCCGCTCTCCCCTTACAAAGTCGCGGGAGATCCTAAAAGCGGCGTGTTGCCCTACGTTTCGACCGAAGCTCCGGGCAAGACGGGCGAGGGGGACCGCCGCGTGCAGGCCTACTGCTTCCGCACGTGTCTGACTCGTCATGTGCCCAACCGCATCCCTTTCCCGAAGCCGGAGGGATATGATCCCGCCAACTACGAACTCTTGCTGCGCGACCTGCAGACCGGGCGCAAGGACTTCTTCGAAAAGTTCGATATGATCCCGAACCTTAAGACGGACACGAATAATCACGGTGCCTTCAGCTCTGATTTCATCGGCATGAACTATGATTATCCGGACGCCTCTTATGCGCGGCGGCGCGAAATCATCCGGGCGCATGAGAACTATCAGAAAGGCTACTATTTCTTCGTTGCCAACGATCCGCGTGTGCCGGCCTCTATTCGGGAAGAAATGGTGAAATGGGGGTTGGCTGCGGACGAGTTCTCGGACAACGGAAACTGGCCGCACCAGATTTACGTGCGCGAGGCGCGGCGCATGATCGGCGAGCATGTGATGACCGAGCATGACACGCTAAATCAAACTCAGGTCGACCAGCCGGTCGGCATGGGCTCCTACACGCTCGACTCGCACAACTGCCAGCGCTACATCACGCCCGACGGCTATGTGCAGAACGAGGGTGACGTGGGCGTCGGCACGAAGGGCCCTTACCGCATTTCGTACAGATCCATTGTGCCGCAACGCACCGAGTGCCGGAACCTGCTCGTGCCGGTCTGCGTCTCCAGCTCGCACATCGCATACGGATCCATCCGGATGGAGCCGGTCTTCATGATACTCGGGCAAAGCGCGGCAACGGCCGCGGCACAGGCCATCGACGAGGGTAAAGCGGTTCAGGAGATCGACTATGCGCGTCTGCGCGAACGGCTGCTGGCGGACGGGCAGCGTTTCTGAGGGAAGAGTCAAAGCAATGATGAAGATCGGGAACACTTGGTGGGGCGTCTATGCGGCCTGCATGCTGATGTCGGCGCGCGCCGAGACGCTTGAGATCCCTTATCGCAAGGTCGTTTTGGACAACGGGCTGACCTTGCTCGTCCACGAGGACCATAAGACCCCGATCGTGGCGGTGAACGTGTGGTACCATGTCGGATCGAAAGACGAGAAGCCGGGCCGGACCGGTTTCGCGCACCTGTTCGAGCACCTGATGTTCAACGGCAGCGAACACTTCAATGACGACTACTTCAAGGCGATGGAACGTGTCGGGGCGACGGGGTTGAACGGCACGACGGGAGAGGATCGGACCAACTATTTCCAAGAGGTTCCGCGCGACGCCTTGGACTTCGCGCTGTGGATGGAGTCGGACCGCATGGGGCATCTGCTTGGCGCGCTGACGCAGGCACGCCTCGACGAGCAGCGGGGGGTCGTTCTGAACGAGAAACGCCAGCACGATAATCAGCCTTATTCGGTCGCATGGCGCCTGCTCACGCAGAACACGTGGCCCGCTGGCCATCCCTATTCCTGGGAGGTGATCGGCAGCGAGGACGATCTGAAAGCCGCGACGCTCGCCGATGTACGGGAGTGGTTTACCGGGTATTACGGCGCTGCCAACGCCGTGGTGGTCGTGGCGGGCGATGTGAAGTCCGATGAAGTGGTCGAGAAGGTGGGACGCTACTTCGGTGATATTCCGTCCGGTCCGCCCGTCCACCGCTACGTTCGCCATGAGGCGAAGCGGGGGAATCCCTGCCGCATGAAGGCGCAGGATCGCGTGTCGCAGGGCCGGCTCTACAAGGTGTGGAACATCCCGCCGTACGGAACGACCGACGGGAATCTGTTAAACGTGACGGGCGACGTTTTGGCGGGCGGCAAGACTTCGCGGCTTTACAAGCGGCTGGTGTATGACGGACAGCTTGCGACGGATGTCTACGCGTATGCGGACCTGCGCGAAATCGCGGGCCAGTTCATGATCGTGGCCACGGCTAAACCGGGCGTGTCGCTGGCCGCCATCGAGCAGGCCGTCGACGAGGAATTGGCCCGATTCCTTGCAGAAGGGCCGACTTCGACCGAATTGCGGCGCGTGAAGGCCGGATTTGAAGCCGATTTTGTGCGTGGCTGCGAGCGGGTGGGAGGCTTCGGCGGCAAGTCGGATGTTCTCGCGCACAACTTCGTGTTCACGGGCGATCCAGATTACTATAAGACCGTGCTGAAGGAAACCCGCGAGGCCTCTCGCGCCAGCATTCGCGATGTGGCGCGCGCGTGGCTGAGCGACGGCGCCTTCGTCTTGTCGCTCGAGCCGTTTCCCGCGTATCGCGCGGCCTTGAATGGCGTGGACCGCAGCGCGGTTCCGTTGCCCGCGCTGAAGCCCGACGCGCGGTTGCCGGAAATCAGGCGCGCCGCGCTTTCCAACGGACTGCAGATCGTGCTCGCGGAGCGGCACGATGTGCCTGTGGTGCAGATGAGTCTGATGGTGGACGCCGGTTACGCCGCGGACCGGGAAGGCATCGCAGGAACGGCAAATCTGGTCGCCGCCATGTTAGACGAGGGTACCCGACGGCGTTCGGCACTGGAGATCAGTGAAGAACTGGATGTGATCGGCGCGCGGCTGGAAACGGGCTGCGGCGCGGACACGATGATCGTGTCGTTGAACACCTTGACACGGCATTTGGAGACGGCGTTGGACATCTATGCGGACGTGGTGCTTCAGCCCGTGTTTCCGCAGGCTGATTTTGAGCGTTTGCAGAAACAGCAGTTGGCGGAAATCCAGAGCGACAAGAGCAGGCCGGACGGCGTCGCGATGCGCGTGTTGCCGTCGCTGTTGTTCGGCAAGCAACACGCGTATGGCGTTCCCTTCAACGGCTCCGGTGACGCCGTTGGCGTGGCGCTGCTGACGCGCAACGACATGCGGCGTTTTTACGATGCCTGGTTCAAGCCCAACAACGCGACCCTGTTGATCGTGGGTGATGTCACGCTTGGCGAGATGATCCCGCTGCTGGAACGCCGCTTCGGCGGTTGGGCTTCCGGACGGGTGCCGGCGAAACGGCTTGATACGGCGGCGCCGGCTTCGAAACCGACGATCTATTTGATCGACCGCCCTGGCGCGCCGCAGTCCGCGCTTTACGCCGGCGTCGTAGCGCCGCCTCTGAACAGTAAAGACCAGTGTGCCGTCGAGGTGATGAATTCGATCTTGGGCGGATCTTTCACCAGCCGGATAAACCTGAATCTCCGCGAGGAAAAACATTGGAGTTATGGTGCGCGGACGCGGGTGATGAACTTGTCGGGGCCTCGCGTGTTTTTGTGTTCCGCGCCGGTCCAGGCCGATAAAACCATAGAAGCTTTGTTTGAGCTGCGGCGTGAGTTCTGCGGGATCGTGTCAGACCGGCTTCCGACCGAGGCCGAGCGGGAGAAGGCGGTGACGGACCTGACCTTGCGGTTGGGCGGCCAATGGGAAACGATCGGTGCCGTGATGGGCGTGCTGGGGGAGATGACGCGCTTTCATCTGCCGGAAGCGTATTTCCGGTCGTATGCGGACACGGTGCGCGGGCTCTCGATCAATGAGGTATCACAAGCGGCGGTGCGCGTGGTGCGACCCGAAGGTCTGGTTTGGCTGGTTGTGGGGGACCGCGCAAAAATCGAGTCCGGTTTGCGCGGGCTCGGATGGGGGCCGGTTACCGTCCTCGATGCCGACGGAAAACAGGTCCCTTAACGCGGCACATGATGCAATGGACAGGGTGCGCGAAATTTGCCACACTTGTCCCGGATGTCATCGTCGGCTGGGACGACATTGCATGACGCGAGGAGAAACCATGGCGGCACCCAAGAAAATAAAAAAAGCGGCGGTCACGGCGCCTGTTAAGAAAACAGTTGCGCAACCCCAAAAGAATCATAAGGAGACGGAGCGGCCGACGGCTGTCGTTTCTCCGCGAACGGCACCTGCGGCCTTAACCCAGCCCAAGGCCCAGCGGGCTGCCGGACCAACGTCACGGACGTGTCCGCTGGTTCTGGACGGGGAGATGGATGCGGCTGACTTTTCGCCGGGTTCCTGTCTCACCTGTGATGAATTCGATTGCCGTTTCTGCGAGGCGGAGGCTGGCTCCGGCGCCTTGCGGAGTCGCTTGTTTGCGGGCGGCGAAGAGGGCGGTGATGAGGACGACGGCTGGGGCGGCGGCGATCCTGACTTCGACGGGAGCGACGACGAAGAGCCGGTTGAGGGGGAAGACGAAGACCCGTTCTAATCCGCTACTTTCTCTGCCTTTCGGATTCGCGGACTTGGCGGTCGATATCCTGCTGCATGATCGGAACGTTTAGCGGGGTTGAAAAGTCGATGGTGATGCGCGGCGTCGGATCCAGCGTGATGTCCAGTGTGTCGGCCTGAAAGTTCAGCACGTGGCCACCCTGTGTGCGGTCGTCTGAGAGAAAGTGCAGGTGAAAGCCCGGAACGCCGATGGCTCCCGGCACAAAAGGCGGTGTCCAGAACCCGATGAGGGTGCCACGCGTTTTCTCGTACGTATATTCGTGCTGAAACTTGGTCGCTTCGGCCAGTGGGCGATAAGGCTTTTCCTGTTTGTCGCAGCTGCGCACGCGCACGGTTTTGAAAAGGCCGTGGGCCTTGACCGCGTAGAAAACCTGTTTGTCCTCGAAGGCCCCTTCCAGCGCCTTGCCGAAATTCTCGAAGGAGTCAACGTTCTTCATTTTGCGGCGGAGGTCGTCATCAAAGAGCGTGCACGCGCCAAAGGGCATGTGGCACGTGTCGTCGGGAATGCGCACAGAGCCGTCGCCTTTCACCTGATATACGATGTTGTCAAGGAGAACCGCTTCCCCGTCAAGCCCCTCGAAGGTGCCGATGCCGAAATTGCCGGCGGCCTTGTATTGCGCGACGGTGAGCGCGCCGTCGTAATTGCCGCTGAGGATATACAGAAACGGAGAGAGTTGGGTGAGTGTGTCACGATCCTGCACCAGCGTGGTATAGGTCGTGTGGCACCCCGCCATGAACAGTGTTGCGGCGAGGATGAAGGCTGAAACGGGGGCGCTGTGTTGTCTGGAGTGGCTCATGGGGTCTTCCTTGCCGCAGACGGCGCCGCAGCATTGGTGGGTATGGCGTTCGTGTTTACAGCGTTCGTGGGTGCGAGCATCGTCCCTGCGGACATGCCGGCCGCGAGCGCGACGGGTTTGGTTTGAAGATCTGAGGGCGGGCGGGAATAGGCGGATGCCGTCCCTTTGCTCCGGTCGCGCTTTGCGTCATCTTTGGCTTTGGCGACACCCGAGAGTGGGCGCAAGGAACGTGCGGGCACTTCGGCCGGCGCCTCCGCAGCGGGATCCGGTTTACATTCGGCCTTCACCAGACGCGGCAGTTCAGGCATGCGGGGCTCGCGGGCCGGAAGCGGCGGCGCCATGACAGCAGGAGCGGCCGTTGCCGGGGGGACGGCATCGGGCTTGAAATCCGCGATCGCGGATTTCTCGGCGAGGCTTGGACGGGGGACGGAGGCGAGTGCCGGCACGGGCGCGTCTTCCCGCCGGAAGGTGATATGGGTGATGGCCGCATCGCCACACCGCTGATGTGCGCTGTGTCGGTAAACGACGCTGATCAGCGCAAAAAGTGCGCCGAACGTGATACAGAAAAGTGCCGCGTGGCGTAACCAAGCGTGCGGGGCAAACCATAAGTTCGGGGGGCTTCCGGATTCGCGCGGCCGGCGCATCCGGGGCGTGATCTTTAAGCCCCTGTCCTTTTCGAGACCGCTGCGCAACGGCGTCAGGACTCGCGACAATTCGTCCCTCAGACAACGGCAAGAGCCGCATGCATCGATGTGGCGCGTCATGGCCTGCTGCTCCTCAGGCGGCAGATCGCCCAAGAGCCAGGCGGTCAGTTTTTCTTCATGAGGGCACATGTGTCGACACTCCTTCACGGCGTTTCACTTCGGCGGCCAAGGCTTTGACGGCGTGGTGCAAAAGGTTGCCGACATAGCCGCATTTTTCGCCGACGATCTCGCCGATCTCCTCATAACTTAATCCCTGCTGCAAACGCAGCAGCACGACTTGTTTCTGTAGCGGCGACAACACGTCGAGGCAAGACAGCACCAGCTCTTCCCGTTCGTCGGTGCCAGTGTTGCAGCACAGGCCGCCATCGGTCTCACAGTCCTGCTGCAGCACATAGCGCTCGTGCAGTCGCTTCTTGCGTTCTTCCGCGCGGATCAGGTCGACGGCTTCATTGTGTGCCACGCGGAAAAGCCAGTTGCGGACCTCTTCGCTTGGCACTTCCGCGGGCGGAATGCGACGGGCGAGTTTGACCAGCGTGTTCTGCACGACGTCCTGGGCCAGAGCGATATTGTTCAACAGGCGCGCGGCATAACGCAACAGCGGGGCCTGAAAGGCTCCGATCACGGCCTCAAGGCCATCCGTCTGCTCTTTGCCACTCTCTGTCACGGGTCATTATGGTAACACGTCCGCGCGGGAGGGGGAATCATGAATGACCGCTCAAGTTACAGGTTGCCGGAATCCACGACGATATCGCCCGTGTCCGTTGCGGTGGCCAAGACTTTGACGCCGGACCGGCGTGTGGCCGCTTGCGTTGTCGTGGGCAGATAGCGGTAGTAGACCATCAGCTGCAGCGCGGCGAGGCATGTGTCCATCACGGGTCGGTCGGTATGCTTGTCCCCGTTCGTCCACCAGCCGATATCGCAATCGCGTCCGCGGTCGTCTTTGATGGCGTTCCGCTCGATCTGCTGCGCCTTCACATAGATCCGTTTCATCGCCGCGTTCCAGTTTTCCCAGCGTTTTCCGCCCGCATGGAACTTGGCCTGAGTGGCGTAGTAAAAATAATATTGGGGCGAAGCTCCCATCGGCCCTTGGTCATCGAAAGAAGGCCGCCAGTCGTCCATCACTTCGAGCGACCTTCTCACTTCCGCTTCGGCGGACGCTCCGAGCAACTGCATGCAGAGTGTGCCGACGCCTGTGAGTCCGCCCGCGCCGGGGCTGACGTAGCCGAAGCCGCCGTCCGGGTTGGCGTTTTTCCTGAAGCCCCGCACCGCCAACTTGACGGCCTTTTCCAGCCCGTCACACTGCAGATCGGCGAGCTTCGCGGCTTTCAGCGCTTGGACGCACCAGCCCATGTAGGAGGTGTCATCGCGGTATGCGCCGCTTTCTTGGTCCGGGGCGCTGCTCATCTTGTAGGTCCAGCCTCCGGTCGGGTGCTGGCCGCGGAGGATGGGGACGAGCGCCTTTTCAGCGGCCGCCTTGACGCTGGGGTTCAACGTCATGCCATAGGCCTCGCACAGCGCGTACGTGGCGATGGGGTGGGCATACTCGTTGCCGTCCATGCCGCTGAAACGTCCGTCAGGGCGCTGGCTGCCGACGAGAAATTCCAAGGCGCGCTGCACCGTGGCGCCGAACTCTGGCGAGTCTCCTGGCTTTTCGCCGTGCGCGAGAAAGGTCAGCACCGCCAGACCTGTCATGGCGATCCGTTGCGTTTTCCACGAGCCGTCGGTCTGCTGGTTTTTCTTAAGCCAACGCAAAGCGCGCAACACCGCCTCCTCTGTGACATCGCTGCCTTCGTACCGAGCCCGCAGGACCTGCCGTGCTTCGACACTCCGAAAATCGCCGAAGATGGATTTTACGAATACCGTGCTTTTGACGGGAGACACGGCGTTAAGCGTTTGCACTGCCGGTTTTTCAACTGGGCTTTGCGTCGGAGCCTCTACCTCAACGTTCGGGCTCACCGCGGGGATGTCGGGTGTGAAATCGATTTCGGAAGTTGGGCGGGACGGCATGGGCTCGTCGATCTCTTCCCACGCCGTGTCAAATTCGTCCCGGTCCCGGATCGTCACGCTGTCATACTGTTCGTCCGCGATTTCGTTTGTGGACATGATGCTCAACAGAGTCGCGATGAACAGGGGCATCAGGATGGCCGTGACCGGTGCGGATATGCGCTCCATCTCGATAACGGCAGCCTTGTACGCGCGGGAATGGCGCGGTTGGCGCAGCCCCCGCGCCATTCCCGCCAGGCGCCTCAGATAGCCGGGCTCACGATAGGTGTCGGACAGCTCAAGGATGACGCTCGGACATGTTCTCGCAGTTTTCATGGTGGTCTCCTTTTTTGTGTGGTTCAACCTTATTACGTCTGCCGGAACCGGAATATTAAAACCGACGGCCAGGGAATGCGCGGTTCCGGGGGATTGCACCCCGCCGCCAGGTGGCCGCGTTAAAACACCACTAACTAGAGGAATTGTGTGGTGTTTTTGAATCGCGTTTCCTCATTTGCTTTTCGGCCAAACATGCCGAGAAAGAATATTGACATTAGAAGATATAGATCCTACCCTTTAACCCAAAACGGTGTTTCAATATTCGTGTGTGCAGATGGTTTTGTGGAATGCGGTGTGACGCTCGATGCGGTGACTGTTTCTCGTTAAGGAGAAATGGGCATGAACCTAGTGAAGCGTGACATGTATCCTAAAGGATTGCTGATCCTTCTTTCCGTAACAGCCTTGGGGCTGATGGGCGGGGGAGCGGTCATTCGTTGGGGTATACGCATCAAGACATCCCAGATCCACGACGAATTGCTTGCCGAAGCCATGGCGATCACGCGGGAAATCAGCGTCGCTCAAGTGAAAGCCTTGTCGTTTACCGGCGCAGATGCTGACCGGATTGAATATCAACGACTGAACCACCAGCTGCAGTCCTACGCACGTTTCATCGGATGTCAATCGGTCTATTGCGTTTCAAAACGTGGCGGAAATTTTGTGTTGGGCCCCGGAAACCTTACCGGCGCAGATGGCCTCGCGTTCCCGCCGGGCACGTTTTATGTGAATCCCCCGACAGAACTGGCTGATGTGTTCCGAACCTGCCAGCCCCTTCTTTCGGGCCCTTACCGGAACGAAGCCGGACAGTCTGTTGTCAGTGCATGGGTTCCTCTGTCAGATCCCGGTTCCGAAAAGATCCTGATGGTCGTGGGCGTGACTGCCCGAACGCGGTTATGGCGCATCCATTATGCCTGCCTGTGGGTCGGTGGTTTTTTGTTTAGCGTGTCGTTGGTGGCCTGTGTCCTGTCCGCGTTTTATTTGGCAGGCAAAGGGCGCAATCTGTCTCCCCCGTTGCAAAAGGTGGTCGGACTGGTCGAGGTCGGGCTGGTCATGGTTGTCGGTCTCGTCTTTACGCTGACGATGGGCAGCATGACCCGAAGTATGGAGCGACATTCCCGCTGGACAAGATTTCAGACGTATGCGGGTTCCCAAGCCAAGGACGTTTCGTGGTCGTTCTCCAGCTTGCAAATGCGAATGGATGCTTTGGCTCTTTTGCTGGGCGATGAAGACACGGTCCGGGAAGAGGACTTTTTGCGGTATCTCCTTCCGATTACGCAAGCAGGTGTCGCGGACGCCTGGGCATGGATTCCAATTGTCCCTGTGACCGACATGGTCACGTTTGAAACGAACGTACGGAACAAGAAAGCCGGTTTTTCCGTTTGGCAAGAGAGCGGGACCGGCGAGCGGATTCCGGTCTTATGGCGAGATGTTTATTATCCCATTCTCGTGTGCAAGTCCGCAACGAACGTCGCGCGCTGTGTCGGATTCGATTGCGGTGCAGATCCGCAGCTGCGCAAGGCATTGGAGACCTGTATGCGGCTTGGAACGGTCACGGGGACCATTCCTGAACAACCGGTGTGGCAAGACGGCAAAAACGCGACGCTTTTCGTGTTCCAGCCCGTCTATTCGTTGCGGAGTGTTCCGAAAGCCTTATGCGGATTCGTGCTGGTGATGATCAGGCCGGACAAAATTCTGAGAAACGCCTACACGTCGGCAGGGACGGATAATCGCGCCTACGTCGCCGCAGAATTGGTAGAGCTTGACACCATCCGGCCTCCTCAAAAATTTGCGTCGGCATCACGCTTCGCATTCCAACCGGTGAAGCCTCGGTTGTTGAGAAACAGCGGGGACCCCTTGCATTTGACGCTGCCGCTTTTTCATTTCGGAAAAGCGTATGCAGCCATAATTTGCGCAGAGTCTGCGTATTACAAAAATTATCCGTTGCGGTTAGGATGGGCGACGACATTGACCGGAGGTGTTTTGACGCTCCTCCTGGCGGGTTTCGTCGGTTTGTTCTCAAACCGACGGATAGCGCTTGAACAGCAGGTGAAAGCGCGTACGGTTGAACTGGCCCGCCTAAACCAGCAGACCGGAACGATTTTGGATTCAGCGGTCGATGGCATTTTGGGCGTCGATGACAAAGGTGTGTTCACGGTGGTCAATGTGTCGGCTGCGCAGACTCTGGGCTACGGAATCAACGAGTTGGTCGGCAAGTCTTGCGATTTGCTTTGGCTGGGACCGCCCGAGTTTGCCATGCCGTCTTCGAAGGGTGCCAATCCAATTTACATCACGTACACGTACGGGACGATGTACAAAACAAACGATGCCGTCTTCTACCGCAAGAATGGCACAACGTTCCACGTCAGCCTGGCCTGCAAAGCGATTCATGTGCATGGACAGGTGGTCGGTGCCGTCATTACCTTTGAGGATATAACGGAAAGGAAGTTCGCGGAGGGCAAACTGCGGCATGCGTACAGCGAGCTGGAAAGTGTCAACCGGCAGCTTATGGAGGCGAGTCAGGCCAAGAACCAGTTTTTGGCGCACATGAGCCACGAAATCCGCACGCCGTTGAACTGTGTGATCGGCATGGGCGGCCTGTTGATGAACACGCCTCTGACAGAGGAGCAGCAGGAGTATGCCGAAACGATCCGCATGAGCGGCGAAAGCCTTTTGAGCATTGTGAATGAAATCCTCGACTTTTCCAAGATTGAGGCGAATAAGATCGACTTGGAAAAACAGCCTTTTGATCTTCGCCATTGCGTGGAAGACGCGGTCGATCTGATCGCGCCGTCTGCTGCGGCAAAAGATCTGGAAGTCATCTATCAGATCGATGAAACGCTCCCGGCGGCGTGGATCGGCGATGTGACCCGCCTTCGCCAGATTCTTGTCAACCTGCTTTGCAATGCTGTCAAGTTTACGGAAAAAGGCGAGGTCGATGTGCTCGTCACGGGGGAGAAAGCGGACAGCCGGCAAATGCGTCTTATGTTCCGCGTACGCGACACCGGATTGGGGATTCCGCCGGAAAGGCAGGATCATCTGTTCGAGGCGTTTCAACAGTGTGACGCGTCGACGACGCGGCGTTTTGGGGGAACCGGCTTGGGATTGGCGATCAGCAAGCGGCTTTGCGAACTGATGGGGGGCACCATGACCTTCGAAAGTTCGGGGGTGCCGGGGTGCGGATCGATTTTTTCGTTCTCGGTCGTCGTCGAGCCCGATCAGACGGCTCGCGATGTTGAGTCACCCCCCTGCGAAGCGCTGGTTGGCAAACGGGTGCTGATTGTCGTCGGTAAAAAAGTGAACCAAGAGGCCTTGATCCGGCAGTTCCGGATTTTCGGAATGTTCTCAGAGGCGGTCTCCACGGCCCATGAAGCGCTCGAACGGTTGATGCAGGACGACTTGTTCGGCGCTGCCGGACAATTTGATTTGGTGATCGTCGACGCGCATCTGGTGGATGCGCAAGCCGATGCGAAGCTAAACGACATCCTGCGCGCGTTGTGTAAAAACGGCCAGATGCGTCTGATCCGGCTGGAACCGCTGTGCGCGCACACGGACAAAGACGACGCCACGCCGTATGTCGAACGTCTGACCAAACCTGTGAAACTTTCGATGTTGTACAACACGCTCGTCAAGTTGTTCGCCGATCAGACGGCTCAGTTGAGGGAGCGGGAGCGGCCCCAGATATCTTTCGACGGCGAAATGGCGAAGCAACATCCACTCCGGATTCTGCTCGCTGAGGATAACGTGATCAACCAGAAAGTGGCGCTTCATATCCTCGGTAAACTCGGATACCGTGCGGATGTTGTCTCGAACGGTTTGGAGGCCCTGGAGGTCGTCAAATGTTCAGACTACGATCTTGTTTTCATGGATGTGCAGATGCCGGAAATGGATGGTGAAGACGCTGCGCACCGGATCCGGGAAGAAGTGCCTGCAGGTCGGCAGCCCTGGATCGTTGCCATGACAGCCAATGTGATGAAAGAGGACCGTGACCGGTATCAGGCTTCAGGCATGAACGACTACATTCCGAAGCCGGTCCGGATCGAACATCTGGTGAACGTGCTTTTGTCGGTCCAACCCCTTTCGGCCCGTGCAAGTGCGGAAGCCGCAAAGGGGCCGCTGTAAATGAGGAGTTCCGTGCTGAAGTCTACAAAGAAGGATATCGCTTATGACTCCGACATCGCCGTATCTCATCGCGACAGGATCAGGCGTGATCGCCTTTGTTTCGGGGCTCTTCTTGGCCGGCGCCATGGCTTTGCGTGGCCGGCGCAAGGCGGAATTCTGCGCCCGGATGGAAAAACAAGGTTCCGATGCGCTCTTCGACGCGTTCCTGTGCGGGCTCGTCCTCTTCAATGAGCGGATGGACGTTGTTCGCTGCAATGCGGTTGCCGCCGACATGGGGTTCCATGGGGTCAAATCGCTGAGAAACCATGATCAGAAAGTCGTGCTTCCGGAAGACGAACATTTGCAGGAAGCACGCGAGGCGTCCTCCCATGCTAAGGCCATGTTCCATCCCGTGACAAAAATGGTCGAGCGCGTCCTGTCGGAGAACCAGGTGATTCGGGGAGTCGAGCAGGCGTTTGTGGCCATGAACGAAAAAGGCGCAAATACGGTGTGGTTGCGCATCAGTGGCGCCCCGGTCGTTTGTTATGGCGGTCGGCATGTCCTGTTGGTGCTTGACGATATCACCGATTCCAAATCGCTTCGGGAACAATTGAGTGAGATGGAGGTTGAGGTCGCACGGCTGAATTCGGAGCGTCAGTGCGACAGCGTCGAAAAGGCTCAGTATTTCGCCGGGATGAGTCATGAGATCCGTACGCCGCTGAACGGCATTATCGGGATGACCGAACTGCTGTTTGATACCGGCGTGTCTGGCGCGCAGCGCGACTGCATTGAAACCATCCGGAAGAGCAGCGAGTCGCTGTTGGTCGTCGTCAACGATCTCCTGGACATCTCCAAAATAGATGCCCATCGGGTCGTGTTGGAAGACGAAACGTTTGATCTCCAGTATTGTCTGGAAGAAGCCGTGCGTTTGGTGATGCCGTCGGCGGTTAAAAAACATCTGGAGATCGTCTGCCAAGTGGACGAGAATCTGCGATCTCTCTGGGTGGGGGACATCGGAAGGCTGCGTCAAATTCTTGTGAATCTGATCGACAATGCCATCAAGTATACGGAGCGCGGCGAGATTGTCGTGTCGGTCAATGGAACACCGAAAGAGGCCGGTCTGTTCCGGTTGGATTTTTCCGTTCAGGATACGGGGATCGGCATTCCTCCGGAAAAGCAAAAAACGCTGTTCCACCCTCTCAGCCGGCTGGATGCTTATTCGGAGATGCGGCATATGGGTGGGTCGGGCCTTGGCCTGGTGATCAGCAAAAGGCTGTGCGAGTTGATGGGCGGGACGATGTCTGTCGAGAGCAAGGGGATGCCAAGTCACGGGAGTGTCTTCCGTTTTTCCGTCGTGGTCAAGACCTCTTCGGAGCACAAAGATCCGTCCGTCATTCCGCCTTACCCCGTCCTGATGAACAAGCGGATTCTGATTGTCGACGACAACGCGACGAGCCGCGAACAGCTGACCCGAATGGCCCTTTCCTGGAAGATGGCGCCGACCGCCGTTGCTTCGGGCAGCGGGGCGCTCGACTGGTTGAAAGGCCCCGATGCTTTCGACATCGCCGTGTTGGATTATGAGATGCCGATCATGAACGGGCTGAAACTCGCGGAGGCTATCCGCCAACTGCCCAATCGAAAAGATCTCTATTTGATTCTGCTTGCGCCGCTTGGTGACCGGGTGACAGGTGGCGACCGCACCTGGATCAATGCGTGCCTCACGAAACCCGCCGCGGCCAGCCGGCTTCATGACGCGCTTGCGCACGCCCTTGTCGCAGCGGCTCCCGCAAGTCCGCTTGCGGGAGGAGGCGGAGCGCCGCTGGGCATGGTGGCCGTACGGCATCCGCTGCGGATCCTTGTGGCTGAAGATAATGTGGTCAACCGGCGCGTCGCTCTCAGCCTGTTGGGCCGACTGGGGTATCGGGCCGACACGGTGTCCGACGGACTTGAAGCGTTAGAGGCGGTGAAAAACGCGCGGTATGATGTGGTTCTGATGGACATCCAGATGCCGGCGTTGGACGGCGAGCAGACGACCGTCCGGATCCGTAAAGAATTGCCTCCGTCACGGCAGCCTTGGATTGTGGCGATGACGGCGAACGTCATGAAAGGGGACAGTGAGCGGTACCTTGCGCTCGGCATGAACGCGTATATCCCCAAACCGATCAGGACGGAACAGTTGGGCGAGGTGCTGTTGGCCGTGCCGTCTCTGGCCTCTGATACTTGATTTCTCCGGCATGTCGGTTTAAAACGAAAGGGCCTGCCTATGAACGACACTTCTGCTGCTAGCGAGCCCGGACAAACGGCACTTCCGTTAACGTCTGATTGCGAATGTCCCCCCGACGTGCTCGCCGCCCTTGTTTCAGATCTGATATTGCTCGTCAACGAACGTCTGTGTGTTGTCTATGCGAACCGGGAGTTTTCTGGCGAGAGTGGGCGGGAGCGTTGCGATGCCGTTGGAAAAACACTGGGCGAAGCCCTGAACTGCCGTCACGCCGCCGGCCGTGCTTGCGGAACCGGCGGGGCCTGTGTGGAGTGCGGGTGGTTTCAGGCCCTCAAGGGGTGCGACAATGGGCTGGTCTGCGAACGCGAGTGCCGTATCCTCACTCCGGAAGGAAAGGCCTTCGATTTCGCGGTCAAAGCGGTTCCGATTCCTTCGGGACGAAAAGGAGAGGCGCTCTGGGCGTGCGGTCTCAAAGACGCGTTTGCGCAGAAACGGCTGCGTGTCTTAGAGCGGTCGGTCTTTCATGACGTCACCAATCTCGCCGTGGGTATCAGAGGCATGTTCGAAATTCTGGAGAATTCCGACGCTGCGGAAAGCGCGGCGGTGCGCGGCATGCTCCAAGAGAGCGCCGGAAAATTGGTCAGCGCGATAGAACGCTTGCGCACGCTTCGTGTCGCCGAGAACGGCGATCTTCGTGTTTGGCGCAACAGCCAGAATCCATTCGAGCTGCTTCAGTCGTTGGCGCAACGGTACCGGGAAGAAGCCGAGACGCGGCATCTGCGGGTCGTCATTGAAAACCTCGCCGCTGCGGTCTCGTTTGAGACTGACCGGGAATTGTTCTTCCTCGTGGTTGGCGAGCTGCTGTCCAACGCGATCGAAGCATCCTCTCGGGACGATGTGGTCACGCTCGGATTCAACACGGGGGCGGGGCAGATTGAGTTTTACGTCAAAAATCAGGCCGCCATGCCGCCCGCTGTGCAAGCGCACGTTTTCGAGCGGTCATTTACGACCAAGGGAAGCGGCCGCGGCGTCGGAACCTATTGCGCGAAGCTGATCGTTGAACATTACCTGAAAGGGACCGTCCGTTTTTCTTCGCAACCGTGCGGAGGAACCGCATTCTGTGTGAGTTATCCTTTGCTCTTGCCCGTTTCGTGAACGTCGTTGGAAGGGAAAACTATATGGCGCTTGGAACACCCCGAATCGTTTTGGCGGACGACGAGATCCATATCCGTTACCTCGTCCGCAGCATCATCCGGGCCGAGGGGTACACCGTGGTCGGCGAAGCCAACAACGGCGAGGACGCGCTCGCGCTGTACCGGTTGCATCAGCCCGATCTCATCCTGATGGACATCAATCTGCCTTTGAAGACGGGCGATGAGGTGCTGGCCGAGATCATGCGTGAATTTCCGGCGGCGAAAGTCGTGATGCTCACCATGGTGGCCGACATGGATACCGTGAAACGATGTTTGGAAATGGGTGCCACGGACTATATTCTGAAGAACAATTCAGTCGAAACGATTCGGCAAATGTTGCGCCTGATCGTCGCCGGCATACCCGAGAAGGAGAATCCCGTATGAATGAACGTTTCGATTTGCGCGTGATCCTTCAGGAGATCAAGGTCGACGAAAAAGTATATCGGATGAAACCGGTGCTTTTGACCCAGAAAGAGATTTCCGAGATGCGCGAAAAAATGAATCGTGTGAAGCGGGAGGAGGGCCGGACGGCATGATCACGCGTGAAGAGCTTGTCCGGCAATTGATCATGCTTCGCATCATGCCGGAAACGGAGTTGGACCGGCTTTGCCAACAGCGGAGCAATGATTTGCTCGGCGTTTTGGATGATTTGCAGATACGGCACCCCTCGCATAAGGATACGCTGGGGCGCATCTGGGCGGACGCCTTGAATGTGGCGTATGTGAATATCCAGACGACACCCGTCGAAGCGGGGGTCGCCTCGCGTCTGAGCATCGACTTCGCGCTCCGTGAGGAAGTCATCGCCCTGTATGAGTTTGACGGCGTGGTCACGTTGGCCGCATCACATCCTGAAAACGCGTATTTGGAGGAAAAGGTCAGAGCCCTGTTGGGCCACGAGATCAGCATCGTGTTCTCCTTTCCGTCGCAAATCGTGGACGCGATCGAAATGGCATATCAGACGCACGATAGCCTGACTGCGCTGCTCGCGCAGTCGGGAATCAACGAACTGGCGGGAAGGTCGGGGGTTTTGACGACCGAGCAGATGCAGCAATTGGCCGGAAGCGAGTTCATCATCAAGTTTGTCCGCGGGCTGATTCTGCTGGCGCTTTCGGAGCGGGCGAGCGATATACACCTTGAACCGGGGGAGAAAGGCGCGCGTATCCGTTTCAGGATTGATGGTATTTTGGAAGACCGTTTCTTGCTTGAAGCAGCCGTGTTGGGCCCCGTTGTCAGCCGATTGAAGATCATGGCTGAAGCGGATATAGCGGAACACCGCTTGCCGCAGGACGGCAGAATCGGCCTGGAGCTCCGCGAGCATGTGTTGGATTTGCGGTTCTCTTCGATCCCGTCTGTGAACGGCGAGAAGGTGGTGCTGCGCCTTTTGGGGCAGAGCCAACGGCGGTCGATTCCCGACATGGACCAGCTCTTTTTTTCAGCGTCGATATTCAAAGGCCTTCTGCGCACCATCCACATGCCGAACGGGATCTTTTTCGTGACCGGCCCGACGGGGTCCGGAAAAACGACGACGCTCTATGCGCTGCTGAAACAGCTGAACTCGCCGGACGTGAACATTCTGACGATCGAGGATCCTGTCGAGTATCGTCTGGAAGGGATCACACAGGTGCAAGTCAATACGGCGACCGGCCTGGACTTTGCCCTCGCCCTGCGTGCGTTTCTGCGCCAAGACCCGGACATTATCCTGGTGGGAGAAATCCGCGATGCCGAGTCCGGTCGGATTGCCGCGCAAGCGGCGTTGACGGGACATTTGGTGATGGCGACCATGCACACCAACGGCGCGCTCCAATCCATCACGCGTTTGATCGATCTCGGTGTCGAGCCGTTTCTGGTCGCGCCCTCCGTGGTCGCCGTGATGGCGCAGCGCTTGGTTAGGCAGATCTGTCCGCGGTGTCGCGAGTCGTATAGCGCCCCTCAGAGTATACTTGACGAGAATTTCGTGAATTACGAAGGCGAAGAGGTGTCGCTCTGGCGGGGGGCCGGCTGCACGCACTGTCATCACACGGGATTCTATGGACGTGTTGCGGTTCATGAACTTTTTGTTGTCACCGAAGACTTCCGCAGTCTTATCGCCCGGAACGCACCGATGTGCGAGATCCAGGAATCGGCTAGGAAGGGGGGCTTTCGGCCGATGCGGCATGATGGGCTCAAGAAAGTCCTGAGGGGGTTGACAACGATGGGAGAGCTGGACTCCATCACTTACTACGATACCGTGACGCCTTGACTCCCCTTGGCAAAAAGATAACAATCGGTTCCTTGATTCGCGTTTTTTTGATGATTGTTATCAACATTGTCACGAAAAGCGCCGATGCTGTTGTCTCTTTGGATATTGGCGCACGGGGGATTTTTTCATGAGGCGGTGTCGTTGTGGGGGTGTTCTTTTCGCATTCTGGGCTTTGTGGGTGGCGGGCGCGGTCTGCGCGGAAACGTCCCTGCACTGGCGTTTTGAGGAAAGCAAGGCGCAGGCGCTTTCGCCGTCAGGCAAGGCGGGCGTCTTTGAGAAGGGGGCGCAGCCTGTCATCGACAGCGCGGTATCTTTCAAGGCGCTGTGGAACGGCGCCGGTGGCCGGCCGACGTCTTTCCCGAATGCCGGTTCGCTGCGCTTTCGCGCTCCGGAAGTGACGGGGGGAGGGGCCCCTGTGGGCGGCGAAGTCGTGGTGCCGGGCAAGGATCCGGCGCTGCAGCCGGCGAGCCTGACGGTCGAGGCTTTTGTGAATGTGGCGCGGCTGACGCCGCGCCATGCACTGGTGGCGAGCAAGCGGCGCAACGGGCAGAGCGGCGCGAGCTGGTCGCTCTCCGTGACGCCGTCCGGCATGCTGGGCGTGCGGCTCGATACGCAGCCCGGCACCGTCAACGGGGGCGAAGGGTTCAATCAGTGTTTCGGTGCCACGGGCGCACTCAACGACGGCTGTTGGCATCATGTGGCGCTGACGTTCGACCGCGAGACGCTGCAGGTCGGGCTCTACGTGGACTATCAGCAGCGTGGCAAAGGGACCGCGCGCGGCCCGCTGGTGTACGATGGCGGCGACATGGTCATGGGGCGCGGGCTGGACGGCTGGCTGGACGAGGTGCGGCTGTCGCCCGAAGTGCTTCACCCCGAGCAGTTCCTGCGGCCGTCGCGATTCTATTCCGACATGAAGCCGAAAACGCCGCCGGCGGTTCCGCTGCTGGACCAGACGCAGACGCGTGTGCAGTCGGCGCTCACGCCCGGGATGCCGAAGCTCGGCACGCTGATCCCGAAAAGTGTGCCGGAGATCGACACGTCCATGTGGTCTTTGGGCTGTGAGACACTCGACCGCGATTTGGCGGACTGGGACGCCTATCGGGGGTATCTGGTGCCGCTCGGCATCCGGCGCATCCGTCTGCAGGGCGGCTGGAACCGGACCGAGCAGAAGAAGGGCGAGTACGATTTCACTTGGCTCGACCACATCGTCGACGACGCGCACGGACTGGGGCTGCGGGTGTGCCTCGAAACCTCCTACAACAACCGCTTGTACACGCCGGGCGGCGCGACCGGACCGGGTGGGCTGCTCCCTGCGGGAGACGAGACGTTGGCGGCCTGGGACCGGTGGGTCGAAGCGATGGCCCGCCGCTATTCCGCAAAAGGCGTGAAAGAGTGGATGATGTACAATGAGCCGAACCTCCGCAAAGAGAATACGCCCGAGCTGATTGTCGCGAACAACGTGCGCACGGCGGCGATCATCAAGCGGATCGATCCCGCGGCCAAGGTCGGCGCGTTCGTGCTGGCCGGACTGAACACCGGGATGATCAGCAACATGCTGGTGAACATCCGGCAGCAAGGCAGGCTCGATCTCTTCGATTGGGCGATCTACCACGGCTACAGCGGCAACCCCGACCGCCTGAACGGCGCGATGGCCGGATTCACTGCGATGCTGGCGGCGGTCGCGCCCAAGATCCGGCCCTGGCAGGGCGAGGCCGGGTGCGCGTCCGAAGAAGTCCAGTACGCGCTTTCGGGCATCGGCTGGACCGAATACTCGCACGCGAAATGGAACGCGCGGCGGATGCTCTGCGACTTCGGCTACGGCGTCGATTCTTCGGTCTTCTGCATTTCGGATCTGCGCTACAGCAAGGACTTCATCTCGCGCTACGGCCTGCTGAAAACGAATCCCGACAATTCGGTCATCAAAGTCAAGACCGCCTACTACGCGGTGCAGAACGTGGTGAGCGTTTTCAATGGCGCGTTGACACGGATTCCCGACTATGACATGACGGTGACCGGAACGGAGAAAGCGTTGTCCCGATTCGCGTTCCGCGACAAGCGGACCGGTTTGGATGTGATCGCGTTGTGGGACGGCTCGGAAATCCCGGGGAACGGGGATGTGGTCGAGAGAGTGAATGTCGTCATCAAGGGCGGACGCTTCAAAGAGCCGGTTTGGCTGGATTTGATCACAGGGGTTGTTTATGAGATCCCGCCGGAACAAACGACGCGCGAAGGCGAGGCGGTCACGTTCGGGGACGTTCCGGTGTATGACGCGCCCGCGGCGATCCTTGATAAAAGTTTATTGAAGATCGAGCCGGTGAAGGTCGCTGCGAAACGGGAGAAGAGTGGAAAGGCATTGAAGCGGGCCGAACCTGCTAAATCGCCGAAACAGTCCAGTGGCGGTGTTCCGCCGGTGGTTCCGCATCTGCTGCCGGGGACGCAGCAGCCGGCACCGGCGGTCCTCATTTTGAGGACGAAGGATGAAAAAGACGAATCATGGGTTCAGTGGCTGAACGGACAGGCCGTCCATGTTTTTGTTCTGGAGGTCACTGCGCAGGGCGCAGCCGATGCCGCGGTGACGCGGCAGACGCTCCGTTACATTCGCAGCCGTGCGTCGGAGTGGCAGGTCAGACCCGACGCCGTGGGCGTGCTGGCCTTGGGCACCGCCGGAGCGCAGACGGCGGCGGAAATAGAAGGCGATGCGGACTTCGCCGTCCTCTTCAGCAAGGTGAAGCCGGATTCGGCCAGTGCGGTTATCGACAAAAAACGGCTCGTTTTAGGGAAAGAAGACGCGTGGGAGCCGACGCTGTCGCAGTGGCTCGGAAATTTTAAGGGCAATGTGTTTTAGGTGAGTTTTGGGGATGGGGTCAGTCGGCCTGCCACAGTCGCGGCGGCTGTAGCGTGTTCTGGTTGGACAGGCCGGCGAGTTCGGAAAATCGAGTGCCGAGTTCGCATAATGAAGATTGCTGAAAAACGCGGTTCAACGTAAAGTGGGGCCGGTTTCGAATTCTAGCGAGGACCGTGAGACGATGTGTAAAAGAACGCTGATTTTTCTGGGGGCCATGCTGAACGTGGTTGCGTGTTGCGCCCTGGCTGCAGAGGGGCTGGCTCCGCTCGCGTTTTCGTACCGGTCGTTCTGGCCGGAATTTGGGGCGATGGCCCAGTTTCGGGACGCGGGGGTAGACACGGTCTGCATCTTCGCGGCCAACAGTGACAATTCGCTGGGCAAACCCTATAGCAAATATCCGCCCGTGTGGCGCTGGTTCGGCAAGTACGACTTCGGCTCGCTGGACAAACAGTACGACGATGTGTTGGCCGTGAACAGCAACGCGGAGTTCATCTGCATGGTCGACCTCAACACGCCGGTCTGGCTTCAGCGCCAGCTCTCGCTGCAGGGCCACAGCGCGGAGTGCGAGAGTTTCACCATGCTGAGCTGCGCCTGCGCCAATCCGGCGTGGCGCAAGGCCACCGGCGATTATCTGGAGGCGGTGGTCCGGCACATGGAAGCGCGCTACGGCGACCGCGTCAAGGCCTACCTGTTGGCGTGCGGACAGACCGACGAATGGATGGACTATAGCCGCGGCGTGGCGGGGCGGACGAAAACGCAGGCGTGGAAGACATGGCTTCAGCGGCATGACAAGGCGGAGGTGCCGGTGCCCGCGCTGGAGCGGATCGATCGCGCGGCGTTCGAGAATCTGATCCGCGATCCCGCGACGGAGCGGGACGTGATCGACTACGCGCAGTTCACGGGCGACACGGTTGCCGAGACGGTGCTCGGGTTCGCGGCGAAAACGCGGTCGCTCATCCCGCGGCAGCGGCAAATCGGCATGTTTTTCGGCTACATCCTGGAACTGACCGGCTCGCGGATGGTGTGGGCCGGCCACCTGGAGTACGAGCGACTCTACGCTTCTCCGGACATCGACTTCTTCATCAGCCCCGGCACCTACGGCGACCGGCCGATGGGCGGGGGCAGCGGCTTCATGGTGCCGAACGGCACGCGCCGTCTGAACGGCAAGGGCTTTCTGCACGAGATCGACCACCGCACGCCCACGTATAACTGCAACTTGGACGAATACGTGTCGATCGGATGGATGGTGCCGTGGAAGGACCAGGCGGAGACCGACGCGGGGTTGAAACGCGAGTTCGCGCTGGCGATTGTGAACCAGACGTCGCTGTGGTGCTTCGACATGTGGGGCGGCGTGTTCAAGACGCCCGAAACCATGAGGCTCGTCGGCCAAAGCAAAAAGCTGTGGGATAAGTATGCGGCGATGCCGCTGGAAAACCGCGCCGAGGTGGCGCTGGTGGTGGATCCGCAGAGTGCGCGCCTGGTCAACGACCAAAACCCGCAGGTCGGGAATATCTATCAGGCGACCCGCAACAAGCTGAATCGGCTGGGTGCGCCGTTCGAGGTTTTTTCGTTCAACGATCTGGCGCGTGCCGACCTGGCCCGGTATAAAATGTTCGTGTTCCCCGGACTTTTTGAAGTGACGCCAGAGAAGGCCGCAGTCCTTGAGAAACACGTGTTCAACAACAATCGTACGGCTGTCTTCGCCTACGCGCCGGGCATCAGCGACGGGAAGACGCTGGATGCGGGGCGGGTTCAGAAGCTGACCGGCACGGCGTTCAAGACCAAGGGCGTCAACACGGTCAGACGCGACGGCTGGATTGCGGTGTACGCGGGCGCGTATGACGCGCTGACGCCGCAGGCGTTGCGTCAGGCAGCGGTTGCGGCGGGGGTGACGGTTTATTGCGAGGACGCGGTGCCGGTCTATGCGAATGAAAAACTGGTGGCGATCCACATGGCGCGGGGCGGAGAAAAGACGATCACGTTGCCGATTGCGTGCCGCGAAGTGAAAGAGCTGTATACGGGCCGCATGATACCCGTGACTGAACGGCGGTTCACGTATACGTTCGGTACGCCTGACACGGCGCTGTTCGAGATGATTCAATAAACGGCGGGGCGGGCGGTTCGCCCGTCCGGACAAGCGGGCCGCTTGTCCCGGCTGAAAAAAGAGGTGAATATGAGAAAGATTGCGATGATGGCGGTGCTGGCGGCCGGGATGTCGTGTGCTGCCGGCGAGGTCGTGCTGTTCGATGCGGCGGTCTCGCCGGTGTCTGCGGTGGTTCCGCATTCAGGCGGCAAGTTCGCGCTCAAAGACGGCGTGCTGGAGATCGCGACCAAGGGCAATACCGGCTTCCCGGGCGTGCTGATCAAGGGGGCCTGGGATCTCTCCACATGCAATCGCATTACGTTCGAGTTGGTGCACCGCGACAACAAGGGCGAACTGCCGCTGACCATCCGGCTCGACAATCCAGGCGCGGAGCCCGGCAAATCGCTGGGTGTTTTTGTTGATCGCGTGAAGCTTCCGCGCAAAGGCGCGCTGGCCTGCTCCGTGGACTTGCCGCCCTCCTTGCCGAGCGGACGGGATGTCTCAAGCAAGCTTTTTGGCATGCGGAACGGGCCGTTCACGACCTCAGGCGTGGTGGCCGATCTGGACGCGTCCCGCGTGGTGGGGGTGGCGGTCTACATGAAAGAGCCCAAACTGGACTGGCTGTGGGGCGTGAAACGCATTGTGGCCCACACCGGCGAAGCCGTCGCGGTGCCGGATTGGATGAAACTGCCTGCGGATAAGTTCTTCCCTTTTATTGATAAGTACGGCCAGTTCAAGTACAAGGAGTGGCCGGGGAAAATCCATTCAGACGCTGAGCTGATTGCGGCCCGCGAACGCGAAAAGGCCGATCTGGCGGAGCACCCGGGCCCCAAGGGCTGGGGCAGGTTCGGCGGTTGGGCGGCCGGTCCGAAACGCGAGGCGACCGGCCAATTCCGTGTGGAGAAGCTCGACGGAAAGTGGTGGATGGTTGACCCTGAGGGGTTCCTTTACTGGTCGCACGGACCTGTGCGCGTCACGCCTTCGACGGCGATTACGCCGCTGGACAAGCGGGAGTTTTATTTTGAGAATCTTCCGGCAGAGGGCACGCCCTTCGCAAAGTTCTATACGACGCGCGACGAGTTGCTGTATCCGTACTATGTGAAGCGCAACATCCAGCGCACCTACGATTTTTCGTCGGCGAACTGCTACCGTAAGTATGGCGAAAAGTACTACGACATCTTCGCTGATCTCGCTCACGTGCGCCTGCGCAGCTGGGGCCTGAACACGATCGCGAACAGCTCGGACAAGAAGATCTGTCTGATGGACCGCACGCCTTATACGGATCGTTTTGAACTGAAATCCAAGCCGATCGCGGGCAGCCACGACGGCTGGTGGCCCTTCCGCGACCCGTTCGATCCCTCGTTCCGCGCCGACGTGCGTCGGCTGATGGCCGAACACAAGGCTGAGATGGACGACCCGTGGTGCTTCGGGTTCTTCGTGGATAACGAGCTGAGTTGGGGCGGTCCGACGGATCTGGCCGCGTGGACATTGGAGTCCCCGGCTGATCAGGTCGCGAAGAGCGAGTTTCAGAAACGGATGCGGGCGAAATATGATACGGTGGTCAAACTCAACGCCGTGTGGGGCACCGACTATGCGGACTGGGATGCTTTCCTGACCGTCGTCAAACGTCCGGGTGCCGGGGCGGCCGAAGACCTGGCCGAGTTCACGCTCGTGATTGCCGATGCCTATTTCAAGAATATCCGCGAGGAGTTCAAGGCGGCCGCCCCCAGCAAGCTCTACATGGGTTGCCGCTTCGCGGGCCGCGGTCCCGAGTTTGCCGTCAAGGTCGCCGCCCGCCATTGTGACCTGGTCAGCTACAACATTTATGCCAAGCACCTGGACGACTTTAAGCTGCCCGACGGCGTCGACAAGCCGGTGATGATCGGCGAGTTCCATTTCGGGGCTTTAGACCGCGGGATGTTCCATCCGGGGCTGATCAAACTGGCGAACCAGGAAGAGCGCGGCCGGGTCTATGTGCAGTACGTGACGTCGGCGTTGCGGCATCCGAACGTGGTGGGCGTGCACTGGCACCAGTTCGGCGACCAGGCGACGACCGGCCGGTTCGACGGCGAAAACTTCCAAGTCGGCTTTGTGGACTGCTGCAACACGCCGTATCCAGAGACCATCGCGGGGATCCGCGAGGTCGGCTACAAGCTTTACGAGATCAGAAACGGCAAATGAGTGCAGGAATCGGCCCCGTCGATCGATGTCGACGGGGGTCGGGGACTGTCGGGAAAAGGATCAGAGAATGAAACGTTTTAAAGACAAAGTGGTTTTGGTGACCGGCACGAGCCGGAATACGGGCGTCGGCATCGCCGCGCTGTTCATCCGCGAGGGCGCGAAGGTCTGCGTCTGCAGCTCGACGCCGGAGAGCACGGCGAAAGGTGCGGCTGAACTGCGTGCCATGGGGCTGACGGATTTCACGGAGACCCCTGCTGATATCTCGGACACCGCCCAGGTGCGGGCGATGTTCACGGCGATCAAAGAAAAGTTCGGCCGCATCGACATTCTGGTGAACAACGCCTGTAACCAGGGCATCGGTCCGGCGTTCGAGGAGATGGATCCCGAGTATTTCCTGTCGGTCATTAAGACCAACCTGCTGGGCACCTTCCAAGTGTCGCAGGAGGCGGTCAAGATGATGCTGAAGCAGGAAAGCCGCGGCGTGATTGTGAACTTGGGCTCGAACGTCTCGATGCGGGCGATCCGCAACCGCACGGCGTATGTGTCGAGCAAAGGGGGGATCGATGCGCTGACGCGGTCGATGGCGGTCGACTTGGGGCCGAAGGGCATTCGCGTGAACATGGTGGCGCCGGGTTATATCTTTACGGACCGCTGGGAGAAGCTGTCGGAAGAGAAGACGAAGCGCCGCCGCCAGAACTGCCCGCTCGGCTTTGAAGCGACCGCAGACGACATCGCTCAGGCCGTTGCGTTCATGGCGTCGGACGCGTCGCGCAACATCTGCGGCGAGCGGCTGGTGGTGGACGCGGGATGCAGCGCGCAGCACATGCCCGTGGACGTGGATATTTAGAAGTCGGGGCCCCGTGACGGGGCGCCTCCGCTTTTTTCAAGTCATGGTTGCTATGGGTCCTGTAGGAAGTATACGGCCTGTCTGGCGGATCGGAGAAAATGGGAACGGCAAAAAACTACAAGTGGGAGTTGCTGGCGCTGCTGTCATGTGCCTTTTTCTTCCATCAGGCCGACCGGGCGCTGTTCAGCGTTGTTCTGATTCCGATCCAACGCGAGTTGGGTTTGACAGACGGCCAGATGGGCGAGATCGGCTCTTGGATGTTCGCGACGCTCGCGGTGATGGTGCCGATTGCCGGGTTCTTGGGCGACCGCCTGAGCCGCAAATGGATCATCACGTGCAGCCTGCTTTTCTGGAGCTGCGCGACGTCGGTCACGGGCTTGGCGGGCGGGCTGTTGGGGCTGATCCTCTTCCGGAGCGTGGCGACCGGCGGCGGCGAGTCGTTCTATGCGCCCTCGGCCTACGCGTTGCTGGCCTCGCATCACAAGACCACGCGTTCGGTTGCGCTCTCGGTGCATCAGGCGGCGCTGTACATCGGCCTGATGTGCAGCGGTTATCTGGCGGGAATGGTGGAGAATGCGTTCGGCTGGCGCACGGTCTTCTATCTTTTCGGCGGGACCGGCATCCTGCTCGGGCTCGTTTTCGTTTTCCGGCTGAAGGACGCGCCGAGAGTGGAGCAGACGACACTCGTTGCGGCTGACAAGCCCCAGTTGTGGGAGTCGATCCGCGTGCTGGTCAAGACGCCGAGCGTGCTGCTGGCGACGGCGGGGTTCTGCGCCGTGGTGTTCGTGAACAACGCCTACGTTTTTTGGGCGCCTTCTTTTGTGATGGAAAAATTCAAGGACAGCGCCGTGCCCATGACGCTCACGCAGGCGGCGGGCGGCGCCATGCTCTACCATCACCTCGCCGCTTTCTGCGCCATCATGGCGGGCGGCTTCTTGACCGATTGGATCGTCGCAAAATATCCGCGGTTCCGGCTGCTCCTGCAGGGGGGCGCCCTGCTGTTGGGCGCACCGATGATTTTCTGGATCGGCGTGGCGGACGGCGTCCAGGCGACCTGGCTGGCGATGGCCGGTTATGGCGTTTTCCGCGGGCTTTTCGAGGTCAACACCCACGCGTCGCTGTTCGACGTGGTGCCGCCGAAATACCGGTCCACGGCGGTGGGGCTTATGACGATGACGGCCTTTCTCCTGGGAACGGTCCCCACGTGGATGATCGGGCGGTTCTGCGATCTGCACGGCAAAGTGGCGGGCGTCCAGCAGGGGTTCATCGTGCTGGCGGGGGCTTATGTGCTGGGGGCTGTGGCGATCTTTTGTTCGATGCTCTTTACCTTCAACCGCGACCGCGTGGTTGAATAAGGCGCTGAAAACGTGAAACTGGATACTTCGGAAAATCGGACCTATGAAAATCACTGGAATCAAAACTTTTCTGTGCAATGCGTACCGGACCAATTGGGTGTTCGTCAAAGTGTTGACGGATGAGCCGGGGCTTTACGGCATCGGCGAGGCCACTTTGGAGTACAAGGAACACACGATCGTGTCGGCCTGCCTGGAGCTTGAGCGCGATCTGCTCGGCAAAGATCCGCGCGATATCGAGGCGCTGTGGCACAGCAGCTACCGCGACGCCTACTGGCGCGGCGGCCCCGTGCTGATGAGCGCGATTTCGGCGATCGACATCGCGCTGTGGGACATCTTGGGGAAGAGCCTGAACGTGCCGGTGTGGCGGCTGTTGGGCGGGCAGATGCGTGACAAGGTGCCGTGCTACGCCAACGCGTGGTTCGCGGGAGCGAAGGAGCCGGAAGAGTTCGGCGCGAAAGCGGCCGAGGCCGTCGAGACGGTGGGGTGGAAGGGCCTCAAATGGGATCCCTTCGGTTCGGCCTACCGCCAGTTGGAGCCGCAGGCGTTCCGCAAGGCGATCAAGTGCGTGGAGAAGGTGTATGAGGCCGTGGATGGCCGCGCCGAGATCCTGATCGAAGGCCACGGCCGTTTCGATCTGCCGACCGCGCTGCGCATCGCCAACGCGCTGGAGGATTTCAACATCCTGTGGTTTGAGGAGCCGGTCATCCCCGATACGATCGAATCGCTGGCCGACCTGCGCAGCCGCGTGAAGGTGCCGCTCTCGTTCGGCGAACGGCTGTACAGCACGTGGCAGTTCCGGACGTTGCTGGAGGCCCGCGGCGCGGACTTCGTGCAGCCTGACGTCTCGCACGCCGGCGGCATCACCGAACTGCGCAAGATCGCGGCGATCGCGGAATCGCACCACATTCCGTTCTGCCCGCACAATCCGAGCGGGCCGGTGGCGAACGCCGCCACCCTTCAGCTGGCCGCCTCGCAGCCCGGATTTTTCCTGCTGGAAACCATGGCGAGCGATGTCTCGTACCGCCGCGAAATCTGCGACGAGGCGGTCACCCTGCGCGACGGCTACATGCACATTGCCGGCGACCGGCCGGGCATCGGCGTGGACATCGATGAGGCGGCCATCGCCAAGTATCCGTACCAGCCGATCTCGCTGCGTCACTACAAAGGCACGCTCACCGAGATTCGGCCGCAGGGCGCGACCGCGTATTTTTCGAAGTGACGCTTGCCCCGTGGCGCCCCTCCGTCTGCACGGCAAAATAATGTGATCGTCAGGACTCGCTGTGGACGGTACAATTCTCCCCGCTTGAGAAGGCTGGTATAAGGCTTAATGAGGTGGGGAGGTTGTGCGATGATGACACGACGCGGGTTTGTGGGCACAATGGCGGCTGCGGGGTTCCCGACAATCATTCCGGCGCGGGTCCTGGGGAAGGATGCGCCGAGCAAGACGATCCAGGTGGGCCAGATCGGTTTCGGGCGGATCGGCAAGAGCATGGACGTGCCCGGAATTCTGAAGTGTTCCGGTGTGCGGTATGTCGCCCTGTCCGATCTGGATACGCGGCGAATGACCTTGGGCAAAGAGTATATCGATGCCGCGTACGCCCGGCAGGGCACTTCGGTCGAACTGAAGCTGTATCCGGACTACCGGGAGCTGCTGGCGCGAACGGACATCGACGCGGTGGCGATCTCCACTCCCGACCATTGGCACAGCCAGCCGGCGGTGGAAGCGGCGTTCGCGGGCAAGGACGTCTACATGCAGAAGCCGGCTTCGCTGACGGTCGCGGAAGGACGGCTGGTCAGCAATGCGGTCCGTGAGAACAGGCGGGTGTTTCTGCTGGGATCGCAACAGCGTTCGTCCGATCAATTCCACCGCGCGTGCGAGCTGGTGCGCAATGGCCGCTTGGGCAAGATCTCGGCCATCGAGATCGGGCTGCCCGGCGATCCCCCGGGCGGCACGCGGCAAGAGATGCCGGTGCCCCCGAATCTGAACTACGGGATGTGGTTGGGCTCAACGCCGGACGTCTACTACACGGAAGACCGTGTCCACAAGCAGGACGACCCGAAATTAGAGTCGCGTCCCGGCTGGCTGCGGTGCGAGCAGTTCGGCGCGGGTATGATCACCGGTTGGGGATCGCACCATCTCGACATCGCGCACTGGGCCATGGGCTGGGAAAACACGGGGCCGGTGTCGATCGAGGGCAAAGGGGTTTTCCATACGGGTGGCCTCTGGAATGTGCATGGGGAATATGATGTGACGCTGACCTATGCGGACGGCACGCCGATGCGCGTGTGGGACAAATTCCCCAACGGCGTGAGGTTCGTCGGTGAGGCGGGATGGATTTTTGTGAGCCGCGGTCCGGCCAAAATGACGGCCTCCGACCCGGTGGCTCCCGGCAAACCCCTGAAGGCTTTGGACGCGAGCGATCCGAAACTGCTGGTGGGCGAGATCGGCGCAGGCGGGGTCCATCTCTACAGGCACCGCGGCAATCATCACCAGAACTGGATCGACTGCATCCGCACGCGGGCGGAAACGCTGGTGCCGGTTGAGACGGCGCACCGTTCGTGCAGCGCCTGCCTGCTCGCGCATATCGGCATGAAACTCGGACGCAAACTGGCATGGGATCCTTCCACCGAGAAATTTTTGCGCGACGATGCGGCCAATGCCCTTCTGGCCCGCGAGGAACGTGCGCCTTACGGTACCCGGCGCGCATACGAACGGCTCACCAAGAAAAACGCTTGAGGAGGGGGACGACGCATGACTCAGATGCAATGGGAAGCGCTGTTGGCGGTGGTGGGCGGACAGCGCCTCGATAAGCCGCTGTGCGGTTTCATCGCGGACAGCCCGTGGCTGCCGGAGTGGACGGGAAAAGCCTCGATCTTGGACTATTACAGCTCGGACTCCGGTTGGCTTGAGTGTAACCTGGCGGCGGTGCGCGCTTTTCCCGAAGCGGTCTTCCTGCCCGGGTTCTGGTCCGAGTACGGCATGTGCACGGAGCCGTCGGCCTTTGGCTCGCGCCTGGTCTGGCACGAGCATGAGCTGCCGTTTGCCGAACCCGTCGGCCGCGATACGGAAAAGGCGCTCGTTCTGACGCCGCCGGATGTCCTGTCCTCGGGCATGCTGCCGTTCGTTTTACGCCGTCTGGTCCGGGCGCGTCCGGCGATCGAGGCGGAGGGCCACGCGATCCGGTTCGCAGTGGCCCGGGGGCCGTTGAATATCGCTTCGTTCCTGATGGGGACAACTGAATTTCTGATGGCCATGCAGCTCGATCCCGACGGCACGCGCGCGATGCTGGAAGTGATTACGGAGTTTCTTGAAGCGTGGGTCAAGGCTCAGGCGGCGGCGATTCCCACGATCCGCGGGGTTCTGGTGCTCGATGACATCGTGGGCTTCCTCGGGCCCGACGATGTGGCCCGGTTCGCCATGCCGTATCTGAAACGCGTCTATGCGGCCATCGACAGCGACGTGCGTTTTTTCCACAACGATGCCTACGGCTTGGGCTGCGCGCCGCTGCTGGCCGGGGCCGGCGTCAACCTGTTTAACTTCGGGTTTGACCATCCGATCGCCGAGATGCGCGAACGGGTCGGTCCGGACGTCGCGTTGCTCGGCAACATCCCGCCGCGCGACGTGTTGGCCGCGGGGACGCCGGAAGAGGTGCGCCGCTGTGTGGCGGAGATGCGCGAGGCGTTGGGCCACGATTTTACGCGCGTGGTCTTCTCCTGCGGCGGCGGATTGCCGCCGGGCGTTCCTTCCGCCAATCTTTCCGCTTTCCTGGAGGAAGCGGCGCGGGGCTAGAGCGGTTCCGCCGCCTGCTCGCGCCGAGTATTTTTTGGGAGCAATTTTTGTGATAAAGAGCATTGACAGATGCGGCCTGATTGTCTAAAGTTACACGCGTTTTGCACCCCGTAAAGGGCGATGTTTTTTTGATGTGGCGAGGTAGCTCAGTTGGTAGAGCAGCGGACTGAAAATCCGCGTGTCGCCGGTTCGATCCCGGCCCTTGCCACCATTTTTATGCCCTGAAACAGTCGTCGCTGTTCTGCCAAGTGAACCACTTCGCCACACGGCAAAAATTGTGTTTGATTGGGTTATTGAATCAATTCGACTGTTGCACTAGCAAACCCTATCAGTCCCCTCTCGCAAGAAGAAACATAATGATTGTGTCCGTATAAATATTAGCTTTGGCTAATAAATTTTGTCCAATTTACACCTATAATGAGTTTACACCTCGTTTTTTGTTCGGGGACGCTTCGTAGATAACAGATGTAGCAGAATGGCGTAGTCAGGGTTCCACACGCGGGCATTACTAAACGACCTCGAGACTTTCGAATATAATTTTCTTCGACGGCGAACCCAAAACTTCGCGCTCAGCACGGCGGAAGTCAATGCGCTTGTCCACCGTCGAGGACGAGCCATTCTCGATCCTCCGTTGGGCTTCTTGATCAAGATACACTGGTACGAAATACGGTTTGAAATTTGACTCACCTTTCTCTTTGTCTCCGGGTGGAATTCATGGTAATTTGAAGCCAGAACAGTGGGTTGGTCAGGAAACGGCCGACTTTGAAAGGATCTGGGGACATGTTGAAGATCTCGTTGTTGGATGCCGCGATCATCGTGGGTTTTCTGTTGTCGGTCGTTGTGATCGGGTCGGCGGCGGCGCGACGGTCCAGTAAAAGCGCGTCGGACTTTTTCCTTTCCGGCCGGACCATGCCGTGGTGGCTGCTCGGGGTGTCGATGGTGGCCTGCACCTTCTCGTGCGACACCCCGAACCTGGTCACCGACATCGTTCGCACGCAGGGCGTCGCGGGCAACTGGGCGTGGTGGGCTTTTCTGCTGACCGGCATGATGACGGTCTTCGTCTACGCGAAGCTGTGGCGCCGGTCCGCGCTGAACACGGATCTGGGCTTCTATGAGATCCGGTACAGCGGCAGACCCGCCGCGGCGTTGCGCGGGTTCCGCGCGCTTTACCTCGGCGTTTTCTTCAATGTCATGATCATGGCGACGGTTTCGCTGGCGGCGATCAAGATCGGCCAAGTGATGTTTGGGCTTTCGCCGGTCGCCACGCTTGTTTATGCTTCGGTTGGCGTCGGCATCTACGCCACGCTGGGCGGACTTATCGGTTCGATCTGGGCAGATTTCTATCAGTACGCCGTGGCGATGATCGGCGCGATTTTCGCGGCGGTCTATGCGGTCAACTCCCCGGACGTCGGCGGGATATCCTCGTTGAAGGAATTGTTCGCGAATGCGGATGTTCAGTCGAAAATGGCGATGTTCCCCACGGGGGCGGGCGGGCTTTCGGCGCTGATGACGGTGCTGATATTGCCCATCGCCGTTCAGTGGTGGAACGTGTGGTATCCGGGCGCAGAGCCGGGCGGCGGCGGCTATATCGCCCAGCGGATGCTTTCGGCGAAAGACGAGAAGAACGCGATCGGCGCGACGCTGCTCTTCAACTTTTTGCATTATGCCATGCGCCCCTGGCCGTGGATCATCGTCGCGCTGGTCTCGCTGGTGCACTTCCCGATCACGCCGAAGGCGGCGCAAGACTCGGCCAAGGCGTGGCTCGACGCCCACCCCGCGCTCGTTCAGCAATATGCGGCTGCGGGCGCGGCGATGCCGGAGGCCGACCGCATGCAGGTGCGCCAGGCCAAGGCGGACGCGGCCGGCGTGGGCAGCCTTGCCAAGGCGTTTCCGAAGGTGGAAGATCAGTTCTTGCGCAACGATATCGCTTATCCCGCGATGATTTCGACCATGCCGAAGGGGTGGCTGGGTATCATTGTGGCGTCGCTCATCGCGGCCTACATGTCCACCATCGCGACGCATCTCAACTGGGGGTCGTCGTACGTGGTGCAGGACTTCTACACCCGCTTCGTCAACCGCGGCGCCTCGTCCAAACAGGCGGTGGCTGTGGGACGCATCACCATGCTCGCGCTGCTGGTTCTGTCGGGCCTCGTGGCCCTCTGGATGAGAAATGCGAAAGACTCGTTCGACATCCTGCTGCAGATCGGCGCCGGGACGGGGCTTCTTTACATTCTGCGCTGGTTCTGGTGGCGCATCAACGCCTGGAGCGAAATTTCCGCCATGGTCGTTTCTTTCGCGGTCGCGTGCTTCTTTCAGTGGGGCGCCGGTCCGCTCGGCATCGATACGGCCATGCGTGAGGCCGGACTGTTCGACATCATGGACTACAGCGCGTGGAAGCTCGTGATCGGCATTTTCTTGACCACGGCCGGTTGGGTGGTGGTGACCTATTTGACGCCGCCGGAGAAGCAAGAGGTGTTGGCCCAGTTCTGCAGCAGAATCCGGGCGGGCGGTCCGGGCTGGCGCAAGATCGAGGCTGCTTCGGACATCAAGAACGTGGCGCGCGGCTGGGATGTGCCGATGGGCCTGCTCTGCATGATGGTCGGGTGCTTGGCGGTCTGGACCTCACTTTTCGGCGTCGGATTCGTGCTTTACGGGCGCATGTCTTTGGGCGTGACGCTGTGTGCGCTGTCCGTTGCCGCGACGGTCGCCTTGATGCGGCTGGCGGGCCGGATCCGGTTGAGCTGATCAGTGTGCGCCGTTCTTGCGGAATTGGCGCATGGTCTGGCCGGTCAGCTGCTTGAACATGCGTTTCGCATGCATTTCGGTCTGATAGCCGCACTGCTCGCTGATGAGCCCGATGGGCAAGGCGGTTTCCAGCAGGAAGGTCTTCATGCGGGCGAGCCGCGTCTGCTGGATCTCGTGGAGGATCGAGTGGCCGACATGCTTGCGGAACAGAAGTTCCGCCATGCGGCGTGATACGCCCATGTGGTGGGCGATGTCCGGTACGCCAATGGCCTCGCCGGCGTTGAGACGTATAAACTCCAGGCCGCGCAGAAACCGGTGGTCCGAAGAGGTCGCGAACCGGCTCGATTCTCGCACGATGATCTGTTTCACGCCGTACAGGACGGTCTGCTGTGTGCGGACGGAGCGCCGCATGAGCTGTTCCATCAGATGCGCCGCCTGATAGCCGCCCGCCTCGAAGTCGGGCTGGATGCTGGAGAGCGTCGGCTTGGTGTTTTCGCAAAAAATCTCTTCGTTGTCTACGCCGAGGATGGCGATGTCTCCCGGCACGTCGAGTCCCGCAAGCTGGCAAGTCTCGAGGACTTGTCTCGCGCGGCCGTCGCGGACAGCGAGAATGGCGGTCTGCTTCGGGAGCGAGAGAAGCCACTGCTTCAGCCGTTTCTGGTCGCGCGCCCAGTCCGGGCACTCGTGGCTCTGGAGCCCTTTGTAAAACTCGCAGGTTTGTCCGGCTTGTTTGAGGTGTTCGTTGAAAGCGCGACCGCGTAGGGTGGACCAGTCCCAGTCGTGCGCGTCGCCCACAAACCCGAAATGGGTGAATCCCTGCTTGAGGAACATCGCCGCGCCCGCCTGGCCGATGGCGTTGGAGTCGCACGTCACGAAGGACGCGTCGGGCAGACGGTCTGCATACAGCGAGGGCGAATCCATCACGAGGGTTGGCAGTCCGGCGCGTGCGACGGTGCTGATGGACTCCGGCATGCGGGCAATGATGACGCCGGTCGCCCCCCACGAACGGAGGTCTCCGAGTTGCTGTTCGCCGATACGGTTTTCGATCAGGTGGATGATCCAAGGCGTGTGGAGGCGGACATACCGCAAAATGCCCTGAAGCTTGTCGCGTCCGGCTTTTTCGTTGGTGGCCAGGAACAAGACCACCTTGGGCGTTTTTTGTAGGAAACCTTTCATGTTCACACAAAGAGCTTACGTTTGGAACTGTAACATACCGGGGTGGATGTCTCAAGCGCGATGGTTGGCCCCGATGCGTCCGCTGCGGCTTGGCTTGTCGGTGCGGTGAGGCAAGGCCGACGCATTTCAATTCTTGCCTGCACGGCATTTCACCCGCGCCCGGAGCCGATTGGTCTCACTCCGCATGTGTCAGGAGTTTGTGGGTCAAAGTGCCGCGAGAGTCGGCTTGACGGATTACGATTACGCGCGTGAGTAAGATTACGAAGGGGCCAGAACCGCAATCGCAATCTTAATCCGTCCCACAACTGCAATTCTGATTCAATGAGAAAAGGATAAGACGAGTCGGTCCTGATCAGCGCGGTGACGGCAATTGAACACCGGGCCTGGCTTTGCTAACATGCCGGCATGAAGGCTGATGAACAGGGACGGAGATGGGGGCGGCGGCAGTCGAAAAACGGGGCGGATGTCAAAGGGCGACTCCTTCCGTCCGCTTTGTTATGCCTTTCTGTTGCGGCCGGTTGTGCGCAGGCCGGCGATCAGCCGCAGTGGGGCGAGCGGTTTTCCCGGAACATGGTCTCGCCCGAAATCGGCTTGCCGGAGAGTTTTGACCTTGCGACCGGGACGAACGTCAAATGGGTGGTTGAGGTCGGTACGGAAACCTATTCGACACCGGTGGTTGCCGGCGGTCGGGTGTATATCGGCACCAACAACAACCGGCCCCGCGATCCGCGTCAGACGGGAGACCGCGGCGTGATGATGTGTCTCGACGAGAAGACAGGCGCTTTCCTGTGGCAGTTGGTTGTCCCCAAAATCACGACGAGCGTCTACTGGGATTGGACGGGCTGCGGGATATGTTCCCCTCCGACGGTTGAAGGCGAGCGCGTTTACGTGGTCAGCAGCCGGGGGGAGGTAATGTGCTTGGATGCCGGCGGGATGGTCAACGGCAATGACGGGCCGTTCATGGACGAAGGACGGCACATGGTCCCTGAAGGACGAGAGCCGCTGGAGCCCGGCAAGACCGATGCTGATATCCTCTGGCTGTATGACATGATCGAGGAGTGCGGTATCCGCCAGCATGACGCGGCGCATTGCTCGATCCTTCTGGACGGCCGGTTTCTGTATGTCAACACGGCGAACGGCGTGGACGACACCCACCGTCACATCGCCTCGCCCGACGCCCCTTGCCTGATCGTCATCGAAAAAGCGACCGGCCGTCTCGTGGCGCGGGACGGCGAGCATATCGGGCCGAACATTTTCCATTGCACGTGGTCCTCTCCCGCGCTGGGCATGGTCAACGGACGCAAGCTGATCTTCTATGCGGGGCCGAACGGAATCGTGTATGCGTTCGAACCGGTCGTTGAAGTGTCCGATCAGGTGCAGACGCTGAAGAAAGTGTGGCATTTCGACTCTGATCCGACTGCGCCGAAGAACAACGTGCACCGTTTCACGGCGAATCGTGCGGAGAGTCCGAGCACGATCCATGCGATGCCGGTCTTTGTCGACGGCCGCCTGTATGTGGCGGGCGGAGGCGATATCTGGTGGGGCAAGCGTCAAGCGTGGCTCAAGTGCATTGACGCGACGGGCTCAGGCGACGTCACGGCGACGGCTGAGAAATGGTCGTACGCCCTGTCGCGCCACAACCTTTCGACGCCCGCGGTCTGGAACGGGCTTGCCTTCGTCGCGGACATCGGGCGTAAGATACACTGCGTCGATGTCGCCACAGGTGCGCCGTGCTGGACTCATGACGTGCAGGGCGAGATGTGGTCCTCCACTCTGGTGGCCGACGGCAAGGTCTATGTGGGCACCCGCCGGGGCGAGTTCATCGTGCTGGCGGCCGGACGGGAGAAGCGGGTCCTCTCCACCTTTCAAATGGACGGCCCTGTCAGCGGCACGCCGGTGGCCGCGAACGGCACGCTGTACGTTGTGACCCAGAAGCGGCTCTACGCGTTTTGTGAATAGGGCCAGGCGACCTCTGGCCTAGATCGAAATGATGGCGTATACTGAAAAATCATTTATGAATAGAAAGACTTACGTTATCGGACACCGGAATCCCGACACCGATTCGATCGTGTCGGCCATTGCGTACGCGGAACTTAAACGGCAGATGGGCTTATCCGAGTGTTACCCGGCCCGGGCCGGCAAACTGACGCCGCAAACGGAATACATCCTGACGCGGTTCAACATTCCCGCGCCGGAGTTCATTCCCGACCTCGTGCCGAAGGTGGGGTATTTCCTTGCCGACGCGGCGGTCGTTGTAGGGGAGGCGGTCTCGCTTTGGGACGCGCTTGAAAAAATGGAGCGCGAGAATGTCAACACGCTTCCCGTTGTGGATCAGGAGGGCCGCTACAGGGCCGTTTTGCATCACAATGCATTCGCCTGTAACATGACCAAGAAGATCAATCCTCACCGCAAAGCGATCATCCCGACGAGCATCCGCCTGTTGGTGCAGACGCTCAAGGCGCAGCCGATATTGATCTTTGGCGGCGAGGAGGTCGTGAAGTCCCGCATCCTTGTGGCCGGCTCGTCGTTCGAATCATTCAAGACGCACCTCGAGGCCGAGATCCCTTCGAACGCGCTGGTTTTGACCGGCGACAGAGAGGATGTCCAGCGGGCCAGCATTGAATGCGGCGCGCGCGCCGTCATCATCACGAACGGGATGCCGCTGGGAAAAGGCCTCCGGGAACTGGCGGAGAAACGGCACGTGTCGGTGATGATTTCGCCCTATGATACCTCTTCCACGGCTTTCCTAATTCTTTATTCCACGCCCGTCATGACCATGGCGGACGGGACGGCCAAACCGGTGAGCGCGGGAAGTTACGTCCGCACCGTGCGCGAGCAACTGGCGGTGGCGCCGTCCCGCTGCCTTCCGGTCGTCGACGATGGCGGTGTCGTCATCGGCGTGTTCGCGGAGAGCGATTTGATCGCCGAGCCCAACATTGACATCATCATGGTCGATCACAACGAGATGGGACAGGCGGTCGAGGGCCTGGAGAACTATCGCATCCTTGAGATCATTGACCATCACCGGCTGGGCAATTTCTCCACGCGTTATCCGATCACGTTCATCAACCGCGTCGTGGGGGCTACCTCGACCATCGTGGCGGGAATGTACATTGAACAGAAGGCCGTCTTGACGCGCGGCGTGGCCGCGTTGCTTCTTGCGGGAATCCTGACCGATACGCTGATGCTGCGTTCCGCCACGACAACAGACACGGACCGGGAAATGGCGGAATATCTCGCCGGGCTGGTGGACCTTGACATCGAGCAGTTCGGCCGCGAGATATTCAGCAGCGCCCAGCAGTTGGCCAATTTGCCGGCCGCGGAAATAATCGGCATGGATTCGAAGGCCTATTCGGCGTGCGGGCAGCGTTTCTCCGTGAGCCAAGTCGAGGTCAACGCGACGGACGAGATGATTGGACACAAGGACGAGATTCTTCAGGCTTTGCATGCCCGGCGTGTGAGCGAAGGTCTGTTCTTCGCGGCGCTGATGATCACGGACATAACCGCTTTGAGCTCGTTTCTTTTGGTCGATGGCGATACCGCGTTCATCAGGAAGATCGCTTTTCCGCGGATCGATGACGGCATGTTCCAGTGCCGAGACATTCTTTCGCGCAAGAAACAGCTGATCCCGCTTCTGATTGAGATTATGGAATCGGTCCTCGGCGTGACGGACGGCCGGTGAGTTGATTTCTTGCGGGCCGCCTTGTTGAGGCATCGCAATGTTCCCGACGACTCGCAGGAAAGCGGAACCGCAAAACAACGATCGGAAACAAGGGACTTATAGGGGTATGAAATCTGACTTTCAGTCTGCTCGCCTGGCGGCGTCAGGGATGTTGATGTCGCTGGTCGTTGTGCCCAGTCTGTTCGCTTTGGCTATGGCCTGTTTCCCTGCTGGGCATTGCGGCGTTCCGGACGGCTATTCGTTCAGCCGGCATGTGGTGAGTGATTTGGGGCGTACCCGTTTGAGCAACGGTGTGCCGAACACGGTTTCGTGCCTGTTGTTTTCTTCGGCGATGGCCGTTGCCGGTGTTTCGTGTGCGCTCTTTTGGCTGTCGCGGCGCGCTTTTCTGAAAGGCGCCTTAGCGCGCCAAGTCGCGTTGTTTTCCGGGATGTGCATGAGTGTGTCGATGCTGGCCATCGGATTGACGCCGCTCAATCTTGTCCCCAAACTCCACGACCCGATCACCGCTGTGACTGCTGTCACCGCGGCCGTTGCGATTTTGGCGATTTATACGGACGGCTCCGATTCTCTTGAAACACCGCGCGCAAAGAAAATCTGGCTGGTGCCGCTGGTCTCCGTTTCCGCCGTTTGGAGCGTGTTGGTCGTCTTGCATCACGAACGGCTGCTGGCGTTTCGCCCTTGGCTCCCGCTTTGGCAGAAGCTTCTGATCGCCACGTTTGTCGCTTGGATGTCCGGGCAGGCCGTTCTGCTTTTCCGCTTCCGGGAGACGGATTCTGCGAATTGACGCCGAAGGGCTGGGGACGGAGCACGGCTGATGAAACCCACGTTCATGAAATGTTTTCGCACGCTGCTGATTATGCTGGCCGTATTGGCTGGCACGGCGGGTATAGGCTGCTTTTGCCTGCTGCGGATGCACGATCCGTTTCCTGTCTTGCCGGGGCCCGCGGAGGGAAGGGAAGACATTTCCAACTGGTGGGCATCTCCGGCGCCGTTAACGGAAGCCGAGGCCGCGGCGCAACAATGGCTGGCGGATATCACTTTCCGTCTCGCTCAAGCCGATGAGGGTGCGGTGTGGAATGTCGGCGGCAGCCAGCACGGGGTGTTCGCCATACGTTATCAGGTCGCCTTCGCCTGTTATGCCGCGGGCGCGCTGGGCATGCGCACGCCGGCTTACATCGGATTGACGCAGTCAATCCTGACGAACGGCGTTGCACGGTTGGCGGACAAACGGGCGTGGGAATATATTCAGACGTACTGGAGCCGGGAACCTCAGTTTCCGGATCCTTGCGCCAAGGGAAATGTGATGTATTCCGGCCATCTGGTGCAAGTCATGGCCTTGGCTGAAGCTCTTTCGGGGGATCCGACGTACAACCGAGACGGCGTGGACCTCGAATGGGACCGGCATCACCGCGCCCGATACACGACGCGGTTGCTGGCGGAAACGATAGCCGGTCAGATTCGGGCCGGAGAGGGGGGCGTGACGTGTGAACCGGGCTTAGTTTTTTTCGCCTGTAACAATCACCCGCACATCGCTTTCAGGTTGCTGGAGGGAATGGGGTATGGCGATTGGCGCGGCGACAGCGCGAAATGGGAAGCGTGGTCTTTGGGGCGCTTCAGAGCCACGGCCGGCGGTGGTGCCTTCAGGATCCTGCATCACGAGAAATCCGGGTTGGCGTTTCCTCGGGGACAGGCCGGTTTTGACGGATGGTCGCTTCTCTGGTATGCGCCGTGGGCTTCCCGCGTCGAGAACGTGCCGGTGCTGTGGTCGTTGGCCAGGGCGCGCATCGCCTGGAGCGACTATGGAGACGATCCGAAAGATTATCCCGTCGACCTGATCGGGGGTAGTTGCTGCAATCCCCTGCAGGTGCCTTCTGCCGCAAACGCGAGTTTTCTCGCGGCGGCGTCAAGGGCTTGCGGCGACACCGTCACGGCCGAGCGCTTGGAAAGATGGCTGGACCTTCACTTCAGGCGGCAGGAGAAGGGTCGGTTCTGGCTTAACACGCACCGGGAGTGGCGAACCGGGGTGACCGCCAACCGGATAATTGCACTGGCTCTTGCAAACGGTTCGGACCTGCGCGCCTTGGTGCGGCACCCTTTGCCTCGCGATTATTTCAAGGGGATTTTGCTCGCAGCTGTCGAGCCGTCGGACACACCGGTTTTTCAAGCATACCGCGATGCTCAAGGCGGCTTGGTGATTGAACTCGACGGGGACGGACGAAGCGTGACGTTGCGGTTCAAGAATGCCGCGGGAAAAATGGCGGTCGAACTGCCGGATTCGGTCGCCGCAGAATGGGGAGAGAATCACGACACGCTTAAGCTGGCACCGTGTCACCGGCTAACCGTTAGAATTTCTCAGAAATAGAAGCCGCGGGGCATTGCGGCGTTTCGCCGTGCGCCTGAACAACTCCGAGGGAAAATGATCATGAATCAGCGAATGAACGTGAGTACGGTTCTGCTTATATGTGCGGGTTTCGTCAGCGCGTCAGATTTCTATGTCGCGCCGAACGGCGACGACAGCCGCGCTGGAGCCAAGGATCAGCCGCTGGCGACGCTGGCCGGGGCGAGGGACGCGGCACGTCGGGCGGGGTCTGGACCGCATCGGATCGTGCTGTTGCCCGGGGACTATTTTTTGGACAAGCCGTTCGAACTGACGGCCAAAGACAACGGGCTGACGATTGAGGCGGCCGCTACGAACAGCGTGACCCTATACGGCGGGAAGCCGATTGGGGAATGGCGGCGCGATGGCGAGACCTTCTGGTGCGCGGACCTTCCCGGCGTCAAAGAGGGCCAGTGGGATTTTCGCGCGCTGGTCGTGAACGGCCGTATGCCGGAACGCGCGCGTCTGCCCTCGAGCGGCACCTTCACGCACAAGAGCGTCTTCGACGTCAAATGGCTCTCCTCGGTCGGCGGCGGCTGGGAACGCAAGCCGACCCGTGAAGAGCTGTCTACGCTGTGCTACGACGCCAAAGACCTTCCGGCTTCGCTGGAGGTCCGCAACGCCGAGGTCCGCGTCTACCACATGTGGGACGAATCGCTCGTGGGCGTGGTCAGCAATGATACTGCCCGACAGATCTTGACGTTCTCTACCCCCGCGAAATCGCCCGCCGGTTCATTCGGCGTGAAGAAATACGTGGTTTTCAATACGCGAGAAGGCATGACGATGCCCGGCCAGTGGTACCTCGACCGGGCGGCAGGACGGGTGGTCTATTGGCCGCTGCCTGGAGAAGACATGCGCAAGGCGAAGGTCGTCGTGCCGGTGTTGGAGCGCGTTGTCCGGATCTTGGGAAGTGAGAAGGCCCCGGCGGAGAAGATCACGCTGCGCGGCTTCTCGGTACAGGCCACAACGACGCCGCTCAAGCCCGCAGGTTTCGGTGCCGGTGCGTATGACGGCGCCGTCAACGCCGCGCATATGCGGCAATGCGTGTTTGAGAATCTGGAGATCTGCAACGCGGGCGGCCAAGGCGTCCTGCTGTCGAACCTGTCGGAGTGCCGCATCGAAGGCTGCCACATTCACCACATCGGCGCCTGCGGCATCCGGGCCGGCGGCCGGGACAGCCTGATCGCACGCAACCACATCCACCACGTGGGCGTCTATCACCCCAGCGCGGTCGCGCTGCAAGTGCATCACACTCTGACGGAGACCGATCAAACGGGCTTTCATATCTACCGCAACGAGATCCACGACGCGCCGTACAGCGGCATCATCGGAGGCGGGGGCGGCCACCTCATCGAAGAAAACCTCATCAGCCGGGTGATGCGCGAATTGCAGGATGGCGGCGCGATCTACGGCGGCATGAAGAAGTGCGTGCTGCGCGGCAATGTGGTGCGCGACGTGGTGAAAATGGGGGAGGGGTACGGCGTCTCGTCCTACTATCTCGACGAGGGCGCGGAGGATTGCGTCGTGGAGCGCAACGTGTCGCTCGGCGTTGAGCGCCCGACGCACAATCACATCGCGAGCGATCTGGTCATCCGCGACAACGTATTCATCGCGGAAACCAACATGACGCTGTCGTTTGCGCGCTCGCGCCGCTGCGTCTTCACCGGCAACACGCTTTTCGCCCCCGGCGCGGTTACCGTTTCGCCGCCGAATGCCATTACCCTGTGGACCAACAATCTCGTGATCCGGAACGGCGTCGGCAAAGGTGGCGCGCCGCAGGCTTTTTCCATCGGCGATGCTATGCCGTCGTCGGCGGCGCCCGGGCGCCGCACCTATGCCGTGAGCGTCGTGCGCGTGCCCCAGCCTCCGGTATTGGACGGCGAGATCGGCACGGATGAATGGCCCGGCTCGCTTCAGGGCCTCGACCGCGAGCCGACGCGGTGGAGCGCGAGCGGCGCGCCCGCCTTTGCCGAGTTCGCCTATGACGACCAGCACCTGTACATCGCCGTGAATGCCGTGCTCTTCGACATCGGTAAATTGTCCAAGGGCGGGGAGTGGGGCAGGGACGACGGCGCGGAGGTCTGCATCGCGGGCGATAAGGGGACTTTCGTGGTGCGCGGTTTTGCGGGCGGTGCGCTCGCGAGCGTTACGGATGCGGGCGTTTCGTCTGAGGCCGCCGCGAGCATCGGCCGAACCGTTCGCTATGCGGCCAAGCCCTATGGAAAGACGAAGGGCGACTGGAAAAGCGGCTGGCGTGGCGAGTGGGCGATCCCGTTCGCGGCGCTGGGGCTCACGCCGGAGCCCGGCAAAAAGGTCGCGTTCAATCTCGGCCTCTACCGTGCGGAAGACAACGTGTGGCGCTGCCTTGAAGGCACGAAGTCGGAGAACTGGCGACTTAACGAGGCGGCTCTGCTTCAGTTCAAATGAACGCCCCCGCATTGTTCGCTGCGGATCCGCATGGCTTGGGATGGTTATCGCAGGAGCTGCATCAGGCGGCGCACCCTGGCCGGCTCATCTGGGGCGCCCGAAGAGTAGAAGGCGATGCGAGTGTGTGGGGCCGGTTCCGTTGAGAGGTAAGGGCGGACGGTGCTGACGAGGTGGTTGACGGTGCCTTCGTTTCCGTCGACCAACCTGATTTTGTTTCCGACCAGCGCGCGGAACACGTTGCGGTAGAAAATGAAATGGGTACAGCCCAGAACGATGGTTTCATAGTGT
>CAZOIS010000006.1:0-2087 GCA_964579865.1 uncultured Lentisphaeraceae bacterium | reverse complement strand
CACGTTGCGGTAGAAAATGAAATGGGTACAGCCCAGAACGATGGTTTCATAGTGTTCCCACTGGATGTTGCGCAGTTTCTCTTGCAGGTATTGCCGCACCAGGGGCGTGTCGAACTCGAATTTCTCGGCGAAGGTGACCAGCCCGTCCAGTTCCCGGCGCTCCACTTTATGATCCGTATCCAAATTCGCGATCAGCGTCTCCAGCTTGCTCTCTTTCAAGGTCAGAGACGTCGCGAAAACCAAAATCTTTTTTCCGGTGTTGTTGACGATCGCCGGCTTGATCGCGGGTTCCATGCCGATGATGGGAAAGCTGAAACGCGTGCGAAGGTCGCCGACGGCGACCGAGGTCGCCGTATTGCAAGCGATAACCAGGGCCTGGATGTTCTGCTTGGCCAGAAACTCCGCTGCGGCAAAAATGTATGACCTGACCTCGTCCTTGGGCTTCACGCCGTAGGGGACGTTGAGGGTGTCCGCATAGTACAGGTACTCTTCATTCGGCATGGCGGTGACGGCTTTTTTCAAGACGGTGAGGCCGCCGATGCCTGAATCAAAAAAAGCGATTCTCACGGAACTGTTCCTTTATTCTGGGATGGTGGTGAGTTTACTCCGCGGCGGTGCCTGCGTCAAACGCGGCATGTGCGGCAACGCGCGCCGTTCCGCGTGTGCGACTTCCGGCTTGCCGCCCGGCGCTGGCGAGGCTATTGTATCGTGCCATCTATGGAAAACTTCCGAACGCTGATGCCTTGGTTCCGCCTGGTGCGTTTGCCGAACCTCTTAACGGTTCCCGGCGATCCTGTGGCGGGGTACTTGTTGGCCGCAGCCGCAGCCTCGGCGCTGCACCCCAAACCGGCCCTGCTTTTTGCGGCGGCGGGCGCCTCTCTCTGCCTGTACGTTTTCGGCGTGATCTTCAACGACCTGGTCGATATCGAGACCGACCGTTGCGAACGGCCGGAGCGGCCCCTGCCGGCGGGGGAGGTCACGGTGCCGCAGGCGCGCATGGCTGCGATCGCCATGGCGCTGTCGGGGCTTAATCTCGCCTTGTCGGCGGGGAGGCCGTCGCTCTATGCTGCGGCAGCGCTGGCCGGAATGATCGTGTTCTACAACGCGTTCCTCAAACGTGTCCCTGTGGCCGGCGTCGTCGCCATGGGGCTGTGCCGCGGGCTGAGCCTGCTGCTCGGTGCGACGGCGGCGTGTCCCGATCTTCTCCGGAATTTCGGGATGCCGGTTGCGCCTGTGTGGATCGCGGCTCTGGGGCTCACTTTGTATGTGGCCTGTTTTTCCGCCGTCGCCAAACGCGAGATGGACGAGCAGAAGCCTGAGGGGGTGACGCGCTGGCTGCCGTTTGTGGCGCTGATGGGGAGCCTGCCGGCACTGCTGGTGGCGCTCACCCTGCTGAAACGCCTCGACGCATTGATGCCGACGGTCTTCGTGTTCCTGATGCTGATGACGCTGATGCGGGCGTGGCTGCTCGGCGGCCTGATGTATCGGTTGCAACCGGTGCCCGCCACGGTCGGAGGACATATCCGCAACTTGCTGATGGTGCAGTCGTGCCTGTGTGCCGCGGCGGGAATGCAGGGCCTTCTGCCCGCGTTGCTTTTCGTGTTGCTCTCTTTTGTCTTTCCCCGGATGACGACGCGTTTCTACAGCAGCTGAAGGTTGCCCTCGTCGGGGTTTGAAGGTTCTTCATTTTTTTTGAAGGTCGTGGTTGACATTGAGGCGGCGGGATGGTTAAATACCCGCGTTTTTCGCCTGACAAAGGCCAGTGGGGGTATAGCTCAGTTGGTAGAGCGCTTGAATGGCATTCAAGAGGTCAGGAGTTCGAACCTCCTTACCTCCACCACTCAAAACAAGCAATAAGCCGCGGATTCACAACGAATTCCGCGGTTTTTGTTTTTCGGACGAGATCGGATCGTGTAAATCTTTGTCATTTGCTCTGTGATCTGCTTTAATACATGTTCTTTTTTCAGCAACCCGTAACCAGAAACGTGTGATTCGATCATGGAAAAGCATTACGATCCAAAAACGGTTGAAAACAAGTGGTATCAGTGGTGGGAGGAGAACGGCCATTTTCATGCCGACGCGAGTCA
>CAZOIS010000005.1:0-64845 GCA_964579865.1 uncultured Lentisphaeraceae bacterium | reverse complement strand
GACGGGCAGCATGACCAACCGGATCGGCGCCGGCGCGTCGGTCGAACTCGGCGCGTCGGGCGTGCTGGACCTCGGCACCAACGCGTACAGCCAGACGCTTGCGAACCTCGGCGGCTCCGGCATCGTTTCGAACGGCGTGCTGGTCGTGGCCGGCGCGATCGCGCCCGGCGGCACCAACGCCATCGGCACGCTGACCGTCGCGAACAGCGCCGGCCTTTCCGGCACGCTGTTGGCGGATGTCGCGGCGGACGGCACCAGCGACCGCCTGGTGATCGTGGGCGACATGAATCTCTCCGGCCTCAGTCTCGAGATCGCCAATCCCGCGCAGTTGAATCAGGGAAAAGTCTATACGCTGGCCTCGGTCTCCGGCGCGCTGACGGGCACCTTTGCCTCGGTCACGGTGCCTGACAGGCGCTGGCGAGTGCGGTATCGCGCCAACGGCGCCGTTCAGCTGATCTTTTCGGGCGGAACCCTGTTCTATTTGCGCTGAAGATCGCAATGCAGCTCTCAACGCGACAAGTGGGGTTCGGCAAGGGATCCGTTGCCTGAACCCCGATCTTGCTTTTCTGCCGCGCCCCTTTAAACTGAAGCCATGAATATTAAATATCATCAGATCGCCGTAAGGTGGGGCGGCATTGCTTTTTTGGGGACTTTTCTTTCCTCGTCGTGTTTCGCGGCCCCGCAGCCTCAGTGGATCGGCGCGTCCGCGCCGTCCGCCGACCGCGAGACGGTGTTCGTCCGCGACTTTGAGCTTCCGCAGGTGCCTGTAAAGGCGTTGCTCCGGCTGAACGCGCACGACCGCTACCGCCTCGCGGTCAACGGTCGCGCGGTCGGCGTGGACGACACGCCGTGGAACGGCGAGACCTATGATGTCACGGGGCTGCTCAAGCAAGGGCCCAACACGGTGGCCGTGACGGCGGATGCGGATTTTCCGAACCCGGCGAACTGTTTCATCTGGCTGCGCCGCACGCTGGCCGCGCCCGCCCCTTTTTCGCGGCTGAGCTTCAAGACGCGGGGCGCGCGGGGGGACGAATGGCTCTACGTTGAGGTCGTTGATGACAAAGGGACGTCTTCGGGGTTCTACTGTTTGGAAAGAAAGCGTCCGGACCTGATGCTGGGACACAGCGGCAAAGAGGCGGATCATGTCATCGAACTGGCCCGGGAACCGACGCTCGATTATCAGGGGCGGAAAAAAGGGGGAGTCGCTTGCGACTTCTCGCGCATCGTTTCCGTCGGCATCCGCATGGACCGCAAGAACGCACATGTGAATCCGGCCGGTCAGGTGGAGTTCGCGGCCGTCAGGCTGCATGGTCCGCGGGACGCGGAGCTTGGCGATCTGGCGGGGTGGCGTTTGGAGCCCGGCACAGGAGAAGCGCGCCGCAGCCGGCTCGAGCGCGCGGCCGACGGGTTTTTCGTCTTGCGCTACGATTTCACCCCGGCGCCCGACCCGAAGGTCGTCGTGGATCTGCGGGCGTGGGGCCCGACCGGCGAATGGGCGCGGGTCATGAGCGGAACCGGCTGGCGCGCCAACGGCGCTCCGGCGAGCGTCGTGAAAATGAAGCGGGACTCCTTCGCGTGGACGCCGCTCGAAATCGCGGGCCCCGACGAAGCGGTCCGGCTGCCGCTGGCCGCGGCGCTGCGACTGGACCTCGACGACAAGCAAGGGGTCGAAGGTCAGCCGCAGACGGTGCGCGTGAAGGTGTGGGCGGCCGCGGCGCTGCCGGACGCGCAGGTTCAAATCCGGGCGGAGAACTGGGCCGGCGAAGAGGTGATGCGAGAGAAGGCGGCTGTCACATGGACCGGCGCGGTCGGCTATGCGGAGCTCCGCACGCCGGCGTTGGCACGCGGGCTGTACCGCTTCCAGGCCGCGCTTCCGGGCGTGCCGGATCAGCGGCGCTGCGCCGCGCTGGCCGTGCTCGCGGCGGGCGAGAAGAGGATCAGCAGTATCTTTGACACGCTCACGCCCGTTGCAAAGAAGGGCGGCCCGCTGCACGGCGTCGACACGAGTTGGATCGAGACTCCCGCGAACCTGTTTGGGTTCCGCGACCTGGGTGTGAATTTTCTTCAAGTTCACCTCAGCCCGCAGCAGCTCGACAACGGCGAGTTCGCCGACCTTTTGGCGTTCTGCAAGGCCACGGGGCTGCGCTTCGCGCTCAACAACGAGACCGCGAACTGGGTGACGAACTCGCCTGCGCCTTCGGGAACCAGCCGGTTCGCCGCGCCGGGCGGCTGCCACCGCTGGGACCTCGAGCCCGCGGCGCTGGACGCGGCGGCGGCGACGGGGCTGTTCGAGGGCGTCGTCTACGACGAGGGCGAGCACATGCAGCTCTGCCGCAACCGGATCGCTTTCCCGCGGGAATCGGACGGCAAGCCGTACCTCGTCGAGACGACGGGAATGACCTTGCCCGAGGCCCGCGGGGCCTTTATCGGTGCCGCGCGGCAGGTGAGCGACTACCATCGCGAGCACAAGACGCGCATGATTGTGGAGAGCGTGTTTCCCGCGCTGTGGCATCCGCTGGCCCAGGCCGGGGTGACGCTGTGCCCGAAGCTGCTGAAGGAGGATGTCTATCCCGTGGTGCTGGCCTTGTCGCTGGGCGCGGCCAAACAATACGGCGCCGAGCTGTGGTACACGCCGGACTTCTGGTCGCTGGGGAACTTTCCGGGGCACTCGGTCGCGAAGTACGAGGCGGCTCTGCGGCTGGCCCACGCGGCGGGCGTGGACGACGTCTACACCGAGCACTTCATGGGGATCTGCCGGGTCCGAGGATCAACCTATGAGGTCACGGAGTATGGCGCGGCGCTGCAGGCGTTCCTGCGGGAATACCTGCCCGCCCACCCGCGGAAGTACACCTACCGCGACTACGAGCCGGAGGTCGCCGTCATCCGCTTCCCCGACAGCGACTGGGGACAGGACTCGTGCTACTACTGGAAATGTCTGTACGGCGCCCTGAACCTGGCGCCCACGCCGGAGACGGCGGAGTGGATGCAGGTTTTCAGCCTGCTGACCGGCGGCAAAAGCGACCCGCGCGCGGTGAACGCCAACAGCCGGGTCTACCCGCCCTACGAGCAGCCGCTGATGTATGCCGCGCCGCCCACGGCGGTCTACGACCACCTCGCGTGCCCCGGCTTGCTGCGCGGCGTGAACACGATCTTTCTGTGCGGCATCACGGTCTCCGCGCCGACGCTGGCGGCCGTGCAGGCGCGCGTGAAGCAGGGCGCGGTCTGTTTCGCGCCGGCCCGCCTGTGCCCCGGTGACGTCCGGAAGCAGGCCGGAACTCTGCCCGCACGCATCACGGAGGGCAAAGGCGCGTGGGTCGTTCTCGCGGGCTTCCGGCCCGAAGACCTCGGGCCATACGAGCCGCTGCTTCCGCCGGTCGGCGACGGCCTGCGCCTGAAGTTCAAGGGGAAGACCGTCCGAGTGGGCGAGTGAGGGAAGGATTTTGCGAGGAAAAGGGGGCAACCAGTAAAAAGCGGGGAATGAGAATGGATACGGATGCCAGGGATAAACGGTGGTGCGCAGTCGCGATGGCTGCGCTGGTGGCGGCCGGTTCGGCGTGGGCGCAGCCGGCACTTTATGCGGTGGATTTCGGACAGCCGGCCGGGCAGGTCAAGGCGCTCAACGGGACGAACATCGGTCCCCTGTATAAAGGGCGCAACATCAAGACCGCCGTGCAGGATTTCAAGGGCTTGAATTTCTCGACGGTGCGGCTGCACGACGTGCCGCTGGACAATGCGGGCATGCGCCTGGTCGACTACCAGATGATTTTCGGCAATATGGACGCGGACCCGAAGGATCCGAAAAACTACTATTTTGAACAGACGGACGACTACATCAAAACGATTCTGGACTGCGGCCCGAAGATCATCTACCGCCTGGGGCCGAGCATCGAGTGGTCGGAGAAGAAGTACTTCGTCAAAGAGCCGAAGGACCATGCGCATTTCGCGGAGATCTGCGCCGGCATCGTCCGGCACTATAACGGCGGCTGGGCGGACGGCCACCGCTGGAACATTGCGTATTGGGAAATCTGGAACGAGCCCAACCTGGCAGGGAACATGTGGGACACGGGCTTCGACACCTACGTCAAGCTGTACGTGGATGTCGCCAAACGGCTGAAGCGCGAGTTCCCGGAGATCAAGGTGGGAGGTCCAGTGCTGACGCACGCCGATCGCGCGCTGGCCACGAAGTTTGTGGACGCCTGCCGGAAAGAGGGGGCACCGCTCGACTTCTTCTCGTGGCACGGCTACATCCGGAACCCGTCGCAGTGCGCCGACTCCGTGAAGCTCGTGCGGCAGCTGCTGGACGACCGCGGGTTCGCCAAGACCGAGCTGCACTTCAACGAGTGGCACTACTTCCCGTGCGAGTGGTCGGCCCTGACGACGCCGGAGGGGCTGCGGCGCTGGGTGGACTCGGCCGACGGCATGAACGGCATCGATTCCGCGGCCTTCAACACGCTCTGCCTGACGCGCTGGCAGGACATCCCGCTGGACATGGCCAATTTCTACGCGACCGGCCTGGCAACCTGGGGCCTGCGCTGCTGGGACAACACCCTCCGGCCGACGTACTACAGCCTGCAGGCCTTCGGCCGGTTCGTCGCGGAGACGCCCAACCGCGTCAAGGCCACGGATCCCGGCACGGATGCGCTGGCGATCCTCGCCGGCACCGGCCCGGGCGGCGAGAAGCAGATGCTCGTCACGGCCTTCAAGGCGGCCAAGTCCGAGCAGGCGATCAAGATCGCGGGCGTCGCCGAAAAGGGCACCGCCCGCGTGTGGCGCCTCGACGCTTCCGCGCCGGGGCTCAAGGAAGAGCAGGTCCCGTATGCGGACGGCGTGATCCGGCTCGCCACCGACGGGTCGGCGGTCCTGCTGGTGCGGTTCTAGCCGAGGCGGGACGGGAGCGGCGGGGAGCCTCGAAGACCATGAACCACGGCGAACACACGTGCGAGTTCAGGTTCTACGCTGAGCTGAACGAGTTCATCAAGCCGCGCCCCGACGGCACGGCCTTCCCGTATCGCTTCGACGGCGCACCCGCCGTCAAGGACGCCATCGAGGCGCTCAGCGTGCCGCACACCGAGGTGGACCTGATCCTCGTCAACGGCGTCTCTGTTCCCTTCGCGCATCCGTTGCACGACGGGGACCGGGTCGCGGTCTACCCGGTCTTCGAGGGGCTGGACATCGCCGGGCTCACGCGGCTGCGTCCGGCCCCGCTGCGCAATCCGAAATTCATCTGCGACGTGCACCTCGGCAAGCTCGCCCGGCGCTTGCGCGTGCTCGGCTTTGATACCGCCTACAGCAACGTGGCAGACGATCCCGCGATCATCGCTCAGGCGCTGGCCGAGCGCCGCATCATTCTCACGCGCGACCGCGGCATCCTCAAGCAGCGGGTGGTCGAACACGGCTGCCTGGTGCGCTCCGACCGGGTCGCGGAGCAGGTCGTGGAGGTGCTGGACCGCTTCAACCTGCGCAGGCTGGTCCGCCCGTTCAGCCGCTGCGTCCGCTGCAACGCCCTGCTGGAGGCCGTGGACAAGCGCGAGATCGAGGACGAGTTGCTGCCCATGACGCGCCAGCACGGCCGGAACTTCCACCGCTGCTCGGGCTGCGGCAAACTGTACTGGCGCGGGGCACATGCGGCCGCGCTTGAGGCGTGGCTGAACGGTCTCGCTCTGCCGACACCGCCTTCCGGCTGATGGCGCAAGGCCGCTCACGGAAAACAGGGGAAGGAGACCGATCATGTCTGGGCGCTATGAACATCCTGCGGGGCTGATCGACATCGTCTGCCCGAAGTGTGGCCAGCGCGCGACTTTCCGGCTCGGCGCTGCCGGCAAAGCGCGGAAGCCGCCGCGCTTTCGTCCCGGCGCTTGGCAGTCGGCCGGACCCGACTGGGGCGTCGGTCAGTGCGATCACTGCGTCGCTCGCTTTGAGCACGCGCTTCAGTGGCCGCACGACGCCTTCTGGCGGACTTCGGTGCGGGGATACGATCTCTGGGCTCATAGCCGTGCCGAGGTCGCTGCGCTCATCCGCTACGTCGCCTCGGCGGACCGCGACCTTGCCACCGAATCGGAGCACGCCTATTTCCTGCGAAAGATTCCAAGGGCGCTCCTTGCGGCGAAAGCCCGCGAAGAGGTCGTGAAGCGGCTCGGCAAGCTGCTGGAGGAAAAGACGCTCTCAGCCTGAACTGGCGAGCGGCTTCGCCCGCCGGTGATCCCCTTTCCGCACGGGATCAGGGCGCGGTTTGCGACGGCTCCGGGCTCAGCGGAATCAGAAGCCGGAACAGGGCTCCGCCCAGCGGCGAGCGCTCCACCGTGATCTGCGCATTGCACGATGCCGCGAACGCTTGCACCGACAGAAGCCCGAGCCCGCTGCCGGTGCGCTTTGTCGTAAAGCCCGGGCGGAAGATCGCCTCGACTTTCTCGGGCGGGACGCCGGGTCCCGAGTCATGGACTTCGATGGCAACGGCGTTGTTCCGCCGCTCGGCCGCCAGCTTGATGGCGCCTTTCGGCCCGGCGGCGTGTGCGGCGTTCACGATCAGGTTGAGGACGGCCTGCTCCATGAGGTCGGCGTTGAGCGTTATGGCGATGGGAGGAATATCGGCCACCGTCAGGGTGCAAAATTTCACATCGGCGTGACGCTTGGCCAGCTCGGCGATTTGGTTGAGCGCGGACGGGAGATCCGCCGGCACGCTTTCGCCTGCCGGCAGGTTCCGTGCGGTTGCGGCAATGCGCTTGGCGAACGGTGCGAGGCTGCGGATCGTCTGCTCCACGGACTGACGCATGAGGGTGAGGACGGGGTCGTCCTTTTCGTGCCCCTTGATCGCTTCGACGAGCCCCGAAAGGCCCATGAGCAGATTGTTCAAATCATGCGCCAGCGCGGCGCTGTACAGCGAGGCCACGGCGCGGCGCTCGCTCTCCACGAGAAGATCCCGCTGCCGGGCCGTCCTGCGCCACCAGTCCAGCGAGATGAAGAAAAACAGGATGCCGGTGACCACCACAAACACAAGCCCCTTGTACGTCTCGATCATCTGCAGCTGTTCCAGGGAGCCGGCGAAAACGGCGGCCACTCGGCCGGAAACAAGGATGTAAAAGATCGCAACAGCCACATAGAGGAGGGCCGCCACCGCAGCAGAATAGGTCGGCTGATCTTCCGGCAGACGCGATTTCGATCTGAGCCTTCGGAGTGATGGCATAGCGGGACCTTTGCTTATGTTTAAACGTATGGCCTGCTTGGACGACGTACGCGACCGGAACGTTTGGCACGGCGGACACGTGCCTGAATCAACCGTGAGAGAACTTTTCCATATTTCAAAAACCAAAGCAAGTCAGATCGGGAGGCATCGAGACCTAATTCTTGGCCTGTTGGGTCTGTTCCGGCGGGGGCAAATAGGGTAAACTTCAAAGCATTTCAGTGAAATCGCATCAGAAGGGGGGGACGATGAGAGGTCTGTTGTTGGTGGGTTGGGTGGGCGCGGCGGCGGCTTGTGCGACGGGCGCGGGGCTGGACGATGTGGTCGAGCCGGGAACCGTGGCGGAGAAGCTCGCGGACGGTTTCAAATTCACGGAGGGCGCGACGGCCAATGCCGCGGGCGAGGTCTTCTTCGTGGATCAGCCGAACAACAAGATTCTGCGCTGGAACCGCGAACAAGGGCTCCGGACCTTCATGGACCCCGCAGGCCGGGCGAACGGCATGTGCTTCGCGCCGGACGGCAACCTGCTCGTCTGCGCGGACGAAAAGATGGAGCTGTGGTCCGTGACGCCCGAGGGCAAGTCCACGGTGATCGCAAAAGGCCACGCGGGCAAGGAGTTTAACGGCCCGAACGACGTCTGGGCGTGCCCGCAGGGCGGCTGCTATTTCACCGATCCTTTCTACAAGCGGACTTGGTGGACGCATACGGCCGCGCCGCAGGGTACGCAGCAGGTCTATTTCATGCCCAAAGGCGGCGCGCCGCGCCGCGTGACCGAGGATCTGACGGTGCCCAACGGCATTGTCGGGACAACCGACGGCAAGACGCTCTACGTGGCGGACATCGGGGCGAAGAAGGTGTTCGCCTATGCGATTCAGGCGGACGGTTCGCTGTCCGGCAAGCGTCTCTTCTGCGAGATGGGCTCGGACGGCATGACGCTCGACGCGGACGGCCGCGTGTACCTGACCGGCAAGGAAGGCGTGTACGTGTTCGACAAGGCCGGCGCGGCGCTGGGCGTGATCAAGATCCCCGAGGGCTGGAGCGCCAACGTCTGCATCGGCGGCCCGAAGAAAGACACGCTGTTCGTGACCGCTTCCAAGGGCTTTTACGCGGTGCCGCTGAAGGTCAAGGGCACGGCGCAGGGGAAGTAGGAAAAGCGCCCAACGTCGAACGCCCAACGCTCAAGTCAAGAGGCTGCACATGGTTTGGATTTGGGTCAGAAGAAGTCTGCGCTACTACCGTTTGCGGCACCTTGCCTTTGCGGGAACCGTGGCGCTGACGTCCGCCATTCTCAGCGGTGCGTTGCTCACGGGCGAGTCGCTGCGGCAGGGCTTGCAGAGCGGTCTGCGGGCGCGGCTCGGGAAGGTGCGCTCGGCGGTTTATCTCTCCGAGGGGCTTTTTCCCGCATCTCTGGCGGGGCGCCTGCCGGACGCGCAGGCCGCGCTGCTGCTCAGGGGCGAACTGTTGACGGCGGACGGCGCCGTGTGCGCGGACCGCGCGCAGATCATCGGCGTGGGCCTGACGAATTCGGCGGCGGGCGGCTTGTTCCCGGCCGCGCTCAACGCCCGGGGCCGCGAGGTGCTGGCGGACGCCGAAGCCGCGGTCCGTTTCGAGAAGCCGGCTCTTTTCTCTGCGGAGATGCCGCTCGGCGCGGCAAAGGCGGCCCGCATGGTGCGGCGCGCGGTCCAGACTGGAACGGCCGCGGCGGAGAATCTGATCCTTCCGGACTTCGCGCTACAAGCGGCGTCGGTGCCGCCGGTGAACGTCTTCCTGCCGTATGCGGCGCTGGCCGGGGCGGCGGATGCCCCTGGCATGGCGAATCTGCTGGTGTCGGCGAAGCCGCCGAAGGCGCTTTTGCAGGCGCTTGGCGAAGTGCTGACGGCGGAGGACAAGGGCTTCGTGCTGGAGACGGCCCGCGGAGAAACCCTGGTCAAAAGCCGGCGCGTGTACTTGCCGGATCAGAGTCTGTGCCGGGCGCTGGAACGGGACGGCGCGCTGGGGGCCGCGACGTTCCATCTGGCCGACAGCTTCGAATGCGTGACGTCGTCCGGCGCCACCAACAGAACGCCCTACGGGTTTGTGGCGGCGATGACGCCCGACGGCGGCTGCGTGCCGGACGGGCTTGGCAAAGACGAGGCCGCGGTCAACGCGTGGCTCGCGGCGGCGCTGTGCCTCCAGGCGGGCGACTCGCTGACGATGCGTTGGCGGAGATTCGCGGCGGACGGCCGTCTGGTTCCCGAAGCGCGGGTTTTCCGCGTGGCGCGCGTGATCCCGATGGAAGCGGCTGCGGCGGCTAAGCGCCGCATGCCTGCGTTTCCTGGGCTGGAGGGCGTTGACAGTTGCGCGGCGTGGGACGTGGGGCTGCCCTTGGACGAGGAACAGCTGAAGGATGCGGCCAACGAGGCGTACTGGAAACAGTGGCGCGAGACGCCCAAAGTTTTTCTGAACTTCGGCGAGCATAGCCGTGCGTTCGGCGGCGCGTCAGGCCTGATGAGCGTCTGGTCGGCGGCGGGGGAAAACGCGGTCCGGAAGCGGCTCGCGGCGGTTTCTCCAGCCGAAGTGGGGTTCCATGTCCGGGATGTGTGGGCGGACGGGCTTGCGGCCGCCCAAGGATCGACGGATTTCCGGATGCTGTTTGCGGGCATGGCGTTCGTGCTGGTGGTGTCGGCGCTGCTGCTCTCGGCGCTCTCGCTGGCGTTGGCGCTGGAGACCCGTCAAGGCGAGGTCGCGCTGTTCAGCGCGCTGGGGCTGAGCCGGACGATGGCGGTCCGCCTGCTGGCGGCCGAATGGTGCGTGCCGCTGGCGGCGGGCGCGGCGGCGGGCGCGGGACTGGGCTCGCTGCTGGCCCGGGCGTTGGTGTGGAGCCTTGGCCGTTTCTGGAGCGATGCGTTTGCGGGCGCGGGGATGAGTTTCCGCTTTTCGTGGCCGGCGGCGGGCACGGCCGCGGGCCTGAGCGCGGCGCTGACGTTTTTTGTGCTGGTGCGGGCCGTCAGCCGTTTCACGCAGGCGCATCCCGCGGACCTGTGGCGGGGCGCGGGGCGAGAAAGTCAGGACACCCTCAAATGTGGAAGTTCGAAAGGTGGCGCGGTGGGGATGAGCGTGGCTGGCGGCGTGTCGGCGGCGGGGGCGTGCGCGGTGATGGTGCTGTCCCCTGTCGGCGCCGCGGCCAACGGCGCGTTTTTCGGCGCGGGCTTCCTGCTGATGGTGTCGCTGTTGCTGTTCGTGTGGACCCTGGGGGTCGCGTGGCGCTGGCGTGGACACGGCCCTTCCGGGGGCGGGACCGCGTGCGGAATACCGCTGGCGCACTCGGCTGTGCGGGCAGGGGTGTGCCGCGCGCTGCAGACGCCGCGGCGCAGCGCGCCGGTCGTGATCCTGCTGGCCGTGGGCACGTTTCTCTCGGTGGGGATCCTCTCGATGAAGCATGATCCCGCGGCGGGGTGCGAACGGCCTTCGTCCGGCAGCGGCGGGTTCGCCTCCGTCGTCACCTCCGTCGTTCCGTTCGATCGCGAGCGCGGCCTGGAAATGGCGCGGCGCGTGAGCGGCGCCAAAGGGGTGGTGCCGGTGCGGGTGCACGCGGAGGACGAAGCCGGTTGCCTGAACATGAACCGTCCGGTTCGTCCGCAGGTCATCGGCTTGGACGCGCGGGCCCTGGCGCGGGCGAGGGCCTTCGAGCCCGAGGATTCGGGCGGCGTCTGGACCCTGCTGGAGAGCGAACTGGAAAGCGGGGCGATCCCCGCGCTGGCGGCGGACCAGACGATGCTGCGATACAGCCTCAAGGCGAAGGCCGGCTCGGCGGACGGCACGGAGTATGTCTATCCGGGGCTGGACGGTGCGGGCGCGCGCGTACGCGTTGTGGGCGCGCTGCCGGTGCGGAGCGGGATTCTGCAGGGGGCGCTGATCGTGGACGAGGCGCGTTTTGTGCGGCTGTTCCCGCGCGAGACGGGGTACCGGATGTGGCTGTGCGATTATGCGCCGTATCTCTTGCGCGAACGGGCAGACGGCTCGCGGGGGCGCTCGCCCTCCAAAGAGGCGCTGAAAGCGGGGGCGGGCGAGACGCTGTCGAGCCGCGCGGGAACGGTGAGCAAGCTGCGGCACCCTGAACCGGGCGTGGCGGTCACGACCGTAGAGGAGCGGCTACGGCTGTTAGGGTCGGTCGAAAGCACCTATCTCGACATGTTTCTCGTGCTCGCGGGCTTGGGCGTGGTGCTGGGTGTGGCGGGAATCGCGCTCGTGATGCTGCGCGGCGTGGAGGAGCGGCGGGGCGAGCTGGCGCTGCTGAGCGCGGTGGGGGTGCCGCGGCGCGAGGTGGTCCGTCTGATGACGGCGGAATACGGCGTGCTGGCGTTGGCGGGGCTCGTGGCCGGCACCGTTCCCGCGTTGGTCGCGATCCAGCCTGCGGCGCGGTCGTTGGGGGACCGTTTGCCGTGGGGGGCGATGGCGGGGATTGTCGCGGCCATGCTCCTCTGCGCGGCGCTCTGCGTGGTGCTGGCGGCGCTGAAGGCTTCGCGTCGTTTCGGGCCCGAGATGCTCAAGGAAGAGGTTTGATCGGGGTGCGGGGATATGGTTTAATGGCACCCGTATTTGCGGATGCTTTTTAACGAAGGATGTGAGTATGGCAGGCACGACGTATGAGATGGTCGGAACGATCAAAGTCATTTTTGATCCCATGACGTTCCAGAGCGGATTCACCAAGCGCGAGTTCGTCCTGACGCTGGAGGACGACTACCCCCAGGACATCAAATTCAGTTGCTTTAAGGACCGGTGCAGTATCCTCGACCGCGTCGCGGCGGGAGAGCGCGTCAAGGTCGTTTTCCGTATCCGCGGCAAGGAGTACAAGGAGCGGTATTATGTCGATCTGGATGCCTTCAAGGTCGACAAAATGGAGGGGGACGGCTCATCGGTCTCGTACGAAGAGGCTGAGCCGATGCCGCCGGATGACCCGACTCCCTTCTGAGGCGAAGGCGGAAGGCGACAGACTGTAAGCGGGCGGAAAGGAATCTATGGCCGACGGGCAGAAGACACTCAGAGAGCTGGTCGCGCTGGGCGATGCCTTTCTCTCCAAGCAGAAGATTCCCGATGCGCGCGTGGCGTGCGAATTGCTGGCGGCGCGGCTGTTCAAATGCGGCCGTCTGGAATTGTACCGGCACCTCGACGCCGCGCCCGAGGAGCGGATTGTCGACGCGCTGCGGCGCGGCCTGCAGCGTGTGGCCAAAGGCGAGCCGGTGCAATATGTCTTGGGGCAATGGGATTTCCGCAAGCTCACGCTGAAGGTTGACCGCCGCGCGCTGATTCCCCGTCCGGAAACCGAGCAGCTCGTGGATCTGGTGCTGAAGTCGGAGCAGGCGAAGCGGGGCACCAAGCCGCTTGTGGTGGACGTCGGGACCGGCACCGGGTGCATCATCCTGAGCCTGGCGAAAGAGATGCGCGACGGCGTGTTTGTGGGGTTGGACATCAGCCCTGAGGCGCTTTCGCTGGCCAAGGAGAACGCGGCCTTCACGGGGCTCGAAAGCCGCGTGGTGTTCGCCGAAAGCGACGGGTGCGGCGAGTTCGACCCCGCCAGCGTGGATGTGCTGGTCTCCAATCCGCCCTACATTCCCTCACGCGTCGTGGACGGGCTCGAGCCGCACATCCGCGAGCATGAGCCCCGGCTGGCCTTGGACGGCGGGGCCGACGGGCTGGATGTTTACCGCGCGCTGCTGCTGGATGCGGTGATGGTGCTCAAGCCGGGCGGCGGCGTCTTCTTCGAAATCGGCGACGAGCAGGGCCCCGCCATGCGTGACATGCTTGAGGAATACGGGTTTGCGGACGTCGGGATCGTCAAGGATTATGCGGGCAAGGACCGGTTCGCGACGGGCCTGCAGAGCGTGTAGGGCACGGCCTGCCGTGCCCGTACTTCGGAGGTGTCATGTATTTCATCGGACCGCACGTGTCGATCGGGGGCGGGGTGGCGAACGCGCCCATCAATGCCAAGGCTTTAGGCTCAACCGGCTTCGGCCTGTTTGTCAAGAACCAGCGCCAGTGGACCGCCGCGCCCTATGCCGCGGCCGACATCGAGGCCTTCAAAAGGCAGATGACGGCGGACGGTTACACCGCGGCGCAGGTGATGCCGCACGCCGGCTATCTCATCAACCTCGCGAATCCCGACGAGGCGGCGCACGCCAAATCCATGGCCTCGCTGCTGGATGAGCTGCGGCGCTGCATGGCGCTGGGACTCGACAAGCTGAACCTCCACCCCGGCAGCCACCTGCGCCTGATCACGCCGCAGGCGGCGTGCGACCGCATCGCGGCGTCGATCAACGTGGCCTTGGCCCAAACGAGCGGCGTGACCGTCGTGATCGAAAACACGGCCGGCAGCGGCGGCAATTTGGGCTCGGTCTTCGAGGAGCTCAAGGCGATGATCGACGGCGTCGACGACAAGCGGCGCGTGGGCGTCTGCCTCGACACGATGCACACCTTCGCGGCGGGTTTCGACATCCGCACGCGCGACGGCTTTCACAGGACGATGGAGCACTTCGACAAGACCGTCGGCATGAAGTACCTGCGCGGCTTGCACCTGAACGACTCCAAAGTAGGGCTCAACGCGCACGTGGACCGGCACGAATCGCTGGGCGCGGGGCTGCTGGGCATGGAGGTGTTCAAGTGCATCATGACGGACAAACGCTTCGAAAACATGCCGCTCGTGCTGGAAACGCCGAACGAAGAGCTGTGGGCTCAGGAGATCCGGCAGCTGAGGGAGCTGGCGGGGTAGCGTGGGGGTCGCCTGGTTGCGTGTTGCGGCAGGGACGTCGCCCCGGGGCGTCCGCGGACGGTTCAGGAAACCGTGCCTGCCGGATTCGGGGAGAGATGGGGAGAATATGAAGACATGGTGTTTGATGTCGGCCTTGCTGCCGCTGGCGGGAATGGCTGGCGAAGCGGTGTTGAGCATGGGGGGCGCCCTGAAACTGGATTCGCCCGGCGTCGAGTTGAACGGTTGCCTGTTCACGTCGGGATGGAAGAAGAGCGTCAGTGGCGGCGGGACGGCTGCGCCGGATGAAAAGGGCGTCTGCGCGTTCGTGCTGAAGGCCTCGGAACAAGAGCAGGTCGCCGGCACGGCCGATGTCACCCCGGCGGCGGACGGCGCGGTGCGCGCGGTTTACACGTTTACGCCCAAGTCGGACATCTCGCTGAACGGCCTCTATGTCAACACCCACTTTTCGGCGCAGAAGCTGATCGGCGGGCGCTGGAAAGCCGACGGCAAAGAGGGCGTTTTCGCGGAGAAGCGCGGCGCCCTCTCCGTGTTCAGCGGCAAGGTCAAGCAGCTGGAGATCGCCTTTCCGCCGCCGGCCGGCGAGCGGCTGTCCTTCACGTTCGACGCGCCGACCTCGGTGCTGGTCCAAGACGACCGCCAGTGGGGCGATACCTTCAGCCTGCGCCTCGGCAGCAGCGGCGCGAAGACCTACTCCAACGACGTGCCGTGCCGGGTGGCCTTCACGCTCACGGCGCACGCGCCGCTCAAGGTCGTGTATGACCGGCCGGTTACGCTGCAGGCCAACGAGGAATGGGTGCCGCTGACCTATGAAAAGGAGATTCTGCCGGGATCCGCGCTGGACTTCTCGGGAATGAAGTTCGTGGATGCCCCGGCCGGCAAATACGGCTGGCTGAAGGCGAACGGACCGCATTTCGAGTTCGAGCAAAAGCCCGGCGTGCCGCAGCGTTTCTACGGCGTCAACTTCTGCGGCACGGCCAACTTCCCTTCGGCCGAGCAGTCCGAGCAGCTCGCCGGCCGGTTCGTGCGGCTGGGCTACAACAGCATCCGCATCCACCACTACGACAACGGGTGCGTGCAGGGCAGCGCGGACGGGCTGACGCTGAATCCCGACCAGATGGCCAAGCTCGACGGGTTCATCGCGGCGTGCATGAAGCGTGGGCTCTACGTGACGACCGATCTGTTCGTGTCGCGCAAAGTGATGTGGCGGCACATCGGGATCGACCGCGACGGACAGGTCGAGATGCAGGTCTTCAAGGCCCTGATCGCCGTGCATGAGCCGTCTTACCAGAACTGGGCGACGTTCGCGAAGGCGCTTCTGACGCACGTGAACCCGCACACCGGGCGGCGCTATGCGGACGAGCCGGGCATGCCGTTCATCGCGCTGATCAACGAGGGCTCGATCGGCTATTCGAAGCAGGAGGCGCGCGAGACGCCGGCCATGCAGGCCGCGTGGGCGGCGTGGCTCAAGCAGAAGCGGGCGCAAGACCCCGCGTTTGCGGAGATCCCCGACACGATGCCGCTCACGATGAACGGCAAGGCCGGCTCGGCGGTCGCGCTCTTCGTGGCGGACACCGAAGCCAAGATGGTGGCGCGCATGAAGGCTTTTCTGCGGGACGAGATCGGGTGCAAGGCGCTGATTTCGAACTATAACTGCGGCACGCACTATCAGCCGCTGCAGCCGGTGCGCGAGGCGCTCTACGATTACGTGGACGACCACTTTTACGTGGACCATCCGCACTTCCTCGAGAAGAAGTGGTCTCTGCCGAGCCGCTGCGGCAACGAAAACCCGCTCCGCTCCGGGTGCCGTACGCCGTGCAACGTGGCCTTCACGCGGCTGGCCAACAAGCCGTTCACTGTTTCGGAGTACAACTTCTCTGGCCCGGGCATGTTTCGCGGCGTGGGCGGCATCATGACCGGCGCGATGGGCGCGTTGCAGGACTGGAGCGCGCTGTGGCGCTTCGCCTATGCGCACCGGCTTGAGAACATGTTCGACGGCGAGGGGTTTGCAGGGTATTTCGACGTGTCTACGGATCCCTTGTCGCAGGCTTCGGATCGTGCCTCGCTCTGCCTGTTCCTGCGCGGCGACCTGGCGCCCGCCGCCGAAAAAGTGGCGGTGGCGCTGCCGTCGAATGAAGTGGCGGTCTTAAAGGAGCGTGCGGCGAGTGTGCCGGCGGCTTGGAGCGGCGCGGCGTGGAACGCGCGGGTCGGCACGTATGCGGCCGAGGCCGCGTTGCCCGGCTGGCGCGTGGTGTCGGGCGGCGAGGCGTATGCGACCAATGCGGCCGCCGCTTTCGCGTCCCTGACGAACGCCGCCGGCGCGCTGGCCATCGACCCGGCGCGCGGCGCGTTCACGATCACGACGGCTCGGACGGTCGGCGGCTTTGCGGAAACGGGCGCGATCAGCGCGGGCCCGCTGAGCGTCAGCCTCTCCGGCGCGGCCGCGACGGTGTGGGTGAGCTCGCTGGACGCCGCGCCGGTGACGGAGAGCGGCCGGCTGTTGATGACGCATCTGACGGACGTTCAGAACACGGGCGTGCGTTATGCGGAGCGTGCGCGCAAGACCCTGCTGTCGTGGGGCAAGATGCCTTATCTGATGCGTGCCGGACAGGCCGATGTGAAATTGGCGCTGAAGGATCCCGGGGCCTATACGGTGTATGCGCTTGCGACCGACGGCCGGCGATTGGAAAAGGTCGCCGTAACGGCCGCCGGCGGAAAGCTGTGCTTCGTGGTGGCGGTGGCGAATCCGGGCGGCGCGCGGATGCTCTACGAGATTGTGCGCGAGTGAGTTTGAGTGGGCGTTGCGGCCCGTCAGGTCGGCGGGCGCGTTGACTGCGGCGGTTTGGAATGGGGAAGTTCGGTCTATGGCGAACAAGAAGTCGCTACAAAAGCTGGGGTTCATGACGCTCGGGGTCAATGTCGGGCTGATGGTGGTCAAGCTGACCGCCGGTGTCCTCGGCAACTGTTACGCGCTGATCGCGGACGGCGTGGAATCGGCGGGGGATATCGTCACGTCCGTCGTGACGTGGGGCGGTTTCCATCTGTCCTTGCGTCCGGCGGACGAGCAACATCCGTTCGGCCATGGCAAGATCGAGTCGGTCGCGGGGGTCTTCTCTGGGCTCTCGCTGGTCACGGCCGCGACGGTGATCGTTTATCAGGCGATCCGTGAGATCACGACGGTGCACGAGGCTCCCGAGTGGTACACGTTGCCGGTGCTGGTCCTGGTCGTGATCATTAAAGAGACCACGTCGCGGATCGTTCTGAAGGCCGGGCGGTCGGTGGAAAGTATGGCGATCAAGGGCGATGCCTGGCACCATCACTCCGACGCCTTGACTTCCGGCGCGGCCGCGCTCGGCATCACGCTCGCGCTTTTCTGCGGGCCCCGCTTTGCGGCGGCGGACGATTGGGCGGCCCTTCTGGCCTGTGCGATCATTTACTACAATGGCATCTCGATCCTCCGGGGGGCTTTCCACGAGTTGCTGGACGGCGCCGTGACCTGCGATATGCGCGATTTCGTCGTCGGCGTGGCGAGCGAGGTCCCGGGGGTGTCGTCGGTCGAGAAATGCCGCGTCCGCAAAAGCGGCATCGACTATTTTGTGGAGATCCATCTCTGCGTGTCTTCCGAAATGACGGTGGGGGCGGGCCACGCGTTGGGGCATCGCGTGAAGGACGCGGTGATGACGGCCCGCGATTCCGTCCGCGATGTGGTTGTGCATTTGGAGCCCGCAGGGTTCGCCGACCTCGCGCGGTGAATGTTCAGCAAGCGCTGATCCGGTCAGACGCCCGATCAAACGTCGGCCCAGCCGGCAAGATGTAAGGCGGCCTGAGAAAGGAAAAATGCAATGAAAGCAACAGCATGGACGGCGGGTTGGGTTGTCGTCGCGGGCATGGCTTGGGCCGGCGGCGACGTGACGACGTTGTCGCTCTTGGAGGAGATGGCCGACCGGGAGGCGGCCGCCTGCTTCCCGGCGCCGGCCTATACGCTGCGCCAGTTCGGCAGCTATGACCGCGGCTCGGTCGCGCCCGACCGGCCGGGCTGGTTCGCGAACGATGACCGCAGCCAGTTCCTGAGGGTGGAGACCAACGGCGTGCGCCGCGAGTGCGTGATGCTCGATGCGCCGGGGCCGGGCGCGATCGTGCGTTTTTGGGTGACGGTCGCGGGCACCGACGGCTCAGGCCTCCTGCGCGTCTATCTGGACGGGAATGAAAAGCCCGAGATCGAAGGCAAAGTGCTCGACGTGCTGAGCGGCGGCCAGCTCTGCGGCGAACCGCTCTCCTCGTCGGTCTCGGTCAAGACGGACTACCTGAAGCGCGGCCACAACCTCTACCTGCCGATCCCTTACGCCACGCGCTGCCTGATCACGTACGAGAGCGCGACGGTCTTCAAGGGTGAGAACTTCTACTACAACATCGAGTGCCGCACCTACGAAAAGGGGACGGGCGTCGAGACGTTTTCGCTCGCGGCTCTGCGGCGCGACGGGGTGGCGGTTTCCGAGCTGCGGAGAAAGCTGGCCGGCGGCGGGCTGGGGCTGGAGGGGGTGAAGATCCAAACGGTCGCGCTGGACGGCGTGCTCGCGCCCGGCCAGTCGGTGACGCATCAGGTAGAAGGCGCGCGCGCGGTGCGGCTCCTGTCGATGAACCTCAACGGCGGGCGCGATGCCCAGGCGCTGCGCTCGACGGTGATCGAGATGGCGTTCGACGGCGAGCGGACGGTATGGGTGCCCGCCGGCGACTTTTTCGGCACCGGCTACAAGCTCTCCCCGTACCGCACGTGGCACACGCAGGTCTCGGGCGGCGGCCTGATGGAGTCGGCGTGGGTGATGCCGTTCAAGAAGAGCTGCGCGCTGACGCTGCGCAACCTCGGCACGAATCCGGTGACGGTCACGCAGGGCGCGCTGGTGACCGCGCCCTGGCGCTGGGACAGCCGCAGCATGCACTTCGGCGCGGGCTGGACCGAGCTCAACCGCGTGTCGACCCGCACGAAGTCGGGCGACCACTACGACGTCAACTACGTCTCGCTCGAGGGTGAGGGCGTGCTGGTCGGGACGGGCGTGACGCTCTTCAACACGGCGCGGACCTGGTGGGGGGAGGGCGACGAAAAGATCTTCGTGGACGACGCGGCCTTCCCGACGCACATCGGCACGGGCTCGGAGGACTACTACGGCTACGCGTGGGGCAACGGCAACTTCTTCGAGCATCCTTTCATCGCCCAGCCGGAAGGCGCGGGCGCGGGCAATTACGGGGTCGTGATCAATCTGCGGAACCGCGCGCTGGACGCGGTCCCGTTCCGCCGGCGCCTCCGGTTCGACATGGAGATGTGGCACTGGGCGCAGACGGTGGTCAATTACGCGCCGGTCACCTGCTGGTACATGAAGCCCGGCGGCGTCTCGAACCGCGGGCCGGAGCCGGCGCTGGCCGCGCAGTCCGTGGCGCTGACGCGGCGCGACATCATGCCGCTCGTCCTGCATGGCGAGGGCGTCATCGAGGGCGAATCGCTCGAGGCGGATGTCGACGGAGGCAGCGTGACGGTCCAGGACGGCCACCCGAACGCCAGGTGGAGCGGCGGCAAGCAGCTCTGGTGGACGCGCGCCAAGCCGGGCGACGCGGCCCGCCTGAGCTTCGGCGTCGCCGAGGCCGGACGCTACGCGCTCATCCTCACCCTGACGCACGCCAACGACTACGGCATCGCCGACATCGGGCTCAACGGCGCGACGCTGGTCAAGGGCTACGACGCCTACGCCGACAAGGTCGAGACGCACACGGTCGACCTCGGCGCCGTGGACCTCAAGCAGGGCGAGAACGTCCTGACGCTCCAGCTCACGGGCGAGAACCCCAAGGCCAAGCGCGACAGCTACATGATGGGCGTCGACAAGCTCGTGATCCGCAAAGCGGCCGCGAAGTAGCGTGGGGCGGGACGGCGTGTTTCCGCCCGCGAACGGCAGCAGAGGCTTGCCTAGTCAGGCGAGAGCGGCGGAAGGGACAGAACCGCGTTTTTCTCTTTCCATCGGAAGGGGGCAAAGGGGTTGACTTGGTTCGTCCCGTCCCCCCATAATCTATCCAGATCATGGGGCCGGAATTTTCAAGTTCAAGCCGCAGTGGCGCGACGTGGGTTCCGGCCGATCCTGCGGGATGCGTGTGAATAGCAACAACAGTCAATCTTCTGTCGAGTGGGTCGACGATCTGGTCAAGCGTGTCGGCACAACGCCCGACAAAGTGATCCCGATTCTGCAGGGGATCCAGGAACGTTTCCACTACCTTCCCGAAGAGTTGCTGCAGCACGTGTGCCGGACAACGGAAATCTCGCCCGCCGATCTGACCGGCGTGTCGAGCTTCTACTCCCAGTTCCGCCACCGTCCGGCGGGACAGCATTCGGTCAAGGTGTGCGTCGGGACCGCCTGTCACGTCAAAGGCGCCGGCGCGGTTTACGACGCCCTGGCCCGGCATCTGGAATGTAAGGAGGGCGAAGACACCGATCCCCAAGGCGTGTTCACCATCGAGAAGGTGGCGTGTCTGGGCTGCTGCACGCTGGCGCCGGTGGTCCAGATCGACTCGGTCATTTACGGACACGTCACGCCGGCAACGGCCCCGGACATCCTGAAGAATTTCCTCGCGCAGATAAACGACAAGGGCTCGAATCCGGACTACGCGCAGGCCGGTGTTCAGGACTCCGGGGAGATCCGCATCGGCCTGGGCTCCTGCTGCGTGGCCGGCGGCAGCGCCGGCGTCTACCAGACTGCGCTGGAGACGGTCAAGAGCCTCGGTATTCGGGCACAGGTCAAGCAGGTCGGTTGCGCGGGCATGTGCCACCGCACGCCGCTGATGGAGATCGTTCACGCCAAACAGGGCGTGTCCTCCTTTTATGCGAACGTCACGCCGGAAGCGGTTGCGGGAATCATCCGGCGCCAGTTCAAGCCGCCGTCGCTTGAGGGCCGCCTGAAAGCGTGGCTGCAGCACCATGTCAGCGAGCTGTTCGTTCCGCCTGCAGAAGCATCGTCATGGCTTCGGCACGACCTGGACCTGAGAGACAAGCCCGTGGCCGATTTTCTGGGAAAACAGATCCGCGTCGCCACCGAACATTACGGCCGGCTCAATCCTGTCGATCTGGAGGAGTATCTCCGGCACGACGGCTTTGAGGCGCTCAAAGCGTGCCTGGGGGCCTTGTCGCCGCAGGCGGTCATTGAGCGTGTCCTCTCGGCCGGCCTGCGCGGCCGGGGCGGCGCGGGGTTTCCCTCCGGCCTGAAATGGCAACGGGTCCGGGAGAGCAACGGCGAAAAAGTCACGATCATCTGCAACGGCGACGAAGGCGATCCGGGCGCCTTCATGGACCGCATGCTGCTCGAGTCCTTCCCGTACCGGGTCATCGAAGGCATGCTTATCGCCGCCTTCGCAGTGGGGGCAACCGAGGGGATTTTCTACATCCGCACAGAGTATCCGCTCGCCTTGGCCCGGGTCCGTGAAGCGCTCGCGCAGTGCCGCGCGCGCGGCCTGCTGGGCCAGAACATCCTGGGATCGGCGTTCTCTATCGACTTCGACATCAAAGAAGGCGCCGGCGCCTTTGTCTGCGGCGAGGAGACCGCCCTGATCCGCTCGCTCGAAGGCGCCCGCGGCATGCCGCGCCTGCGGCCGCCTTATCCCGCGCAGAAAGGGCTTTGGGGTCGGCCCACGCTGATCAACAACTGCGAGACGTTCGCCTCGGTCCCCTGGATCATCCGCAACGGCGCCGAGCGCTTCCGCACCATCGGCACGGCCCGGAGCGCCGGAACCAAAGTCTTTTCGCTGACCGGCAAAATCCGCCACGGCGGGCTGATCGAAGTGCCCATGGGCATGACCCTGCGCGAGATCGTGGAGCAGGTCGGCGGCGGCATTGCCAACGATCTGGAGTTCAAAGCCGTCCAGATCGGCGGCCCCTCCGGCGGCTGCATCCCGGCCGACCGCGCCGACCTGCCCGTGGACTACGAGGCGCTGATGGGCGCGGGGGCCATGATGGGCTCCGGCGGCTTGGTCGTGCTCGACGAGCGCGACTGCATGGTGGACATCGCCCGCTATTTCCTGACCTTCACGCAGAGCCAGTCCTGCGGCCGCTGCACCTTCTGCCGCGTCGGCACGCGGCGCATGCTGGACATCCTGGAGCGCATCTGCGCGGGCAAGGGCGCCGCGGGCGATATCGAGCGGCTCGAAGAGCTGGCGCATGACGTGGCCGGCGCCAGCCTGTGCGGGCTGGGGCGGACCGCGCCGAACCCCGTGCTGTCGACGATCCGCTATTTCAGGAGCGAGTACGAGGCGCACCTGCAGGGCAGCTGCCCGGCGGGGAAATGCCCGTCCCTGATCGCATACGCCGTCACCGACGCCTGCATCGGCTGCACCCTCTGCGCGCAGACCTGCCCGACCGGGGCCATTCCCTTCACGCCGCACGAGCGGCACACGATCGACGACGCGGCCTGCGTGCGCTGCGACATGTGCCGCGGCGTCTGCCCCGAGAAAGCCATCAAGATCGTCACCGGGCCGGAAAGGAAGAGCCTGTGCCCACATTAACCATCGACAACACCGCGGTCTCCTTCGAGCCGGGCGAGACCATCCTGCAGGCCGCGGCGCGGGCGGGCATCGCGATCCCGACGCTGTGCAGTTTTCAGGGGATCGAGCCGCCCACGTCGTGCTACGTCTGCGTGGTCAAGATCCAGGGCCGGCGCAACTTGGCGCCCGCGTGCGCGACGCCGGCCGAAGAGGGCATGGTCCTGGAGAGCGGCTCCGAGGAGGTGCGCCGCTACCGCCGGCGGGCGCTGGAACTGCTGATGAGCGAACACGCGGGCGACTGCGAAGGCCCGTGCCGGCGCATCTGCCCGGCGGACCTCGACATCCCGGTCATGGCCCGGCACATCGCGGCCGGCGATCTGGACGCCGCGGCGCGCACGGTCCGGGAGCGCCTCGCCCTGCCCGGCGTGCTTGGCTACGTCTGCCCGGCGCCCTGCGAAAAAGGGTGCGTCCGCGCGCAGGCCGACGGCGCGGTGTCGATCCGTGAGCTTCACAAGCGCGTGGCGGAAACGGCGGCCGCCGCCGGTGCCGCGGCGGCGCCCCGGGCGGCACCGGCTTCGGGCAAGCGTGTCACGGTCATCGGCGCGGGACCGGCCGGACTTTCTGCCGCCTATTACCTTGCGCTGCTGGGCCACGCCTGCACGATTGTGGACGAACGCGAAGAGCCGGGCGGCATGCTGCGCTACGGCATCGACCGCGCGGTGCTGCCGCTGACGGTGCTCGATCAGGAAATCGCGGTGATCCGCTCCCTGGGCGTGACGTTCCGGATGGGGTGCCGGGTCGGCGACCAGCGCGCCCTCGACGATCTGCTTCAGCGCGGCGATGCCGTGGTCTTCGCCACCGGTGCGCCGGCGGCCGAGCGGCCGTGGACGTTCGACATCAAGGCGACTTCCAAGGGGATCGCGGTCGAGGCCCACACCTTTGCCGCGGGCAGCGGCGGCGTCTTTGCCTGCGGCGGCGCGATCGCGGTCTGCCGCATGGCGTCCAGGGCCGTGGGGCAAGGGCGGCTGGCCGCGGAGTCGGTCCACCGCTTCCTGACCCGCAGCGCCGTCGGCGCGGCCTGCTCCCCGCGCTTCGATTCCCGCCTGGGCAAGCTGGACGAAGAGGAGCTCCGGCAGCTGACGTCCACCGACCTCGCCGCCTTTCCCGCAAATGCAGGTGAGGCAAATCCGTTTCCCGCATCGCTCGTCGCGGCCGCGGGCCGGTGCCTGCAGTGCGACTGCGGCAAGAAGCTCGACTGCGCCTTGCGCGCCTATGCGCAGGAATATGAAATCAACCGCGACCAGTACAAGACCGGCGCGCGCAAGCACGTGACGCGGAAGCGCTACGCCGGCGGGCTCGTGCACGAGCCGGGCAAGTGTATCGACTGCGGCCGCTGCGTCGGCATCACCGCCGCCGAAAAGATCCAGCCCGGCCTGGCCTTCGGCAACCGCGGCTTCGACGTCACGGTCAAGGCCCCCTTCGGCGCGGATCTGGACGCCGCCATGGGGCCCGCGCTGGACCGCTGCATCGCGGCCTGCCCCGTCGGCGCGCTGTGGAACGGGAAGCGGCCGGCGCGGACGCAGCATGGGCGGTGAAAGGAAGACGCAGAGATGACGCGATGCCGGATGAGGATGGCGCTGCTGAAATGGATGTTGGGGCTGCTGGCTCTCGGCATGCAACAGGCGCGGGCTCAGGGCGCGGCGACACGCGCGGTTCCGGCCTCGGGTGAGCGTGAGCCGCTGACGCTGTATGCGGTCAAGTACGGCGAGTCCGCTTATCCCGCCGCGCGCCTGCTCAAAGGCGACACAAGCGGCAAGAACCTCACGATCGCGTGGATGTTCTACGCGGTCAAAGCCGGCAATGAGATCGTCCTGATCGACACCGGTTTCTCCGACACGAATGAGGCAAGCCGCGCCGGAGTCACCCTGCTGCAATATCAGCCGGCGCTCGCCGCGGTGGGCATCACGCCGGAATCTGTCACCCAGGTGGTGCTCACGCATACGCACTCCGACCATGCGGCCAACGTGGCGCTCTATCCGAAGGCGACGGTCATCGTCAACCGACGCGAGGCAGAATCTGCGTTTTTGAAGACGATCGGGCGGGACAGGCTCGTTACGTTCGACGAATCGTATGCGGTGATCCCGGGAATCACCGTGCGGCGTGTCGGGGGCCATACGGCCGGATCCTCATACGTGGAAGTGGCGGTTGGCAAAAAAACTTATCTTCTCGCCGGGGACGAAGCCTATCTTCCCGAAAACCTCGCGAAGCTGATTCCGGTCGGATCGGTTGTCGACGTTGAGGCGAACCTCAAATTCTTGACGATGGCGAAGCGCAGCGGGGCGGAAGTCCTGACGCTTCACGATCCGGCCGTGGTGAAGGCCGGATGCGTGCGGCAGATCGCGCCCTGACCGCCGCCGAAGGGAAGCGGGGGAGGACGGGCTTGGCCTGTCGGCACTCGGTTGAAAGGGGGTGAGGCGGGCGGCTAAGCGCTGGTGCCATTAGCGACATGAGGGACGGCTGGGGCACAGAACGTCTTTCAAAGTAAACTGGTGCTGGCTTGCTTCCGGCACATAGGTCGTGCGCGCAACGAGTTCACGCTTCGTGGTGTCATAGGTGATGGCTTGAACCTCTCGCCGGGCGGGCTGAAAGCGGTAGAGCCGCAGCGGTCCGGCGGATTCGTAGTCTGACATCAGAGCGTACACGACATTGCCGTGATCGCCCGTCTGCGCGAGGTGCTGCGCGGTGACGCGGCTCTGGTCGCCGCTGAAGACGAGGGCCAGGTTCGCGTGCTTACGATAGAGCTTCTCCCACATCTGGAGCGGCGTGTTGCCGCGCGCGCCGCAGCACTTGCTCCACTCCATGCGTCCCTTCTGGCCGGATACAAATTCCTCCTTCACCGCGGGCTTCTTCCGGATGCCGAGGTCCATGTGGGTCGTGACCAGCGCAACGCGGTTGGCGAAGCGCGACAAAAGCGTATTCGCCCAAGCCAGCACGGGGTCGGGCGCATTGCACTCGAGGTGGAGGAATACGAAATCGATGCCGCCGGCGGAGAAGAGCTGGTAGCTGTTGGCGTTATTGCCGAACTGCGCGTCTTTCGGATCTTCCGGCTCAAAAGTGCCGCCGTACCACGGGAACGCCTTGAAGCGCTCGGCCGGAAAGTGTTTCTGAAAGAGCGAGGCATCGCCAGAGGCTTTCATGTCGTGGTTGCCGGCCGAGAGCCCGAACGGAACGACGCCCATGAGGCCGTCGAGGTTCTGGCGGGCGAGCGACCATTGCTCTTCGTTGTTGATGTCCACGATGTCGCCGACATGGCTGACGAACACGATGTTCTGGTTCGTCACGTTCGCGCGGATCCACGCGATGTGGTTCGCGAAGACGGGGTTGGTCAGCGGGTCGGGGCTGTCGGGCGTGGCTTTGGTGCGAGCGCCGCGGTAGCCTTGGGTGTCGGGAATCACGACGATCGTGAACGCGCCCGGCGGCGGCGCGTCGAGATCTGCCGCATGCGCCTGCAGCGAGGTGAACGCGGCGAAGAACAGGGAGGCTAGGAGCTGTCGGTGCATAGTCATGTGGCGAGTATGAGAAATCCCGTCATCCGTTTCAATCGCGAAACGCGCAGACGGTTATCGGCCCGCCGGCGCGGGAGGGTTTAAAGACAGTTCGAGCAGGTCAAGGCCAAAGGATCCGTCTTCCCGTTCGTGACCGTGTGCCAGATCTTAGTGTTGTCGTAGGTGTAGCGTGGGTCTCGCGGCAGGTCGCTGTGCGGGCGGCAGGATTCGCCGTTCACGGTGACGGTCAGTTGCGCGTCGGCGTGAACCAGTTCGAGGGCACGATCATATTGCGCCCACGCAACCGCGTCAAGGGCGGCTGACGGACAGGTCCGCTGTTTCATGTCACATCCCTCGGTCCTTTCAGAGGCTTGCCATACCCGTGGAGAGTTGTGCCTTGAGGAAAGCGAGCGTTTCCAGAATCATGCGGTCGGCGTTGGCGCGGTTGGTGACTCCATGCCCTTCGTCGTCGAAGATGAGCGACCGGGTTTCGACGCCGGCCTGGCGCAGGGCGGCCGCGAACTGTTCGGCGTGGCGGACGGCGACCAGCTTGTCGCGCCGGCCGTGGACGATGAAGACGGGCGCCGTCTTGGCATCGACGAAGCGAAGCGGCGAGGCATCGCGGGCGAGCTCGGGACGCTCGGCGTTCCGCCCGCCGAGCAGGTTGGCGATGATGTTGTCGGTCTGCGGGTTGTCGCTGGCGACGAGGTCGACCGGCCCGCTCATGTCCACCGCGCAGGTGACGCGGCTCGAAAAGGCGGCCAGCGCGGGATCGGCGTTGTCGCGCGTTTCGCGTGCGGCGAGGCAGGCCACGAGGTGCCCGCCCGCCGAGTGGCCGACCGCGCCGATGCGGTTCGGGTCGACGCCGTACGCCGCCGCGCGGGACCGCACCCAGCGCACCGCACGCTGGACGTCATCGAGCTGTGCGGGCCAGGGGTTGCGGCCTTTGGCGGCGAGGCGGTAGTTGACTGAGAACGCGACGTAGCCCTGCTTGGCGAGCGCTGCCGCCGCGCCGCCGAAGTCGCGCTTGTCGCCGGCTGCCCACCCGCCGCCGTGCACGAAGAGGACGGCCGGGCGCGGGGTCGCGGCGGGCGCGCGGGGCCGATAGAGATCTAGCCGCAGGGACTTGCCGTCCACCGTGCCGTACACGACGTTGCGCTCGGAAATCACGGCGCTGGGTTGGCAGGCGCCGCCGAGCAAGAGCGACAGCAGACAGAGGAAGGCGGCGACGTTTTTCATGGGGAGAGGAGTGTAGCGGCCCGCGCGCGGGAACGCAAGGGGCGAGCGTCCGCCGCCGGTGTCAGGCCGGCTTCTCGGCGGGGCACGCCCAGAGGAGGATCACGCCGAAGAGCGCGTCGAGCGGGCCTTCGGCCGCCTGCCAGAACCCGGGGAGGCCGGCCTTGAGGTCGGTCCAGAGCAGCAGTGCGCCGAGGGCGATCAGCGCGAAGCCCGTGCCGCGCACCAGCGGGCGGTAGCGCGGCAGGTCGAGGGAGAGCGCCCAGAGCAACGCGCCCAGGAGCGCGTAGAAGGCCGAAGTCGAGCGCGCGAGGTACTCGACGACCGGCCCGGCCGGAAGCGGCCCCATCCCGAACGCGCGGTGGACCGCATCCATCGCGCGCAGCGGCATCACGGCGCAGAGCGCGGCCGAGCCGGCGACGGTGCCGACGATCCGGAGGAATAGAATCAGGAAACGGTCGCGTGTCATGGTCTCCTCCGGTCTCGGTCTTGCGTCACTCCGCCGCGTAGGCGCGCGTCTCATAAGGTGCGAGTGCGATGTGGAAATGTCCCGACGTGACGGACAGCGCATCGCCGCGCCGCTTGAAGAAGTCGCGGAATGTCCGCGCGCCCTCCGTGTTTCCGGGAAGCTCCGCCTCGACCTCCATCTTCTCGGGCGTGGCGTTGACGAGGAGCAGCAGCCGTTGCGCACGGCCCTCAAGGAGAATCCCGTGGAGCCTGCCGTCGCAGGCGACAAACGGATGGCGAACGGTCGCCGTCAACGCGGGCGTGAGGGCCGCGATCTCCGCGCAAAGCTGCTGGATCACGGCCTGCTGCGTCGGACTGTTCTTGAGGCCGACGCCAAGCGGTCCGCCTCCCATCTGGTGCCAGGGATACCACAGGATGCCGCGCGCGTCATGCGCCAGAGCCAAGTAAGCGGCGGAGCGCAATTCGTCCGCGCGCTCTTGGCCGAAGCAGCCCAGCACGCAGAATACGGGCTTGCGGCCTTGGACGGCGGCGACCGCGCGGGTCATCCACTCGGCGACCTGCTGCGGCTTGCCATACGGGTCGTGCGCGAAGACGTCGGCGAGCTCGGCCTGTTCCGCGAAAATATCGGGCCGGCAGGAGACCGAATAGACCGGGTGCTGTCCGTCGCTGGTGTGGTAGGCGTCGCGCAGCGCTCCGGCCATGCTGTACGAGCCTTCGGCTGGCTCGTCGAGCCCGTACCACATCAACAGCGCGGGATGCGACGCGAATTTTGCGACCGCGTCCCGCGCGATCTGCGCGCTCTTGTGGTTGAGCTCGAAAACCGCCTTGAGCTCGTGGGCGGCCGCGAGATCGAGTCCGCGTCGGTCATGCCAAGTCCAGTACTGAACGGTGTTCATCCCCAGTGCCGCGACTTCGGCATAGTTCGTGGGATCGACGTGATAGAGCCCCAGCGGGAAGAACGGTTTGCCTCCGACGAGCAACGTGTTGTCCTCGTCGATGATCGTCTGCGCCGGAACAGGCGCCACGATCTTGAAATGAGCGTCCGCTTCGGCGAGCGTCTTGGCGCCTTCCAGAACGGCGCGCACCGCATAATCGCCGGCCGGCAGCGACTGGGACAACGGCAAGCGAAGCACGAAACGCCCACAGCGCGCCGGCACGGCCGTCTGGGCCACTGCCACGCGTTTTCCGTCTGGCCCGATTCCAGTGAGTGAGACATTCGCGCCCTCCAGCAACTCCTCATCCGGACTTAATCGAACCTCGAAACCCGCGTCTGGGCGGCGGCGGTCGGTCGACAGCCTCCCGCAAGAGAAGGCCGGCATCACCTCCATCAGGGGCGGCAGCACGGCCGCGCGCGAAAACAACACCGTCTCTCGGTTGTTGCATTTGAAAAGCAGGCGTGCGGTGACGGGGCCGCGCAGCGAAAGGCGATAGGGCAGCTCGAAGGTCGGGCCGCTCACCGCTCTTTCGAATCGTTGTGGCGGGCCTTTCGCCGGGATGATTTCGTACGCGAACCCGCAGTGGTCCGGCACCACACCTTCGGCGAATGCGAGCCGGACACATCCGGAACCGACGGCGGGAGGCGGCAGGTCGAACGCCCTCAGGACGATCCCCGCGCGGCTCAGCTGCAGGCAGGCGTACAGGTTGCCCAGCTGCTTCGCCGAAGGCTGGCGCAGGACGGAGAGCGAGACGAGCCCTTTGCCGACGTTTTGTGCGAGCGTGACGGGAAGACCTTCGCTGCACGACGCAACGACGCGCCACGAGGAATCCTTGGTCGGCTTGAGCAAGTGGGCCCAACTGTTGGGCTCGCGGATCGTTGACGGAAAGAAGCGCAGCGGATGCGGCGGCTCGGCATCGGAGGTGACGCCATTCACGGCCCACTGGGACGAATTGCAGGCGCCGGTCTCGAGGCCGCCCAGCCGCGGATCGATGTCCGCAAGCCACGCGCGGACGCCTGGATAGCTGCCGTCCGTCACCGCGATGAGTCCGCCTTCCTCCAGGAACAGCCGGTAGGCGCGGCGGTCGCCGCCGGGCAGCAGCGCGTCTTTGCGGTCATTGAAGAGCGGCGCCGCGATGAGCATGTCGTAGTCGCACAGCTTGGGCGCGAGCGAGCGGAGGCTTTCCGGCCGACTGGTGTAGCGGTCGGCCGTCCAGCCGAGCGCACTCAGCGCGCCGTCGAACTCGTCGGCGTGCCGCCCGTCGCCGCTCAACAGCAGCGCGACGCGCGGCGGTTGGGCTGGGGTGGCGGCGGCGAGGAGTAGTACGCTGTAGAAGAGTATCGAACGCTTCATGACAGGGGCTCGGGGATCAAATCGGATGGAGGGCCGCGCGCCAACGGCCCTCCCGCTTTCGTCGGCTAATCGGCCTCGGTGTAGTCGCCGGTGAGCGCGAAGTCGACCTTGTCCTTGATGTCGCGCGAGGAGGCGCCGATCTCGGCGGCATACTTGCCCGCGTCGGCGCGGAAACCCTTGGCCTGGACGTCGAAGTAGGCGAGATCGGACGGCTTGACCGTGAGGCTCACCAGCTTGCTCTCGTCGGGCTTAAGCTCGACCTTGGCGAAGTTCTTGAGCGCGCGGACCTCGCGTTCGACTTTCGGCGCTTTGGCGAGGTCGCGCACGTAGAGCTGGACGGTCTCCTTGCCGGCGCGCTTGCCGCTGTTCGTGACCTTGACGGAGACGGTGAGCGTGCCGTCGGGAGCGAGCGTCTTGGCAGAGGCGGTGACCTTGCCGTACTTGAAGGTGGTGTAGGAAAGGCCGTAGCCGAACGGGAACATCGGCTCGACCTCCTTCTTGTCGTACCAGCGGTAGCCGACGAAAATGCCCTCCGAGTAGACGGAGTTCGTGCCGTTATAACGCTCGGGCGTTGCAGCCGGGGTGTCGGCCAGCCTGAACGGGCAGGTGTGCGGCAGCTTGCCGGACGGGTTGACGTCGCCGAACAGGATCGCGGCCAAGGCGTTGCCGCCCTCCATGCCGGCGTAGCCGTACTGAATGAGCGTCGCGGCCCGCTTGACCCACGGCATCTCCATCGGCGAGCCGGAGTGGTTCACGACCACGGCCTGGGGCGCCCAGGCGAGCACCTTGGCGATGGCCTCGTCGTGGCCGGGCGGCAGCAGCAGGTTCGGGCGGTCGGCGCCCTCGCACTCCAGCGCGCGGCCGTGGCCGTGCTCGGTGCCGGTCAGCACGATCACGGCGTCGGCCTTGCGCACGGTGGCCTCCATCTCGGAGAGGGAGATGCCCTTCTCGGAGGGCAGGCGCCAGCCGAAGAAGCAGGTGGACTCGCTCTCGCCGACGGTGTACTCGACGGCGACGGCGACTTCCTGCTTGGCGGTGAGGGCGACCTCGCCGTAGCCGGTCGGGGTCGGGAACTGCGCCTTCCAGTTGTCCATCACGAGCTTGCCGTCCACGAAGATGCGCGTGCCGGCCATGGCGTTGGCGCGCGCGCCGAGCACGTAGGTGCCGGTCTCGGGCGCGACGACCTTGGCCTCCCAGCGGACCGAGAAGTCGCCGGGCTTGACCTCCTTGACCGGCGCGTTCATCTTCCAGTCCACGTTCAGCGCGCGCTGGAAGCCGCTGGCGGCGGGGGCGCCGGCGAGCGTCTTGTTCGCGAAGTAGCTGGCCTTCCAGGCGCGGACGGTCATGCCCTGGTCCTTGGCGTCCGTGTCGAAGGTGTTGATCGCGCTCTCGGGGAGGGCGGCGAGCTTGGCGTTCTGGTCGTCGAGCGTGAGCGGCAGGTAGACGACGTTGACCTTGTCGCCGAGGCGGGCCTGGATGCCCTCCAGCGGTACGACCTCGTAGGGCGGCTTGCCCTCGGCGCTCCAGCCGCCGTTGCAGTGCTTGGTGACGGCTCCCTTGCCGAGGACGGCGACGGTCTTCACGGCGGCCGGGTCGAGCGGCAGCACGCCCTTGTCGTTCTTGAGCAGGACCGTGCCCTCCTCCGCCACGCGGCGGGCGAGCGCCTGGTGCTCCTTCGTGTTGATGGCGCCGGGGGCGCGCGTGCGGCCGTCGAAGAGGCCGACCTTGGCCATGACGTACAGGATGTGGCCGGCCATCTCGCTGATCTCGGCCTCCGTGATCTGGCCCTCCCTGAGGGCCTTCAGCAGCGGCTCGGGCTTGAAGAAGCGGATCTGGTTGCCGGCGTTCATCTCGATGTCGGTGCCGCCCTTGACGCCCTTGACGGTGTCGTGGACGCTGCCCCAGTCGGTGATGACGAGGCCCTTGAAGCCCCAGGCCTGGCGCAGGATCTCGCGGTTGAGGTAGGCGTTCTGGCTGCAGAACTCGGCCTCGCAGAGGCCGGGCACGGCGAGCTTGTTGTAGGCGCTCATCACGGCCAGCACGCCGGCGTCCTTGACCGCGGCGCGGAAGACCGGCAGGTAGATCTCGTGCAGCGTGCGCTCGTCGACCGTGGCGATGACGGAGTTGCGGTTCCACTCCTGGCTGTTGGCCGCGAAGTGCTTCACGCAGGCCGCGACGTCGTGCGACTGGACGGCCTTGATATACTCGACCACGAGGGCGGCGCCGAGGGCCGGATCCTCGGTCAGGTACTCGAAATTGCGGCCGCAGAGCGGGGTGCGCATGATGTTCACGCCGGGCCCGAGGATCATGTCCTTGTTGCGGGCGCGCAGCTCCGTGCCGATCAGGTGGCCGTAGGCGGAGGCGAGCGAGCGGTCCCAGGTGGCGGCGAGCACCTCGAGCGTCGGCATGGAGGTCGACTGGTCGGACGGGTCGTCCGCCTTGTTCGCGGCCGCGAAGGTCATGCGGGCGAGCTCGGCGCGGACGTTGCAGGAGCTGTCGGCGAAATAGAACTCCTTGTCGAGGCCCACGCGCGGGATCGGGTTCAACGACATGGTGCTGATGCCGGCGCAGAGCGAGGCCTTCTCCTCCAGCGTCATCTTGGCCAGCACACCCCTGGCTTCGTCTTGGGCCTTGTCGGCCGCCTGCTGGGCGAACCCGACCCAAGCGGACACGACGCACATAACCATGGTGAACAGTTTTTTCATGATCGTTCTCTCCTTAACCGGCGACAAGGCAAACGCCATTATCCTGTGACGCAGAGTACCAAAAAGCGAAATGAGCGACAAGGCGGGGCGGGTGTGTCCCAAGCCTGACGCATCTTTAAAATTGACTCCGTGTGTCGGAATTGCGTTTGTGAAACGGATTACGATCGTGGTTGCGATTACGGCTCTGTCCTCTTCGCAATCTTAATTCTGCGCGTAATGTAATCCGCCAAGCCGCCCTCCGCGGCGCTTGGCTTCACAGGTCTCTGATCTAGGCGATGCGACGCGAGCCCCATGGGCCAATATCGCGGGTGAAATGCCGGCAGACAAGTCAGTTGCCATTGACACCCACGGCACACTTGATACAGTTTAAGCAAACACTGTTGTTGGGAGTCGGCGATGATATCCCGTCATCAATCTGACAGGTGCCATGGGCCCGATTCATCACGGTCAGGCGATCACCCGCGGGAATGACTATACAACCGGGGCCAGAGAAAAAAGCGTAATGAAAAAAATAGCGGAAGCATTCATCGGTCACGGTACGGTCACGCGCCTCTTCGCCGTCTTTCTGGCGGCCTTCATTTGTCAGACTCAACAAGCCGCGCCGGCGGCGGACTTGGGCAAGATCATGCCCATGGGCGATTCGATCACGCTCGGAGTCCCGGTCGCGGGCGGCTATCGCGACCCGTTGTACACCCTGCTGACGAACCGGGCCGACACGTTTACCTTTGTCGGTTCGCAGACCGGTTACGCGACTACGGCGCTGACCGATGCCGGACAGGCGCATCACGAGGGGCACAGCGGCTACGTCATCACCAACGGCACCGGGAGGACCGGCCTCGACGAGAACCTCGTGAACTGGATCGGACCCGGCAAAGAAAGTCCGGACAAGATCATCCTGATGGTCGGCAGCAACGACATCAACCTCGGCTACAACATGACCAATGCGCCCGCCCGGCTGAGCGACTTCATCGCTCACGTCTACGGATACCGGCCCAATGTGAGGCTCTACGTGGCCTCGATCATCCCCATGGTCGGCCATGAGCCCGACGTGCAGGCCTTTAACGCGGCCATTCCGGACATCGTGGCCAGCCACCGGGCGCTCGGCCGCGACGTGGTTTACGTCCCGATGCACGACGCCTTGAACATCAGCACGGACCTGGCCGACGGGCTGCACCCGAACGCGCTCGGCTACCTGCACATGGCGCAGGCGTGGGACACGGCGCTGCACGCGACCACGAACCTGACCGTCGCGGTCGCCAGTCCAGCCAACAATCAGACGTTCACGCTCGGAACCTCCGTTTCCGCCACCGTCACGGTCGCCAACGCGGCGGGCGCCTACACGGCCCACGTCTACACCAACAGCGGCGCGGGCGCGTTCGCCGAGGCGGGCGCGGGCGGCACCTCCTCGCCGTACGCGATGAACCTCGGCGCGCTGCCCGCCGGCACGTATCACCTCTACGCCACGGTTGCCGACTCGAACGCGGCCGCGACCTCCGCGACCAACACGTTCACGGTCGCTGCCGTCGTCGGCAACATCCATGCGGTCGATGTCACGGGCGCCGGCGGCGGCGCGGGGCTGGGCACCACGTACAGCGTCGGCTGGGACTTCACGGTCACCCAGACGATCAAGGTCACCGCGCTGGGCCAGTTCGACCCCGACTCGAATCCGACCTCCAACACGGTGGCGATCTACCCGCGAGGCGGGGCGAAGCTCATCGAGGCGCCGGTCGCCGCGGCCTGCCCTTCCGAGCTGAGCGGCAGCTTCCCCGCGCGCTACGCCGCCGTGGACGGCCCGGTGCTGCCCCCCGGCAACTACGTGGTCTTCAGCACGCAGAACGGCGACAACTTCATTGCGCCCAACGGGACCCCCGTCGCCGCCTTCGGCTCCGCCATCACGTGGAACATGGGCGTGGCGCTCGGCTCCGGCTCGGCGGCCGGCCCGCTGCCGGCCACCGCGCCGGCCACCTGGCCAATCGAAAACACCAACGCCTGGCGCTACTTCGGGCCGACCTTCAAGTACGACGTGGTGGTGCCGATCCCGGTTCCGGCGCTGACCTGTCCGACGAACAATCAGGGGTTCACGGTCGGCGTTCCCGTCACCGCCACCGCCACGGTGGCCGGCGCTTCGGGCGCCTACACCGTCCACGTCTACACGAACAGCGGCGCGGGCGCGTTCGCCGAGGCGGGGGTTGGCGGCTCCTCTTCGCCGTATGCCGTGAATCTCGGCACGCTGCCCGCCGGCACGTACCACATCTACGTCTCGGCCACGGACACCAACGGCACGGGGACCACGGCGACCAACACGTTCACGGTCTCCGTGAAGCCCGGACAGCAGCCCCTGGCTCTCACCGGCTGGAACCAGGACATCATCGTCGGGGCGGCCGAGGCGGCACCGGGATACAGCGCGAGCATGGCGGGGTGGGCCTACTACGAGAAAGGCCTGTCCGGAGGAACCCAGGGCTTGGCTCCCGACACGGCCGGCACCAACCGCACCTTCGCCAGCGCCTACCACCCCAGCGTCCGGTTCCAGTTCGCCCCGTACGCCGGCAGCAACGCCGTCTATCTCAGCGGGGTGGGCAGCGTCACCCTGACCCTCGTCAACCCGGCCAAGTTCCAGTCGCTCCAGTTCCTGGAGACGACGCGCTCCATGACGTGGTACGCCCGCCTGAATTTCGCGGACGGCTCGAGCACCACGACGAGCACATGGAGCGATCCGGACTGGACCGCAAACCCCGGGCCGGCCGACCGCTGCCTGTCCTCCTACGGCCTGAAGAGCACCACGGGCAGTTTTTATTCCGGCTATCTCTGGATGGCGGAACGCGGCTTCACGCTGCCGGTGGCCGACCAGGCCAAGACGCTCACGTCCATCACCATCACCACCACCGGGACGGGCGACAAACAGCTGGCGCTTTTCGCGGTGAGCGGCTACGCGCTCGACAGCTTGGCTGGCACCAAACACGCGGTGGAGCTGACGAGCGCCGGCGACGGCCCCGGTTTTGGAGACACGTTCAGCGTCGGCTGGGACTTCACGGTCACGCAGCCGATCAAGATCAGCGCGCTGGGACAGTTCGATCCGAACGGAACCCCGGTGTCCAACACGGTGGCCATCTATCGGCGGGGCGGGGCCAAGCTCGTCGATGCGGCCGTCATCACCGGCAGCCCGGCGGAGCTCAGCGGCGTCTATTCCTCGCGTTTCGCGGCGGTCGGCGACGTGGTTCTGACCAACGGCAACTACGTGATCGTCAGCACCCAGAACGGCGACAACTTCATCGCGCCCGGCGGGGTCCCCGGCACAGCCTTCGGGCCCGGCGTGATCTGGAATAAGGGCGTTGCGATGGCCAGCGGTTCGGCGGCCGGCCCCCTGCCGGCCGCCGCGCCGGCCAACTGGCCGGGCGAGACAACCAACGCGTGGCGCTACTTCGGACCGACTTTCAAGTACGATCTGGTCGTGCCGCCGCCGGAGCTGACGCTGGTCAGCCCGACGAACGGCCACGTGCTCGCGGCCGGGGATTTGCTTTCCGCTTCCGTCACGGTGGCCAGGGCCGTCGGCGCCTATACCGTGCACGTCTATACGAACAGCGGTTCGGACGCCTTTGCGGAGTTTGGCTCCGGCAGCTCGGCTTCTCCTTGTTTTCCGATTTTCGGCTGTCTGTCCGCCGGCGGCACGTACCACGTGTATGCCACGGTCACCGACACGTTCTCAACCACGAACACGATGACCAACACGTTCACGGTCGCGGTCAAGATCGGGCAGCAGTTCGTGGGGGTGACCGGATGGAACCAGGATCTGATCATCGGGGTTTCTGAAACGGCACCGGGATACAGCGTCGCCATGGGCGGCTGGAATTTCTACGAACGGGGCTTGCCCAGCGGGGCCTTCGGCCTGCCCGCCGACGCCGTCGGCACCAACCGCGTGTTCGTCAGCTCGGCCGATCCCGCGGTCAGATTCCGGTTCGCGCCCTACGTCGGCAAGAACGCCCTGTTCTTGCAGGGCGCAAGCAGCGCCCCGCTGACGCTCATCAATCCGTCCAAGTTCTATTCGCTCCAGTTTCTGGCGACGGCGCGGACGGCTATCCCCCCCGTGCGCTGGTACGCCACGCTGAACTTCGCGGACGGCACGAGCACGATGACGGACGCGTGGGGCGATCCGGACTGGGTCCAGACGGGGCCGGCCGACACCTGCCTGACCTCCTACGGCCTGAAGGCTACGGGCGGGAACTTCTATTCGAACTATCTCTGGATGGCGTCGCGCAACGTTTCGCTTTCGGCGGCCGATCGGAAAAAGACGCTCCAATCCATCACGGTCACCACGACCGAGACGGGCGACCGGCATCTGGCGGTTTTCGCCGTGAGCGGCTATGCGTTCGGAACGAAGACCAACGATTTCCATGCGGTCGACGTGTTGAGCGGCGGCAGCGGTGCCGCCGGCGGCAGCACCTACAGCGTCGGCTGGGACTTCACGGTATCCGAGACGATCACGGTCACTTCGCTCGGCCAGTTCGACCCCGACGCGAACCCCAAGGCCAACGCGGTGGCCATCTATCAGCGGGCCGGGGCGAAGCTGGTCGAGGCCGCCGTTCCCATCGACAGTCCTGCCGAGCCGAGCGGAAACTTCAGCGCGCGCTACGCCAAAATCGACAGGCTGGTGCTGGCGCCGGGAAACTACGTGGTTTTCAGCACGCAGAACGGCGACAACTTCCTCGCGGGCAGCGGGACCGTCGACTCCAGCTTCGGCCCCGCGATCAAGTGGAACAAGGCCGTCGCCATGGCCAGCGGCTCGTCGGCCGGCCCCCTGCCGGAGAGCGCGCCGACGGTTTGGCCTATCGAGAATACCAGCGCGTACCGTTACTTCGGGCCGACGTTCAAGTATGAGCTTGGCGCGATCTGGCCGGATGGGCTGCTGATCAGTATCCGGTGATCGCGGGACCGCGGATGACGAGACGCCCTTGGACGCGCCTGCATCACGCGATTAGGACGAGCCGTTAAACTGAATCTCCGGCTTGCCCGGTATAAGTTCCGGACCGCTTCAGGCCTGCTCGATCTGCTGGACGAGCCGGAGCACATCCCGATCCTCGCCCCGCTGGTCCAGCGCGATATTCTCTACCGCCTGCTGGTTGGGCCGCAGGGGCCGCGCCTGCGCCAGATCGGGGCCGCGGGTTGCCGCAGCCACCAGATCGCGCGGGCCATCGACTGGCTGAAGTCGAACTTCTCCCGGCCGCTGCGCATCGACGACCTGGCCGACCGGGTCCGCATGAGCACCTCGGCCCTGCATCACTACTTCCGCGCCCTCACGGCCATGAGCCCGCTGCAGTACCAGAAGTGGCTGCGGCTGCATGAGGCGAGGAGACTCATGCTCACGGAGCAACTTGACGCGGCCGACGCGGCGTTCCAGGTGGGCTACGAAAGCCCCTCGCAGTTCAGCCGCGAATACAGCCGCCTGTTTGGCGCGCCGCCGCGGCGCGACATCAAGAGCTTGAAGCAGAGCACCGTTCGGGAAACGGCATGAGCCTGAGGTAAAGGCCACCCGCACGCCAGCAGACGCGGTGCGGAAATCGGCCACACGCCTCTTACAAACTGACAGACCTTGGCAGTCGGGTTTTCTTTTGTTACCATCCCTTCAAATCAAATTGGGAGCTTCAAGGTTTGGGGGCGCAAGATGCGGGGATGGGGACCTTTCATCGCGTGGACGCTTTGCTTGACGGGCGTTTTCGCTGACGAACAGACGGACGCGTTGTCGCGCGCGTTGATCGAGGTGCGCTCTTCTTTCCAGCAGGGGTTGGCGCAGTGCGTCGACAACGCGGCGCGCATACCGGCTTCATTCAAGCCGTTTCAGAGCCCGCGCGTGAACTATGGCGATGCGCCGCTTCCGGTGTCGGTGGACGTGGCCGGGCTCGAACATCTCTGCCTCACGGCACACGGCACCATGGGCGGCGGACACACCTACTGGGGCGAGCCTGTGCTGATCGACGCGGCGGGCAAAGTCACGCGCCTCACCGACCTTCAGCCGCAGGTCGTGGTGCTGGGGTGGAGCGAGCTACGCGTCAACAAGGGCAACGGCCCATTCTATTCCATCGCAAAGCAGAGAATGGCGTTCGGCCTCTTCGCGCACGTCGACAGCTACGTGAGCTACCCGCTCGGCCAGAAATACGTGCGCTTTGAGGCCAAGGCGGGCATCTCGGACACTGGCTCGCAGGGTGCGCATGCGGTCTTCGGCGTTGCCGGCGGGTTCGACAAGCGGCAGGTGCAGTCGATCCTCAGGGGCAGCATGGAGAACGAGAGCGTGGGCGACCTCGGCCGCACGTGGCAGGTGGCCAACGAGGGCGGCGCACTTGAGCTGGTGCCGTGGATCCGCACGCCCGGCGCGGGGCTCATCGACACGGCGGTCCGCACGTTGCTGGCGCAGTGCGGCGACGAGCCCGAACTGGCCCGGCGCCTCGCGGCGATTTCGGCTTCTAAAAAAGAGGGCGGGGAGCCGGAGTGGCTCAGCCTCTACTTCGACGTCCTGGCGACGAAACGCCGGTATGCGGCGCTCGACGAAGCGGCCGCTCAGCTCGACGTGCTCTGCGCCTTTATGGCGGCGGAAGGTGTGCCGGTCGACGCTTTCCGCGCCGAAATCGACGCCGCGAAGCAGGGCGTGGCCGCGGAGCGCCGCAAGGGCGCGCAGGCCTTGCAGGCCTACTGCGAAACGCTGGCCGCCCTGCGCCGCAAGATCCTGTTCACGCACCCCGCGGCGGATTTCAAGGATCTGCTCATCGACGTGCGGCATCTTCCGCTCTATTACCACAACGTGGATCAGTACCTCGGCAGGAACAGCCGTGTCGCGCCGGGATTGATGGTGCTTGAGGACTGGAAGAGCGCCATGCCCAAAGAGCGCTGGCTGACGCGCGACAAGTTGCCGCCGGGCGGCACGCAGCATCCGGACCTCTCCTACGACGGCAAGAAGGTGCTTTTCGGGTTCTGCGACCACACGGAAAAGGAGCCGCAGAAGCGGCGCTTTATGATCTGCGAGGCGGCGGTGGACGGCAACGGCATCCGGCAGGTGACGGGCACGGCGGCGGACCCGTGGGAGCAGACCCGCCGCGGCGGCGCGTATACGGTGATCATCGAGGATTTCGATCCGCACTATCTGCCGGACGGCGGGTTCGTGTTCACCTCCACGCGCAGTCAGGACTTCGGACGGTGCCACGCGGGCCGTTACGCGCCGGCCTTCCTGATCCACCGCGGCGAGCTGGACGGCACGCGCATCCGCGCGCTGAGCTGGGGCGAGGCCAACGAGCTCGATCCGGCGGTGCTGAACGACGGGCGCATCGTTTACAACCGCTGGGAATATGTCAACCGCCACGACTGTCTTTTCCACAAGCTTTGGACCACGCGCCCCGACGGCACGGGCGCCGCGAGCTTCTACGGCAACCTCACGCCGGTTCCTCAATCGCTCTCCGAAGCGCGCGCGATTCCCGGCAGCGGCAAGGTGATGGCCACCGCGTCGGGGCATCACTCGTTCACGGCGGGGAGCATCGTGCTGCTCGATCCGCTTAAAGGCGTGGACGGCCCCGATCCCGTTTATCGGCTGACGCCCGAGGCCAAGTATCCCGAGTCGCAGGGGTTCGATACGACGACCTACGTCTCGCCCTATCCTTTGACCGAGCGGCTGTTTTTCGCGGCGTGGTCGCCGTATCCGCATGTGAGCCAAGGCGACTCTCCCGGCTCGGAGGCTGGCGCGGAAAAGCGCGGGCAGCGCTGGGACGCCTATGCGATCTACCTCGTTTATCACCACGGCGGCAAGGCCTACCGCGAGCTGGTCTACAGGCCGAAGGAGAAAGTTTCCGCGTTCACGCCGATCCCGATCCGCCCGCGGCCCGTGCCGCCAGTCCTGCCCTCCAGCCTGCCGGAACGGCCGAAGGCCGCAACGGGCACCTTCTACGTGCAGAACGTCTATCAGAGCCTGCACGCGATCGAGCCGAACAGCGTGAAGTATCTGCGGATCAACGCGCTCTTCAACCAGCCGACCCCCCGTGTGCCGCACCGCGGCTGGGTGATGGACGAGGTTGCCAAAGGCGTCATCGGCACCGTGCCGGTCAAGCCAGACGGATCGGTGGCCTTCTCGATGCCTTCGCGCACGCCGGTGCAGCTCCAGCTGCTCGACGCGGACAAGATGTGCGTGATGAACATGCGCTCGTTCATCTACCTGCAGGACGGCGAGCATGCCAGCTGCGTGGGGTGCCACGAAGAGCGGGGAAAATCGCCGCCCGCCGCTTCTGCGCCCGTCGCGCCGCAGGTGCCGGTTCCTGTCCCCGGCCCCGACACCGCGCGCGGCTTCAACTACGTGGCGACGGTGCAGCCGGTGTGGGACCGTTACTGCATCCGCTGCCATGGCCTAGACAAGACCGAGGGCGGTGTGAACCTGACGGGCCGCTATCTCGAGCGTGAGACCGAGCGCTATCCGAGCGGCAAGCTTCGCATGGGTGTCTCGTACGACACGCTGGTGCGCAATCCCAAGTACTACAAGATGATGGACCGCAACTGCGAGACCTTCTCGTCCCGGCCGAAGGACTATCTGTCGCATGGGAGCGGCCTGCCTTCTTGGATCCGGAAACACGGCAAGGAGAAAGGCGCGGAACTCGATCCCGCGAGCTGGGAGCGGGTCGTCACGTGGCTGGACGTCAACGCGCAGCTCTACGGTAATTACAGCTTCAACCGCCCCGAGAACCGCGAGCCTAGTCCTGAGGGCGAGAAGGCGCTGCGGGCTTACGTCAAAGAGCTTTTCGGCGAGGCGCTGGCGGCGCAGCCCTTCGAGGCGCTGGTGAACAACGGATGTCTCGACGAGAGCCGCATCCTCAACGCGCCGCTGGCAACCGCAGCGGGCGGGTGGGGACAGATCCAGAAATGGGAGAGCCGGGACGAGACCGGGTATACAAAAATGCGTGACCTCGTCGCCGCCTCGCTAACGCCGCTCCAGCGCCAGGACGGCGAGTACGCCTGCGGCGATCCCGGACATTGTCGCTGCGGAGCCTGTTGGGTAAAATCCTGTGAGGCGGACTATCGCCAGAAGCACAGGTAGGTGCAAACGGCACGGACAGACTGACGGCCTGTCAAACCAGTCCTGATCAACCGCCAGAGCGCGTGAGGTTCGCGACTGGCCTGCCTGATCGTGGAGCGTTCGGCCAAGACCCTTTCAACCCTCTTTGGCCGCACGTTTTTCAATGAAGCTGTGGACCGTCGGCAAAGTTACTGTGCAGGACTTGCCCGCCTAAAATGGGGAAGGTTTGCATAAGAATTTGGACAAACAGATAGATAAATTCGCTCATCCACATCGCGATGCGGGAAAAGAATATTCCTCATGAGTTTCGCATCCGAGATGGCGGACATACCTGGACATACTGGCGTTCAGCGCTACCTGAAGTTCTGAACTTCGTTTCACAAGCGTTTCATCAAGAATGACCTTTCCGGCAACAAATCAGAACGGCCATGCGGCTCGATAAGCAGATGAGTAGAAGGATGCGACATGGCGCCGATACGGATCGTTATCTGATGCTGTACCCCAACGGCGTGTTGGTGGCCAGCAGCGCGACAGCGTTCACGGCGATCGGCACAGCGAACATGAACCTGCTCATCGGCATGAGGGCGGGTGGCATCGAGCAGGACAACTCGTCGGCCGTTGATTGAAATCCGTTCTCACTGTAACGCGCGGGTCGGCTCGCACGCGGGCTCCTTCGCCCAAGCCCGGCGGCGGATCTCCCGCGGCGGCAGGCCCTGCATGAGGCGGACGCAGCGCGAGAAGTGGAAGGGGCTCTGAAAGCCGCACCGGTCGGCGATCTCGGCGATCGAGAGGCCCGTGTCGGTCAGCAACTCCAACCCCTTCTCCGTGCGAATCCGCCACAGGTACCGAGCTGGCGAGGTGCCAAGCTCGTTCGCGAACTTGTAGCTTAGCGCGGATTTCGAACAGCCGGCCACGGCCACCGCCCGTGCGAGGCAGTCGGGTTCGCGCAGATGATCTTCCATGTACTGTTTGACCCGGCTGACGCTGGCGTCGCGAATCGGCGACGCGGCGTGGTCGGCCATGTGGATAAACTCGGCGAATAGAGCCAGTCCAAGCGTGTCGACAGCCTGCCGGGCGCTCGCCGATTGGCCCGAGCGGAAGAGGAAGGCGGCCGAAACGATGCGCATGAAACAGTCTGAGGGTGCGAAGCCGGATCCCTCGGGCGTAGCGTCAAGGCTCTGCCTCAACGCGTCTGGAAAAAAGACGGGGGAAAGAGAGCACCAGGAATGGTGCGATTGTATGCGGCTATCGTACAGGAAATGCTCCTGGTGCCCGGGCCGGAAGAGATAGGCGAGGCCGAGGGTGAGAGGGCGGCTTGCGCCGCCGTCGATGCGAACTGCGCACGAGCCGGAGTGCATCAGGATAATTTCGTAATCGCGCTGGACGCGCGGGCCGACATATCCGCCGGGCAGGTAGCGGATCTGGCCGAATATGGCGCGCGGTGAACGGACACTGCGGTTATCCCATGCGATGTTCGCACCGTCGTAGGCGTAATCCAAATTCAACATAGCCGTGTCGCTTCCCTCGCCGAGCCATGAACAAAACGGGGAAACACGTCTTCCCTGCATTCACCAGCACGCGAAGATAGCGGTAATTTATCTGAGCTTTCACACCTCTGCAATCTCGATAACGCGAACTGAGCCCTAGATTTTGCGAACTCCATTTTGCCTGAATGAAGAGGCACACGTGCCTGATCGGATCGCCATTCCATAATAAGAGAATGCCCTGCTGTCCAATAATGAAGATAATTCGACCACAAAGGTGCAAATTTGGTTTTTTAGACATGTTATTCGTTTGTCGGATATTTAAATACGGATGAGATATCCGCTAATATGACGCCACTTTCAAGGAAAGAGTGAGCGATGTGAAAAATGAGAGGGGTTGACTACTTAGCAGGAACGCAGGGTTCTGTGAGTTCGCGTGGGGGCTCAAAGCGTCAACCCCTCGCACGTCGTGTGAGCAAGATCCAAGACACAAAGGAAACACCTTATGAACACCGCACACCACACCAGCCGCCGCAGCATGCTGAAACTCATGGTCGCCTCAGGTTCCGCGCCGCTCATTCTGCCGCGCCGCCTGTTCGGGGCGGACGCGCCTTCGAACAAAATCACGCTGGGCTGTATCGGCATCGGCTGGCAGGGGGGCGGCAACCTGAACGCGTTCCTCGCGCAAGACGACTGCCAGGTGGTGGCCATGTGCGATGTGGACGAGTCGCACCTCAAGGACGCCGTCGACAAGGCCAACCAGAAGTATCAGAACCAAGACTGCAAAGCCTACAAAGACTTCCGCGAGCTGCTGGCGCGAAAGGACATCGACGCGGTCTGCATCAGCACGCCCGACCACTGGCACTCGATCCCGGTGATCGCCGCCGCCAACGCCGGCAAGGACATTTTCTGCGAGAAACCGCTTTCGCACACGCTGAGCGAGGGCATCGCCATGGTCCGCGCCGTGCAGAAGAACCGGCGCATCTGGCAGACCGGCTCGTGGCAGCGCAGCCAAGGCCTGTTCCGCTGGGCGGTCGAGCTGGTGCAGAACGGGTACCTCGGCAAGGTCACGCACGTCGAGGTCGGGCTGCCGGCGGGGCACAATGACTTCGGCAAGACCGGCAAGGATCAGCCGAACGGACCGGTGCCCGCGGGCGTGGACTACGACTTCTGGACCGGCCCGGCGCGGGTGATGCCGTTCAACCCCTGCCGCTTCCACAAGAATTGGCGCTGGAACACCAACACCGGCGGCGGTCAGCTCATGGACTGGATCGGGCACCACTGCGACATCGCGCACTGGGGCCTCGCCAACCCGAAGTTCGGTTGCGGCCCGGACGACGCGGTCGGCCCGCTCGAGGTCTCGGCCACCGCCGAGTTCCCGGCCGCGGACGACGTGTGGAACACCGCCACCAAGTATCGGGTCGAATGCAAGTATCCGAACGACGTCGATGTCGTGATCGCGGGCGGCTACGGCGAGATCAAGGGTGGCGCCAAGTGGTACGGGCCCAACGGCTGGGTCTACGTGACGCGCGGCACCATCGACGCCTCGGACCGGCAGTGGATCAGGGAGATTCAGGACCGGGAAAAGAAAGGGGACCTCGGCATTCAGCTCTACAAGAGCCCGGGTCACCAGCGGGAGTTCCTCGACAGCGTCCGCTCGCGCAAGCGCACGCTCACGCCCGTGGAGATCGCCCACCGCTCCCAGACGCCCGGTCACCTCGGCACTATCGCCTCGGTGGTGGGGCGCAAGCTCAAGTGGGACGCGGCGAAAGAGGAGATCGTCGGCGACCCCGAAGCCACCAAACTCATGACCAAACAGATGCGCGCGCCTTGGCAGGTGTAAGCCCAGGCCGTGAAGCATGAAAGGATTCTGACATGACCAGACGAGCGAAGTTCAGACGCGCTATTTGCGTATTGGGCGTGGCCTGTTGCAGCGCTTCGTATTGCGGAACCGATCCGCTTTCCGATACGGCAGGTGCGGTCCAGCAGAATTACATCGTGGCGGCTTATGTGTGGCCATCCTGTCACGACGAGCCCATGAGCCGAGAGGCCTTGTGGGGAGAAGGCATCGGCGAATGGGAAATCGTCAAAAAGGCCGAGCCGCGGTACGAAGGACACTACCAGCCACGGGTGCCCCTGTGGGGCTACAAGATGGATGACGAACCCCGCGCGTGGGAGCAGAAGATCGATGCCGCCGTTGCTCACGGGGTGAACACGTTCATCTTCGACTGGTACTGGTTTGACGGTAAACCTTTTCTGGAAGAAGCGATCGACAAAGGCTTCCTCGGGGCGTCGAACACGGAAAAGGCCAACTTCTATCTCATGTGGGCCAACCATGACGCGAGCGGGTACCAGTGGAACCACTTCCGTTATCCGAAAGGCACGGCTCTTTGGTGCGGGGAGGTGGACTGGGACAAATTCAAGGCGGTCGTCAGCCGGGTCATCAGCCAGTACTTCAAAAAGAGGAACTATCTGAAATTCGATAACAAGCCGGTCTTTTCGGTCTACAGCATCGATGAGCTGGTGCAGAGTTTCGGCGGGCTGGAAGGCACCCGAAAAGCGCTGGACTATTTCCGCCAGGAAGTCCAGGCCGCCGGGTTTCCCGGGCTGCACCTTCAGGTGATATCCTATGGCCGGAACGGTGAGCCATACCTGCTCAAGGCTGAGAACGCCGAGGGCAAAGGCATCAACGAGATCATCGCCCTTCTGGGCATCGACAGCATCACGACCTACCATTGGTGCGGGGTCAAGGAAGATTACATCCAATGGGGAACGACAGAGATGGCTTTGTGGGAGAAATGGGACGCGCTTCTGACGATTCCTTATTTTCCCAATGCTTCGGTGGGCTACGATGACACGCCCCGATTTCCCGAGAAAGGGAAGAAACAGATGGTGCATGACCACAATACACCGGCCAGCTTCGCGGCGTTCCTGCAGAAAGCCAAAGAATATGCCGACAGCCATCCGAAGCAGCCCAGACTCATCACGATCAATGCCTGGAACGAGTGGGTGGAAGGAAGCTACCTCGAGCCCGACATGAAGTGGGAATACGGTTATCTGGAGGCGGTCAGGGAAGTGATGAGCGGCAGATACGGCAAGTGAACGGAAGACAAGCGCGAGGGCGAGAAGCGGCAATTAGAGAAAGGAGAAACCGGACCATGTCTGAAAATACGATCATGAGGAATCATCGGAGGGCGCTTGGAGCAGCCATAGGGCTCGCCGCCTGGCTGTTTGCCTGTATGTCCGCCGTTGACGGAGCGGAGCCTTCAGGCGTGCAGCGGACCTTCTCGCTGAAGGCGCCGAACGCGAAAGAGGTCGTTCTGCAGGGGCAATGGGCCAAGCAGGCCCTCGCGATGACCCGCGGCGACGACGGTACGTGGTCCGTCACGGCGGACGCCGTTCCAGCGGGCATTTGGGATTATTCGTTCGCGGTGGACGGGTTGAACGTCCTCGATCCGAGCAATCCGGCGATCAAGTCGTACATCCAACCCGGCAAGAGCGTGTTGCATATTCCGTCCGTGCCGCCGGCACCGTGGGACTGGCAAGACATTCCGCACGGGACGGTCCACGCACACGAGTACCAGTCGAAAGTGCTCGGCGAGCGTCGTGAATTGCTCGTCTATACGCCGCCCGGTTACGAAATGGACGCAACGAAACGGTTCCCTCTTCTGGCGCTCCAACACGGCTTCGGCGGCAACCAGCGCGCCTGGGTCGAGACAGGTAAGGCAAACTGGATCCTCGACAGGCTGATCGCCTCCGGGAAGGCCGTGCCCATGGTGATTGTGATGATGAACGGCCACCCCTTCGGCGTGGTTTCGTATCAAGGCAATCCGGAACGGCGGCGTGTGACGTTTGAGGCGTTCCGACGCGAGCTGCTGGAAGAGGCGATTCCGCTTGTCGAGAAGAACTACCGGTTGACCGAGGGCCGCGAGAACCGTGCGATCATTGGATTGAGCATGGGCGCGCGGCAGTCGCTGAACGTCGGACTGAACGCGCTTGACCGGTTCGCGTGGATCGGCGCCTTCAGCGGCAGTGGCGACGCGGACGCGGTCAAGCCGGCTCTTGAGACGGCGCAGGAGACGAACGAAAGGCTGAGACTGTTGTGGATCGCCTGCGGTCGTGATGACCGGTATGTCGAGGGCGTCAAGACGTTTACCGCGAAACTGAGTGAGAAAGGGATCCGCCACGAGTGGCATCTTACCGACGGCGATCATTCTTGGCCCGTCTGGCGCGGTTATCTGGCGGAGTTCGCTCCGCTGTTGTTTCAGGAACCGAAACGGTGAGGCCAATCGAAACAGGCAAAAGGCGCGAAGGGACCCAACGCACGGTTGGTTGGCGTGCGGCATCTGGTTCGGGCTGGGGTGGACGGCGTTCGCGCAGTCCGACGAACTGATCGGTCTGCAGGGCGGACAAGCGAACCTCGCGCTGAGCCGAGAGAAGAAGGGGTGCGTGGTTTCGTTTCGGTCGCCCGCCGGCGTGGAGTTGGCCGGTGACGCGCAGAAGGGGCTGAGGCTTTTCACGCTCTCTTTTTCACAGCAGGCTCAGCCGACAGGGGCGGTCTTCCTCGCCTCGAACCATGACGCTGCGGCGTTCAGCGCCGAACTCCGGAAAGAGGCGGACGGCTCGTGCGCGACCCTGACCTACGAGGGGTTTCCGCAAGGGGTCGCCCGCGTGGCCTGCACGGTGCGGACGGCAGTCCGGCCGACTGGCGCGACGCGGCCGACCTTTACAAGCGGTGGGCGCTGAAGCAGCCCTGGTGCGCGACGCCGTTCGCACGGCGCGAGGACCTGCCGGCCCGGCTCAGGGCGGGCGCGGCCATGGTGCGCTTCAATCGCGAATGGCTCGCCGAACCGGAACGCATCGAGCGCCACATCAAAAGCATGGGCGTGCTCGCGGAACGTCTTCACCGCGACGGTGTCAGGCTGATCTTCATGAGCCCCTCGCCCTACGACCAGACCGTCAACCAGAAGGAGGAAAATCGGTGTGGCGTCAACGACGCCCTCAAGGCCTGTGGCGCCGCCGCGCATCGGCTCGCGGAAACGGTTCAAGCCGGATGGGTCGATTTCAACACGCCCATGGAGGCCATCAACCGGGCTTGGCAGGCCAAACAGCCTGTTTTCACGCTGGTCGGTCCTGACCGCATTCATCCCGGCCCGGTGGGTCATCTGGTCATGGCGTATCTTTTCCTGAAAGAGCAGCAGGTGCCGTCCACCGTGTCGGAAGTGACACTGGACGGACGCCAAAACGAGGTCATTCGGCACGCCAACTGCGACGTCGCGGACGTTCACGTGCCGCGCCGGAGCCCTGCCGTTTCCCGTCGACAATACCTGCGACGCCGCGTTGAAGCTGGTTCCTTTTATGGAGAAACTCAACCGCGAAATGCTGACCGTCACCGGCTTGAGCGGCGAGCGTTACGCGCTCGAGATCGACGGCCGCGTGGTGGCGGAAACGACCGCTGCCGCACTGGCGAAGGGGCTCAATCTGGCCGAGTTGCGCGATACGCCGCAATACAAACAGGCTTCGCAGATCAGAAAGTGGTTCAGCGAGCGGGCGCTGATCGAGGGGCGTAAGCTGCGGACCTTCGACCACATTGAATTTCTTTTTCTCGCCGGCAGGGAGAACCGTACGCCCGACGGCGACAACGCCTTTCTCAAAGAAGAACTCGCCGAGCTGAGCGGCAAGGACGGTGTCTGGAACCGCTACCGTACAGGCGTCATCAAAAACTATTTCGAGCTGCTGCCGAAAAAAAGAACCGCGCGCCCGCCAAGTAACCAGTAGCCCGTAGCCGGTGTTGCACTGGCTACGGGCTGGCGGGGTAGCTTATATGTCTGTCGGCACTTGACCTTTCGTCACGCAATGCCCAATCAAGCTCCGCTGATTCCGGCTTAGCGGACCTTGATTAACGTGCCAGAACGGTCTTTACGCACGGTCAGCACGCCAGTGCCCGAGAAGAGGGCGTCATCCTTGTACTTAGCCGCACTGTTCCTGGAACCATAGGTGCCGACACGCCGCATTTCGTCATCCACAAAAAGACAGCCGACGGTCTCGTTCACGCCCTCCGCAAGATCCACCTTCGCCCCGCCCCCGCTTGTGAGCATGAGGACAGCGTTGTCAGAGATGGCGGACGAGTTCTGCACCGTCAGCGTGCCGGCATCGACCACCACGTTGGTGCAGGCGTCGCCAAGCGAGCCCGCGCCGCCGGCCAAAACCAGCTTGCCGCCGGCCACCGTCGCCGTGCCCGAGAATTCGTTCACGTCCTGCAGCAGCAGCTGCGAGTCCGCGGCACCGGCTTTCACCAGATGCACCGCGCCCACAATCCGGCCGGGGAAGGCATTAGAAACGCCGGCCGCCTGGTCGAGCGTCAGCGTCGAGAGGCTTGACGGGGCCGAGTTGGTGATCACGTTGTTCCGTAACGTGAACGCCGTGCCATACACGGTCAGTCCGCCCACGGTCTGATCGAACCCGGCGAGATCCCAAGTGCCTAGGGTGCCGCTCGTCCAGCCCAAACGGACATCCTTGTCCGTCGGCAGCGCGTCATCCACGCCCAGTCGCGCTGTACCGCCTTGCTGGATCCAAAAATAAGCCCAGTTGTTTCCCCTGGAGCAGATGTTGACGACGCCCTGCGTATAGATCCCGAGCACCTGATAGTCCCCCGTACCCAAGTTCACGGTGTTGCTGACAAACAGCTCCGTTCCCGGTTGCGGCTCGGAAGAGAGGCTGCAGCCCGTTACGCCGCTGGCCAGTCCGACGGGCCCGTTGAGGATCAGTTTGCCACCGGTAGGATTGATCCTGAATCTCTTGCCTTGGCTCGCGAGCGTGATCGCACCTTCGATGGTGCGCGTGCCGCCCCCGGAGCTATAGAGGGCGGGGCTATAGCCGCCGTTGCCGTCGCCCGGGCCGGTGAGGACGAAGTTCTCCTTGGTCGTGACATTGGGGCCGATCGCCACCATGCCGCCGTTCGTGCTGTGTCCGGTCGCGTAGATGGCGGTATAGCCGTTCGTCGTGCCCAGTGCGTTGTTTTGGTTGAAGTACAGGATGCCGCGCGTGGCAAACGTGTTGCCGTCGTAGGTATTGTCGCCCGACAGTGTCAGGGTGTTGCGCCCCACTTTGTAAACGCCCAGCGCGCCGTTCGCCGTGTCGCCGATCACCGTGCTGTACGCGCGGTCTCCGGAGGTCGTGTCGAAGCCGATGCACGCGCCGTCCAGGAAATTGCCGGTGCCGAGCATGGTCGCGATGTTGGCGTCGGTTATCGCGTTGTAGACCGCGAGTGCGGCGTCCCGCCAGACCTCGTAGCTGCCGGTTGTGTCCCAGCCCGGCAGCGAGCCGGTCGTGGGGATGGAGAGCACGCCGCTCTGGATGACCGTGCCGCCGCTGTAGGTGTTCTCGCCGGTCAGCGTGAGCGTGTTGGCTCCGACCTTCGCCAGCCTCAGCGCGAGTCCGGAAGGATCGGTCAGCGCGGACGCATACGTCCGGTCGCCTCGTGATGTGTCGAAACCGCGGTTCGCCCCGGCCTCGAAATTGGTGCTCGCGAAGACCGTCGCGACGTCGCCGTCCGAGAGGCCGTTGCCTGCGGCCAACGTCGCGTTGCTGGCGACCGTGTAAAGTCCGGGTGTTTCCCAGCCGGGCACGGCTAGCAGGCTGCTGATGCCCAGCGCGCCCTCGTTGACGGCCATTCCTCCCGTGAAGGTGTTCGCGCCCGCGAGTTCCAACATGCCCGGGCCCGTCTTGGTGATTCTGCCGGTGCCCGTTCCATCGGCGATGATCGCCGAGACGGACAGGTCGGTTGGCGCGGCGCCGTCGGCCACGACTAACTCGCGGGTGCCGTTGAGAAGGAGTCGTCCAGCGCCGCTGATCGTGTTGACCGTGTCGTTGGTCTCGCTGATGACGCTACCGCCCAGACTGATGAAGTTCGTACAAGTCGTGGTGGCGGCCACGGGGATCGTCGACCCGCCGCCGATGGTCAGTCCGCCGGGGCCGATGAGCAGGCTCTGCGTTCCGGACGCTGTGCCGAACGTCCAGGTGCCGCCCCGGTTCACGAGCCTGTTGGCTGTGATGATGGTGGTTAATGCGGCGCTGCCCGCGCTGTTCAGCGTGATGTGGCCCAGCGTGTGGGTGAGGGTATCGGTGACCGTGAGCTTCCCGGGCGATCCCGACACAAGGCCCAAATTGACAGCGGGGCTCGCGTTCTGCACGTCCACGTTGGCGACCGTCTCGGACTTGCCGTTGAGCAGCCACTTGGAGGTGTCGGCTGTCAGGGTCACCGTGGCGGTGTCGGCGACCTGGTCGTTCTGCCCGTGGCTCAAAGCGCTCGTGCCCGCGCCGATGACAATATCCCCGGAGACGGCGGTGTAGCCGTTGGTCTTGTTCAGGTAGAGTGTGCCGTTGGCCACGGCGGTGAGGCCGGTGTAGGTGTTGTCGCGGTTGCCGGTGAGGGTCAGGGTGCCGGTGCCGACTTTGGTCAACGCGACCGCGCCGCCGCCCGGGCCGTTCTCGATCACGCCGTCGAACGCTCCCGAACCGTTGCGGATGCCCACGGTGAGCGTCGCCGTGCCGTCGGAGGAACTGATGATCTTCCGGCTGTCAGAGGCCGTGGCGTTGTTGGGGGCCGCGCCGCCGTTGGGGTAACCTTCGAGGCTGTTGATCGACTGGCTGACGCCCGCCAGATCGACCGTGCCGACGTCCTCCTCTCCAGTCGTTCTGGTCGTATTACCGTAAGTATTGCCGATTATCAAAGACGTACTCGCAATCAGCGCGTCGGGGGCGGTCATTTTCAGGATGGGATCCCTGTGAATCCGGACCGTGCCCACATCATTGCTCGCGGCGTTGAGGACCACGGTTCCGGGAGTATAGGCGGGGGTTTGGACGGTCAGCCAGCCGCCATTGAGGTCGATGAGGCCATTGGCGATGATGGTCGAGTTGGCGGCTGGAAACAGATACAAACCTCCTGCGCTCGCCGTGCTCCGCTGGACCGGGCCGAGGTTCAGCTCGGAGTATTGTGTATCGTTACCGATCCGGTAGGCGGTCGTACCGGTGAGCGTGATCGTGCCGGTGAGGGTGTTGGTGGTGTTCGCCACGCAGGCGATGGCGTTCTGCCAACCGTTTGCGGAGCCGTCGCCGGGACCCGCGAGGGTGATGGGCTCCGCAAGCGTGACACCCGGGAGAATCAACCGGCCGCCGTCTGTGCGCCCGGTCGAGTAGATCACGGTTTCGCCGTCCGTAGTGCCCAGGGCGTTGCTGTGGTAAGGGTAGAGGATGCCCGAGTTGACGACCGTGACGCCGCTATAGGTGTTGGCTGCGCGCAAGTTGCACGAGCCTCCGCCCGTCAACGTGATACCAGAGGCACCGGCGGGGTTGTTGGCGATCGGACCGTAGAAGGAGTACATGCGCGTCGCATCGGGCGAAGTCAGCACCAGTTCCCGGGTCGAGCCGATGGTGATTACCTTGCTGGATTGGCCCACGTTCAGCCTAAGAAAGGTGGTGCCGCAATTCATCAATCCATTGGCCGTGAAATCGCCATAAATGTCGCCATCCCCGGTGCCGGTGAACCGCAGGGTGTTGAATGAGGCTCCCGCGCCCACGGTGCCGTTGGCCGCCACATCGTAGTTCACCGTGCCGGTGGTGTCGGTCACGTCCGCCCCTGTCGCGGCCGGGGTGCCGGTGTAGCCGACCAAGTTGCCGCCGCTGACGGTCGCGTACCGCGTGGCTGTGCCGGTGCCTGTGCGAGCCCACGGGCCGACGATGCCGGTGGCGTCGTTGGCGATCGCGGAGCTGGACACCGTGCCCGCGCCGGGAAGGCCTAGGGTTGACCGGTCGCCGCGCGTGAAGGAGGCGGGGTTGACCGTGAGCGTTCGCCCGGCGGCGACATTCCACAACGTATATGCATAGTCCTTCAGGGTCAGGCTCGCGTTGTTGATGAGCAGATCCACCGTGGCGCCGCTCATGTCGATGCCCATAAAGTCCGTGCTCAGGGCGTTGCCGCCGCCGACGGTCACGGTTCCGTCCGGGTTCGCAATGCTGATCCCGAGGTAACTCAGGTCGGCGCCCAGCAGAACGGAATTGTCGCCGGTTACCGTGTTGGTCCATCTGGCGACTTGGGCTGAAGTCGGGGCGCTGCCCCCCACCCAACTGCTGCCCAGATTCAGATTGTCGGTGTTGTCAGCCTTGACGCGCACCGTCTGGGCCTGTGCCGCGCAGCCAGCCCAGGCAAACCCTACTATCAAAAACCATTTACACGTTTGAGTACGCATTGCCAAACCCCTCTTTCGCCGTTTGAAACCAACCACCGTTATTCAAATATGAGCACCAGCATCTCATAGACTTGACCCATGATGACACGTTGTTCCTTATGATCCACACTCTATGTGCGGGGTGAAAAAAGCAACCCTCAAAAGTGCACTTTGAGATTCACACCCAATGTGCTGAAATTAGCACACCGTCCCATACAAAGGAATGTCTGTAAAACGAATAAACATGTCTGATTGACCAAGGGGCGACTCAGCTTTTCATGAACCCTGCGCAACATGCAGGACAATCTTTTCCCGCGCAAACCGACATCGGTGATAAAATTCATCCGGCACCTCACGAGAATCTGTGGGTGACAGTTGGTTGAAAAAGGCGCATCCGGGTATCCATCTTGCTGGAAACACAAAGGAGGTCGGACAACGCCGGATGCGTGCAGAAACGTTGCTAAACCACATGGAGCGTTACACGGGCTTTGTGTACGAGGGGTGCGGGCTGAACCGAGCGACGGACACGCTGGAGGCACCGGTGCGGGATCGCGCCGACGACCGGCGGGGTGCTCCCGGTGCGGGAGGCGTTGCGCGGCGTACGTCCCCTTCAGGGGCAGGCCGGGCACGGTTCGGCCTCCCTGATGCCGGCACGGTTTCGGGAAGGGTCCGGAACCCGCGCCGGAACAAGGCGCCCCGAAGCGTTTTGTAACGCAAACAAGGCGGAAACGACGGTCCGGAGCATTGCCGGCAAGGAGCCTGACCGGATGCCTCCTGCAGCTTTCAGATGATGCGACTCGTTTGCTGTTAATTGTTACGACAATCAAGGCTGGGCACTTCAAATCTGCGAGGAGGAATTAATAACAATAATCAACGGGATGCCATCCGTCTGCCCGCTGAACCATCGACGCTCCACAGCGGCAGTCTGTCAGCACCCCCGGCCTTGTCCGGGATTTCTCGCGGGCAGGCGTCCGAGGGTGTCGCCGGCGGGGAAGGCCGGCGGGCCGAGCGACGGGCTCCGGAAAATCGTCAACACGCGCAGCATCAAGACGGTCGGCGCTGTCACCGGAAAGAGTCATTCCGCCCGTTCCGGCAATACGAGTCCCCGACGCGGCCTCAAAGTTCCCGCGCCGCTGGTGCCGCGGATCGAACGGGCTCCGCCTCAGCCCCATCAAGGCCTTCGTCACATGCCGTGCCGGCATGGGGAACAGATCCTCCAGGGCCAAGGAACGGTTCTCAAGCGGCGCGGCCGAGGCGATGAACAGGGGCGCGGGACTCGTATCCAATTTGGCGAGGGGTTCCCGAAACCCGGAAATCCGCAGAATCGCCTTGTTTCACACACCGGGAGACCTGCCTATGCCGACCGAATAAACCCAAAGATTCTCGTGAGGTGCCAATTTATCAATTCACCACGAAGATGGCCGAACCTCTTGACGGTTCCCACTTTGGTTCAGACTCTTTCGGCAGCGGCTTAACACGTGCGGGCGTTCGCCCGGTACTGGCCGACGGTCATGCCGAAGCGCTTGCGGAAGATGCGCCCCAGATGCGTCTGGCAGTCGAAGCCGCACTGGCGGGCGAGTTCGCCGATGGCGCGGTCGGATTCGACGAGCAAGGCGCGAAGACGCTCGAGGCGGACGTGTTCGATCTCTTCGCGGACGGTGCGCCCCGTGGCATTCCGGAAGCGGATCTCGGTTGCGCGTCGCGAGAGTCCGCAGACCTGCGCCACGTCCGTCACGCGGAGCGTCGGTGCCGCCGCGGCCTCGCGGATGTAGGTCAATGCCCGCGCCATCGGCTTGTCCGCGATCGCCATCCAGTCGGTCGACTGGCGCGTGACCACGCGGAGCGGCTCGACGGCATACTCTTTTTTCTTCAGCGGGGCCCCGCGCATCAGGCGGTCGAGGTGCTGGGCGATCGCGAACCCGGCCGGACGCGTATCGCACTGGATGCTGGAGAGCGTCGGCACCGTCGCTTCGCAGATCCAGTCGTCGTTGTCGACGCCGAGCACGGCGACCTCGTCGGGCACGGAAATGTCCGCGTCGAGGCAGGCGTCCAGCACCTGCTTGCCGCGCCGGTCATTCGGGGCGAACAGCGCGACGGGCTTCGGGAGCGCCTTCAGCCAGGCCTCCATGCGGGGGCGCTCGACCGCCCAGTCGCGCTGTTCCTTTTCGGTGCAGGGCCCGTAAAGATAAAAGTCGCGGTGCCCCGCCTTGCGCAGCGTCCGGAAGAAGTGCTGCTCGCGTTCTTTTGACCAGTAGGTCTCGTTGACCGTGTGTCCGACGAAGGCGAACCGCGTGTAATGGCGCTCTTGGAAATAGCCGGCGGCCATGCGTCCGATGGCAGCCGAATCCCAGAGCGCGCAAGGAAAACGGAAGAGCGGATAGTCCGGCTGCCGCATCGGGTGCGGCTGAAGCAGCACGACCACCGGCACCCCCAGTTCCGAGATTTGGCGCGCCTCTTCGACGGAGTGATGGTCTGCCGCAATGATGCCGTCGCATCCCCACTGCTTCAAATCCTGCAGACGGTACGTCCACGGCCGGTTTTCTTGCTGGTAGATGCGCCACGGCCCGTGTTCCTGCGCGTATTGAAGAACCCCTTGCAACATCTCCTGAAGGCCTTTGACGATGGTTGACGTCAAAATGACGACGTGCGGGATGTCGGTTTTTTTTCTGCGTGTGGACATGATGATCAGGCCCGTTTGTTTTGTCCCGTCTCGAAGCAAAAAAAACTGCCGTTTGCGAATTTCAATGGTGAGACAGTAACATGAAGGTATTACCCTGTCAATGTGTACGTGACGCCTGTTTTGAACGGGATGAAACACGGACCGGTTGCGCAAAACATCGAAAAAATATACGCAAAACACATATCGACAAACAGGGAAAGACGCGTATATTAAACTTTGCCGACAGCGGTGTGAGAATGAGAGATAAGGCGAAGGGGGGGCGCATGACTCGGTTTCATACGGTTTGGTTGCTGTGGTGTTTGGGGGTTGGGGTTGCGTCGCGTTTGTCCGCGCAGCAGTTCGGTGTTCAGGAAGATTCCGGGCAAATCTTTCTGCGCAGTGGAAACAGCATCCTGGCGCTGAGCAAGGTCGCGCAGGGTGCCATTGTATCGCTGAAGGACCGCGCGACGGGACAGGAGTACGTTGCCCTTGGCCAAGGCGCGGCACTGTTCAATCTGACCTTCACCCGCACGGGCGAGCAGTCGGGCGACACGGTCAGCCTCGGCGCCCGCGACGCGCGGCGCATGTCGGCCGAAGCGGTCCGCGAGAAAGGCCGCGAAACGGCGCTGCTGCGCTACGAGGATTTTCCGGACTGGCCCGCGCTGTCCGTCGAATGCCGCGCCACGGCCGCTCCCGGTGACCCGCTGGTCCGCTGGCGCCTGCGCGTGTCCGGGCCGCCGACGCTGGTTTTGGAAGACAGCCAGTTTCCGGCGATGGTGCTGGTCGACCGCCTGGGTCAGGACCGCTCCGACGATCGGGCGCTGGCCGGGGCGACGGAGGACGGCGCCTATGCGGCTCCGGGCGATTGGCGCGTCGGCGTCCGCCGCAGCTATGTGCAGCCGGGGTCGCTCGCGGCGCAGTTCGCCTGCCTCTACGATCCTTCCGGCGGCGTCTTCACGGCGACCCAGGACGGCGTCGGCTATCCCAAGCGCATCACCATCACTCGCCGCAACGATGGATTGGAATACAGCTGGTCGCATCAGAGCCACCACGCCCTGACGGTTCCTTACGCGCTGCCTTACGACGTCGTCTGCACGTCGTTCCGCGGCGCGGACCCGTCGCTGCCCTGCGACTGGCGGGATGCCGCGGACCTCCACAAGCGGTGGGCCATGACTCAGCCGTGGTGCGCCCGGACCGTCGCGGAGCGCCGCGATATTCCCGATTGGGTGAAGCGCGGCTGCATCCGCATCCAATGGGAGCTGCGCGACGACGGCTCGCCCGAAGCGGCGCTGGCGTGGCTGGACCGGAGCTGGTCCAAGCATTTTCCGGATATGCCGCCCTTCATGACGTTCTTCAGCTTCGAGCGGAACGGGGCCTGGGTTGCGCCGAAGTACGAGCCGTACTATCCCTCTGACGAGGCGTTTAAGGCCATGACCACGCGCATCCGCGAGATGGGCGGCCATGTCTGTCTCTTCCCCTCGACCTATCAATGGAGCCTGACCTGCGACCGCCGCCCTGACGGGGGCTTCGCTTGGGACGACACGCGGGATTTCGCCGCCGTCGGCGAGCCCCACGCGATCAAAGACCGCAGCGGTGCCCTCGTGAATAAAAATCTGTCGTGGCTCCGTGGCGGCCAGTCGGCCGCGCTCTGTCGCGGCGACGCCTGGACGCGGGCGTTCTTCGGCGCCAGCGTGGACAAGATGGCCGCCCGCGGCGTGGACGTCGTCCAGCTCGACCAAGTCGTCGGCGGACGCTGGCCCTCCGACGACCGCACGGTCTGCTTCAGTCCGGACCACGGCCATCCGCCGGGCTTCGGCCGCTGGGATGCGGATGCCTTCCGCGAGCAGATGCGGCAACTGCGGCAACAGTCCGACCGGAACTATCCGGGCATGGTCTTCAGCATGGAGTCTCCGCAAGAGCTTTTCGTTCAGGATTTCGGCCTCTTCGACTACCGCCACGCCCGCTCGGTCATCAACGTTCGGCCCTGGGATCCCTCTCCGCGCCTGCATGCGCCGGTCTTCCCTTACCTGTACAATGAATATCTGCCGGTGTTCCACATTCCGTCCCACACCGAGCCGGTGGCGCTGATCCTGGCCCAGGCGGTCGTCAGCGGCGAAATACCGTCCTGCAAGCCACGGCAGCTCGAGTTCCCCGGCGAGGCGCTGATCAAAAACGGTGATTTCGAGATGTCGGCGGACCAGCCGTCGGGCTGGACCGTTTGGCGGAACCAGCCGCACGGCCCCGCGCGCGTGACGCTCGATGCGGCCGACGTCGGCGCGGGCCAGATGGCGTTGTGCCTGACGGGCAGCGAAGACCGCGAGGACGTCCATGTCTATCAGGTTCTGCCTTTGGCGGAGAGCGCCCTGCAGGTCGGCCGGAGCTATCGCCTGCGTTTCGCGATGAAGTCCGAGCTGTCCGGCGGCGCGGGCGCGGTCAGCCTGGCGGCCATGAGCCACAGCGACTGGCAGTTGTGGAAAGAGCTCGGGGCGTGGACCCGCGAGGCCGCGCCGCGGCAGGGGTGGCGGGAGGACGAGCTGGCCTTCGCGATCCCGGAAGGCGCGCGGGCCTTGCGCATCACCTTGCGCATCAAAGGCAAGGGCTCGGTGTGGTTTGACCAGGTGCGGCTGGACGAGCGGCAAGGCGACGGCAACTATGCCGAGGTGCAGCGCTCAGGCAACGCGGTGTTCCGGATCATGTCCCAATGGGCGAAGCTGGCGGCGGCCGGCGCCGGCAAATATCTTATGCAGGGCCGCATGATCCATCCTCCTCTTCTGCAGGCCGAGCGGACAAGCCAGACGGTGACGGCCAGTAAATCGGCGTCGCTGGATGTTCAGTGCTACACGATGCAAAAGGGCTTGGCGGCTCTCATCGATCACGCCTCATGCCCTGTGGACATACCGGCGGGCACGGGCCCGTGGCAACACAAGACCCTGGACATCACCGTGTCTTCTGGCTCCGCGGAACTCCACGTTCCCTTGAGCCTGCGGCAGAAAGGCGCGCTGCTCTTCGACGATTTCGAATTGACGGAAGTCGGCGGCACGGGCGAAAACCTGTTGCGCAATCCCGGTTTCGAAGCCTGGCCGGACGCCGGCCGGCTCGCCGCGGGCTGGAGCCATATTTCCGAATACCAGGGAAAAGTTTTCAAGGGCTCATACCGGCGTGAAGAGAAAGACGTGCACAGCGGCACCTATGCCATCCGGCTGGTCAGTCCGACGGACGACGACGCCATCCATGTCAAGCAAGTCCTGCCCGTCGACGGCAAGAAGCTCGCCATCGGCAAGCGCTATCGGCTGTCCTTCTGGGTCAAGGTTTGCGATGTTCCGCGCTGGCGTCCCATCGTCGTCACCCACGACCTTCCGGCGATTCTGCACAACGCCTTTCGCGCACCGGACGGCGACACGGCCGTCATCATGATCAACGTCAGCGGCAAGACGCAGCAGGGGCGGCTGAGCGTGCAGGGCGCGGACACGGAGGTCAGACTGGAACCGTGGGAGCTCAGACTCGTGGAACAACACGGCAAAAGACGTTGAACGGCACAGGCTGCCCGCGAGGACGCTCGCCCCCGCGTTTCAGGCGATTTGCAGCCCATGGAGGACAAGACGCCGCCGCGCCGGCGCTTTCAGCGGAGTGTAACGCGCGATCGTTTTTTGCGCAAAAGGTCGAAAAAAGATACGCAAACCACGTATCGACAAACGGGGAAAGACGCGTATATTGAATTTTGTAAACCCGGTGTGCGCTGGGTAACAAAGAAAGCGAAGGGAGCGAAATGATGACGGGAAAGTTGAGAGCGGGGTGCTTGGCTCTGTTGCTTTTCGTTTTGTGCGGCGGCGCGTTTTCAACGGTGTGCGCGAAGACGGTGGCACTCTGGAAGCTCGACTATTCGCCCTACACGGGCATCAACGCGCGCTGTCTGGTGAATCCCACGAACGATTTCGACGTCATCCTTCAAGGCCAGCAGAAGGAGCCGCCGTCCTCGCGCCCGGCCTTGCCCTCGGGCATGACGCAGGCGTGGTCGCCGCTGCCGCCCAACCCGGACACGACGGCAGATTTGCTGGACGCGACGTCCAGTACGAACGCGGTCTACTACCCGCACGGCATGCTGTTCGCCTCGGCGGGCGTGACGCCTTTCATCAACAGCCTGACGAACAGCTTCACCGTGGAAGGGTGGCACTATCGCGACACCACGCAAGCTCCGCCGGGGATCGGGTCGTACCTGCCGTTCTTTTCGCTGGGTTCAACGTGGGCGGACGGCGGATGGAGCTTCGGCTTCTACAACTTGGACGACACGAACAACCTCTATTTCGCGCTCTACGATTACAATGACCGCCCGGCGCGCCGGGTATTCGGAACGCCGGTCCCAACCGCCACGTACTACAAGAAATGGTGCCACTACGCGCTCGTCTATGACCATGAAGGCGGCGGCGGTTTGGGCACCTGGGAGATCTTTGTCAATTCGACTTCCTACGGCGTGGTCACCAACCTCACCGCACCGACGAAGGCCGGAACGCAGAGCACGTTCTGCCTGGGCGGCGATGCCGGCGGTTCCATCTACTACAACATGGGCGCTTACGACGTCTGGAGGATTTCAGACCTGGCGCTCGTGTCCAATCAGTTTCTGAACGCCGGGGCCCCCACGACTGTCACGTTGCCTAAAACGCTGGCGTTCTACCGGCTGGACGTGAACGCCGACGGTTCGCTCGACCTCTCGAACCGTGTGGCGAACGCCTACCATCTGCAGGCGCCTGTCGGAAACAGCCTCACACAGGTGACGTCCAATGCGGCGCAGGCGGTGCCCTCGGTTCCCAATCCGGACGGGAGCGCCCATTTCCTGGGCAGTCGGACTTTCAACCAAGGCAGTGTTGCGTTCAGAACCGGTACGACGGGAACGTATTCGTATCTTGGATCGACCGATGGCCTCGGCTCGAAACTGGGCACCAATTCGGCTTGGACGATCGAGTCGTGGATTAATTTTACCGCGCTGACGTCCCGTCAGGTGATCTTCACGCCCAGGGGTAACGGAGGCACCGGTAACGGCTGGATGTTTATGAACTACAACAACCTGAACAGCCGGTACTGTCTGTGGTTCAGCGCGAATCCCGGCTACATCGCTTTCCCCGACTCGATTGGCGGAGCCTCGGAAACCGCGCTGAACCAATGGCATCATCTGGCGCTGACCTTCAATCCGGCCTCAGGAACGGGCTATCACGGGGCTTGGGAGTGTTTTCTGGACGGCCGTTCGCTGGGAACACTTCGGTATTCGAACAGTTATGATCGAGTCGATACGTCGGCCAGTTTTCTTATCGGAGGTCGCGCGACCACGTATTCGGACGCGGTCTACGGCTCCATGGATCTCGTGCGTGTGACGGAGGGCGTTCTGGCGACCAACCAGTTCCTGAACGCCGGCGGTTATGTCGCCACGACGAGCGCGGTCGCCACGCTCGCCTACTGGAAACTCGACAGCGACGGCGCATCCGCCGACGCCTCCAGTCAGGTGGAGCCGCGTTTCGCGCTGGGCGTCGCCACCAACACGGCCGTGCCTGCAGGCAGCAGCCAGGGTGTCGCCAAGTCGCTTCTCAAGTATGACGACACGCCTGGCTTTATCGGCGATCCGGCGGCCAATGCGGGCGCGCTCCAGTTCACGAACGGCACGGCGCTGACGGCCGGCAACCTCGGCGTCAAGCTGGAGCTCGATCAGCCGTTCACCGTGGAGGGGTGGATGAAATGGGACGGCGGGGCGGACCGCGGCGTTCAGGCGCTGGCCGGCACACGCTTCGACCGCGAGGCGGGAATTCAGTTGATTCCTGTCGGCACGGCCAGCCGGATCCTGTACCAAGTCCCGTCGGGCTGGCTCCTGAGCCTTGAGAAGCGCGGCAGCGACGTGGCGTTCCGCATCGCCTGCAGCACCGCCGTCACCAACGTGTATACGGGAACGGATCTCATCATCGACGCGGACCTCGCGGTTCTGCCGGGTTCGCAGTTGGCGGGCCGGTGGCGGCATGTGGCGTTGGCCTACGATCCCTCCGTCAATGATAACCGCGGCCGATGGACCCTCTATCTCGACGGCGTGTCGGCGGGGGCGGCCCAGAACGCGGTGTCGCCCTTCTTCAACCACGAGAACCACCGTTTTCTGATCGGCGGACAGGCGGGCGGCGCGCAGAGCTTCGACGGCTTGCTCGACTGCTGGCGCGTGTCCAGCGGACTTGTGAATCCTGGCGATCTCTTGTACTTCAGCGTTGTGCGGGGGACGCTCATCCGTGTTCAATAAGAGGCAAAACATGACATTATGCACATCGGGGACGGCCGCCACGCGGTCGGGTGTCGATCGACGCTGTGGTCTGGGGCGCGGCGCGGGCACAAAAGGACAGACGCTTCGCTTCCGTCACGGGTCGGTCGCCGCATGGCTTTTACTTGCGTGTGCCGCCGCCCAGGCCGTCCCCTCCGGACTGCGGGACGGGGCGCTGCCCGTCGATTCATCCGATGGCCTGGATTTTTCGGCGGGGATTGTCACGGCCGACACCACGCCGTGGCTGACCGCCACGCAAGGCCTGATTGAGGTCGAGTGCCAGATGCCGCCGGAGTGGCCTTGCGGCGGGGACGCGGCGTTGTTCCATGCCCAGTCGCAGTCCCATGTGCATGCCTCGCTGTTCTTCCGCAACGGATCGCTGTGGGCCGTCTACAAGGGCGGCGAGGCGTTCTTCGCCTCCGTGACGCTTCCCGAAGCGGCGAAGTGGTCCCCCGGCTCGTGGCACCGGCTTCAATTCGGCTGGCAGCCGGCAAAGGAGGACGACGGCGAGACGCTGACGAACGAGGTGTCGTTCGCGCTGCTGGCCGACGGCGAACTGGCGGGCGAGGGCGTCGGGCGCGTGATGGACCCGTGGCCTGCGCGCTGCGAGCTGGGCGGAAAGAACAGGGGTGCCCCGTGGCCGGGCAAGGTGCGCCGGCTGGCGCTCTCGACCCGACCTCTGCTTTTGTCCGAGGCGCTTTCGGAGCTGAAGCCGGGCAAGCGGACGGTCACCGTCCGGGCCGATCGGCTGGTCGGCCCCTGCTACCGGTTCTGGACCGTGGCCAACTGCAACGGGCCGCACCGCTTCCTGCAGAAGGGGTATGCGGAAAATCTCAAGAAGGGCCAGCCTTTCATCACCCAGATCAACGCCGTCTATCTGCTGGGCGGACGCTATCCCGACCAGAACGTCTGGTACCGCGGCCTGCTGCCGGACGGACGGCTCGATGTCGACTTCTCGGGGCTGATCGCGCAGCTGCAGGCGATGCTCGACGGCGGCTTCACGCCGTGGGTCGTTCTCGACAACACGCCGTACGCGATGAGCCATCCGCCTCAGGAAAACACCTACGGCAACACCGCGCCGCCGGACGACGAGCGCCTCTGGGCGCGCTATGTCGATGCCGCCCTGCGTGCGATGATCGACGCCTTCGGCAAGGAGCGCGTCTCGCAGTGGTGGTTCCGCGTCGGGACGGAGCCGGATCTGCTGCCCGGCCACTGGACCGGCACGCGCGAGCAGTATTTCGCCCACTACGACCACACCGTCACGGCGGTGACGAACCTGCTGCCGGCCGCCCGCGTCGGGCCGGGCAACATCCTGAACCCGCGGGAAGGCCAGTTCGGCACAAAGACGCGCGGGATGTGGGGCTTGGACATCATCGACCACGCCGCGCGCGGCACGAATGCGGTCACGGGCGGGACCGGCGCGCGGATGGACTGGTTCTCCTGCTCGTGGTACGCGCGCGTCGGCCGCCCGCTGTCGGACTTCGACGAGGCCGTCAACCTGATGCGCGAGCGCCTGGCGCGCTATCCGCAGTTCCGCGACACGCCGCTGGTCATCGGCGAATTCACGGTGCTGCACGACGAGAGCGGCCGCCGCCTGTGGGCCGGCGACACCACGGAGTGGGCGGCGAGCTTCTACGCCGGGATGGCCGACCGCGTTTTTCGCTACAACATCCGGCAGGTCTATGAGTGGGCGCAGACGACGGGGGGCATCCTTCATCCCCGGACGCAGGTGATCGCGATGCTCGACCGCATGGCGGACGGGCATCGCGTGGAAGCTGAGGTCCGCGCCGACTCGGCCGCCGACTGCGGCGCCGTCGCCTGCCGCAAGGGCGACGACCTCTACGTGCTGCTCTACAACCACCGCGCGCGCCGGCGCCCCTCCGTGCCGGAGAAGGTGCATCTGGTGGTGCGGGACGAGAGGATGAGACGCGGCGCCGCCTGGACGCTGGCGGAGAGCCTCGTCGACGCGGAGCACGCGTCGTGGGCCTATGCGTTCGCGGCCGACTGCCGCGCGGCCGGCGTGAAGCCGCTGCCGCAGGCCGGCCGTTACGAGGGCGGCGTGTCGCTCCAGTACGGCAAGCCCGGCGAGGAAGTCTTCAGGAAGAACAAGGAGAAGTACGCGCGGCTGGCGCAGGTGACGGAAACCGCCGAGCCGGTTTCGGTCGCATCGGGCCGATATGAGCGCGACATCGAGATGGCGGGGCACAGCGTCCGGCTGCTCAAGCTGAGCCCGCCCGCGCAGGCGGCGGAGGAGGGGAAACGCTCTTCGCTCTCGGCTTTCTTCGAGGGGCTGTTCCGGAATTAGGGTGTGCCATGAGGTGGCCGGCTGGCTTGCCTCGACAAGGCTGCCGGGCGCATTGACTTTCTCTATCCGCATCCCCTAAGCTACAGAGAACTCGCGATGGAAAAAAAGGGGACGCATCGATGAAGACGGTGAATACGGTGACAGCGCTATGGGCGCTCGCGCTGCTTGCGGCGGGCGTC